>JAFRSR010000421.1 GCA_017427485.1 Kiritimatiellia bacterium
CACCCTTCGCACGGCCCGCCCTCCTACTCATATCACGACATATCTATGAGATTAGCTCCTTTCAACTAATAAGTTCTGCCAAGCTTTCTTGGCGTACCACCAATGGGGTCTGACCCTCGTGCCCCCCTTTCAGCTAATAAGTTCTGCCAAGCTTTCTTGGCGTACCACCAATGGGGTCTGACCCTCGTGCCCCCAAGGTTGCGGCCATTATATCAAAAATCCGCGCCTTTGCGGAAAAACTCTTTGGGAGCGCGCGGCGCGTGGGACCGCCCATCACGAACACGCCCTTCCCGCGCAACGCCCCCGCGCCGTAACGCGCGAGGAAGGATTCGACCGCCGAGGCCGACGCAAAAAACACGTCGTCGAACGGCGGCAACACCCCCTCCGGCGCGTACGCCTCGTTTGCGTAGAGCACCACGTCGTCCACCTTCGCGCCCGCGCGGCGCAACGCGCGCGCCACGTCCGGCCCCGCCTTCGCGCTCCGCAGACGCAGCACGCGCTTCCCGCGTAAATCCAGCTTCTTGATCTCCGCGACAAGTCCCGCCGCCGAGAAGTCCTTCGCCGGCACCACATCGCTCGAGATTCCGTGCCGACGCAACTCCGCGTCCGTCCCCGCGCCGCACGTGTAGAACGCGCCGAGCCGCCGCACGTCACACGTGCAGTTCGCGAAGAAGATGCGCACCGCAGACGGCGACGTGAGCACGATCGCATCGTAATCCGCCACCTCCTCGCCGAACGCGCGCGTCGCGCGCAGTTCGATAAGCGGCCAGCGGATCGGACGCCCCCCGAGATCCTCCACCACCGTCGCCGCGCGTTCCTGCACGGCGTCCGAACACGTCACGAGCACGCGCCGTCCGGCAAGGGGGCCCAGACGCGGCCAACCGCCGTGCGCCGCCACGCGGCCCACGATGAAAAGTCCGGGACGTTCCTCTTCCTTCGCCGGTAAAATCTTGCGCACCGTGCCGAGCGTGGCCGTGCGCACTTCCTCGCGCGGACCCGCCGCGTCGAACACGAACGCGCACGGCGTCGTCCGCGGCCAGCCCTCCCGCACGAGACGCCGCGCCTCCTCCGACGCCATCCGCGTGGCCATGAACGCCACCTGCGGCGTTTCCGTGCCCGTCGAGCGCGGCGTGTAGGCGGTGAACCCGCGCGACTCCCCGCGCCGCGTGAGAAGAAGGCCCGTACCCGTCGTGGCCGCCACGAGCGCGCTCACGCCCGGCCTCACCACGAACGGAATCTGAAGCGCCGTCAACGCATCCGTTTCCTCGGCGAGCCGTCCGAACAGCCCCGCGTCGCCGCCCTTCAGCCGCACCACGCGCCGTCCCTTCCGCGCCTCGTCGCAGATGAGCCGCGTAATCTCCGCCTGTTTCATCGTATGCGCGCCGCACCTCTTCCCCACTGGGACAACGGGCATCTTGCCCGTTGAAAGATTCCCCCTCACGAGCCCCTTCCCCAACAACTCGTCCGCCAGCACCACATCCGCCTCTTCCAGATCCCGCCGCCCCCGCACCGTGCACAACCCCGCGTCGCCCACGCCCGCGCTCACGAAGCGCACGGCCTTCACGAAATGCGCGCGCATCGTCATGAGCCGCGCGTCGCCCGCGCGGAACACGACCGCGAGGTAGCCCTGCGCCTCCGGCGGCGTAAGCTCTTCGAGCGGAATGGGGATGAGCTCCACGCCCGACGGCGTGCCACCGTAGAGACGCGTGATGCCCGCGAGCGCCATCAGCACGGCGTCGTAGCGTCCGTCGCGCAGCTGCTGGATGCGCGAATCGATCGACCCGCGGATTGGCAGGAGCTTCGCCTTCGGATACGCCTTCTTCGCATACGCCGCCCGCCGCTCGCTCGACACACCGATCCAGGAGGGCCGCGCTGCCGCGCGGCCTTTCCTCACCACCCAGCAATCCCGCGGATCCGCCCGCTCCGGCAGCCAAAACCAATCCAAATCATCTGCAATTTCTGGCGGCAAATCCTTTGCCGAATGAATGGCAAAGTCAATGCGCCCGTCGCGCACCGCCTCATCCAAATCGCGCGTGAAGAAATCCGGCGCGCTCTTCTCGATCGGCGTCGTGAGGTCGCGGTCGCCGGGCGTCTCCACCGTGACGACGCGGTAGTCCGTACCCGGGAAGCGCGCGCGCAGGAAATCGAGCGCGCCGGCCGTCTGGGCAAGCGAGAGCGCGCTGCCGCGTGCGCCGACGGTGAACCTTTCCTTCTTCATGGTTCGACGCCCTCGGGAAAGAGCTGGTCAATGATCTGCTCGGCGGGCGTGTACGCCTTCTTCTTGTTGTTGCACTCCTTGCAGCAGGGCACGCAGTTGCCGCGCGTGGAGCGTCCGCCGCGCGCCACGGGCACCACGTGGTCCATCGTGAGGTTCGCGGCGCCGACCTGTTGCCCGCAATAGTGGCACACGCCCTTCGCGAGCTGCGCGCGCCACCAGTCGGTCGCGCGCAGTTCACGTGCCTTCGCCCGCTCGCGCTTCACGTGCGCGGGATCGGGATGCAGGTCTAGCCAGTCATTCGTTGCCATGCCGATATTCTACCAAACCCCGCCCTCCTCGGCAATCCCGCAGAAAACTGGTCAGGAGCGGCTCTCGTAGCATCATGTCTGCCGACGGCAACACGGAGCACGGAGATCTCACGGAGACAGGGAGACTGGTATGGAGAATGTGCTTCGCGCAGAACACCAACAATGTCTAGCTGGTGGAGAAGTTTAGTCATTCTCTTGCGCGAAGCAAAACTCCAAAATGATCTCCGTGTCTCTTTACAACCTCCTGCCTCCGTGTTCAGCGCCGCAGGCAACACGGGTAAAGGTTGAAAAACGGATATGCGCCTGATTCTCCATGCGCGACCGCCGCGGCAGTTGACAGACACGGCCGGAATCGGCTAGAATACACGCCGTCCAAACAAAATAGGAACACACCATGAAACATTCCATCTCAGCAGTTCTTCTGATTGCCGCAGCCTGTACCACCGCGCACGGCGCCGTCACGCTGTTCGACTTCGAAAGCGAGGCCGAGCGGAAGGCCGCCCCCCGCCGTTTCGCCCACGACCGCACGATCTGCGTGACGAACGCCTTCGCCACCTCCGGCCAGCACGCCCTCTACTTCAAGAGCGGCCCCTGGCGCAAGGGACTCGACGAATGGCCGAGCTTCAATTTGGACTCGTCCGTGAAGGACTGGCGCGGCTACGACCGCCTCGTGATCGACCTCGTCAGCGTCGGCGAGGGCGGCGACACCCTCTCCACCTTCATCTGCCCGCCCGTGGGACGCGTCCAGAACGGCCTCAACGCCCACACCACCCTCCCGGCGCGCGGATATACCCAGTGGGTCATCCCCCTCCGCAACTGGCCCAAGACGTGCAAGCCGGACAACGTCGGGCGCGTCCACCTCTTCCTCTCCAACCCCCGCGACGTGCGCGTGTTCATCGACCGCGTCACGCTCCTCAAGAAAGGCGAGCCGCTGCCCGTGCCGGACGGCCCGTGCGTGGGACGCGACATCCTGCCCTTCCTCTCGCAGGCGGCGTCCGAGGCCACCGCCGCCAAAAGCGAGTTTGAAGCCGCACGCGCCCACTTGCGCGCGTACTGCAATTTCCGCGAGGCGTGCCTCAAGGCCGGACAGGACACCACGAAGATGTGCGTGGGCCTCGCCTCCTCGATGGTGAAGGTGCTGCCGCGCGGCAACGCCATCCCCGCCAAGCCCGCCACCGAGGCGACGGTGCGTCTCGCCCGCAACGAGCGCGAGAGCGTGCAGGTGGTCGTGGCGCCCGGTGACCGCGACCTCAAGAACGTGCGCGTGCGCGTCGACGGCGACCTGGCCCTGTGCGCGAATCGGGGAAGCGGCACTCCTGCCGCTTCATTCGCCGCCGCGAACATCTCCTGCGACGTCGTGGGCTACGTCCATACCGTCCGCAAGGCGCCCTACCGCGTGGGCTGCTGGAACGCCACGAACGCCGCGCCCGGCTGGGTGCGCGCCACGACGAACGCCCCCGTGGGCTGGTGGCCCGACCCGATCCTCAACTTCCTCGACGGCGTGACCGTGGCGGACACCGACGCACAGAGCTTCTGGATCCGCGTGCACTGCCCCGAGAAGCAGCCCGCCGGCATCTACGCTGGAACGCTCACCGTGTCCACAGACGGCGTCGCCCCCTACCGCATCCCCTTCCGCGTGCGCGTGAACGACTTCGCCGTGCCGAAGAAGTCCCCGCTGCCGATGGCCATCACGTTCGATCCCGGACCGAGCGCGCAGTTCGCCACGCCCGAGGAGCAGGCCGTCAACGCGAAGCTCCGCAAGGACCCGGAGTTCCCCGGCAACCTCTGGCGCAAGCACGAGCTTGAATGGGGCGATTTCCTCGCCGACTACTACATCACGATGGACAGCCTCTACCACGGCGGCAACATCCACTGGGACGTGCTTCGCCGCCTGAAAGAGCAGGGCCGCCTCGACCGCTTCAACCTCGGCTACTGGCACTACTTCACCGGCGGCGCTGAGGCCGAGGCGAAGTGGCGCGCGACGAAGGTCAAGCAGCTCAAGGAAGCCTACGCGAAGGCGAAGGAGCTCGGCATCCTCGACCACGCCTACGTCTACGGCTGCGACGAGATCGCCACGAACTGGTTCGGCAACATCCGCCGCTGCGTGGAGATCCTCAAGGAGGAGCTGCCCGGCGTGCCGATCTCCACCACCGCCTACGACCACGAGTTCGGCGTGGGCACGCCGCTCGACGTGATGGACTGGTTCACGCCGCTCACGCCGAAATTCGACCCGGAGAAGGCCGCGAAGTCGCGCGCCGCCGGACACCAGGTGTGGTGGTACATCTGCTGCGGGCCGCACGCGCCGCAGGCGAACATGTTCATCGAGTGCCCCGCGATCGAGGGCCGCGTCCTCATGGGCGCCGAGACCACGCGGCAGCGCCCCGACGGCTTCCTCTACTACCAGATCACGATCTGGAACTCAAAGCGCTGCATCACCTCGGGCCCCTTCACCGACTGGGATCCGCGCAGCTGGACGCGCTACCACGGCGACGGCAGCTGGACGTGCGTGGGCCCCGACGGCAAGCCCCTGCCCACCGTGCGCCTCGAGAACTTCCGCGATGGCCTCGAAGACTTCGCCTACGCGCTCGAACTCGAAAAGAAGCTCAAGTCGCACGTAAATCAAGATGACGCTTGGGCGAAACGCGCCCGCGAGCTCCTCGCGGTGCCCGGCGACGTGATGCAGTCCATGACGCAGTTCACGGGCGATCCCGCCGCCGTCCTCCGCTGGCGCGACGCGATGGCCGACCTCATCGAGGCACGCTGACCCGGTAGGGCGCGCGCCCCGCGCGCGCCGTTTACTTCCCGGCTTTCATCTCGGCCACGGAGGCGGCGATTGCGTCGACCATGAAGTCGACCTGCTCCTTCGTGAGCCCGTAGATCGGCAGGTGGGTGTAGCGCTCGTCGAACACCTTCTCCGTCACGGGACAGGTCGCCGCGATCTTCTTCTCGTCGCAGCCCTTGCCGATGGCCGCGCTGAAGCGGTAGATCGGACCGAAGTGCGGGATGTTCGTGACGCCCTTCTCCTCCAGCTTCGCCTTCAGCGTCTGCACCGTGCCCCCGCAGACCTTCGGGTCGATCTGCAGCTGGTAGAGGTGGAACGTCGGCTTGACCTTCGCGTCGCCCAGAAGCTGCGGCATCACGCCGGGGATCTTCGACAGACGCTTCGTCACGTACGTCGCGAGGCGCGTGCGCTCGCGCAGGATGCGGTCGTAGCGCTTGATCTGCAGCAGAAGCCCGAGCGCCTGGATCTCGGTGACGGACGCGTTGTTGCTCGCCTGGTACCGGACGCGGCCCTTGCCCTTGATGAGCGAGACGTTGTAGAGCCAGTTCTTGATCTTCGACGAGAAGTCGACGCCCAGGAAGCGCGCGCGCCGCGCCTCCGCGCGGTACTCCGGCACGTTCGAGACGAAGATGCCGCCCTCGCCGAGCGAGGTGCAGTTCTTGACCTCGTGCGTCGAGAAGCAGCCGAAGTGCCCGATCGTGCCGAGCTTGCGGCCCTTGTACTCGCCGCCGAAGCCGTGCGCCGCGTCCTCCATCACGACGATGTCGTGCTTCTTCGCGACCTTCATGATCGCGTCCATGTCGCAGGGATAGCCGCCGATGTGCACGGGAACGATGATCTTCGTCTTCCGCGTGATCTTGCGCGCGACGTCCTTCGGGTCCATGTTGACGGTGCGCGGGTCGACGTCGGCGAAGACGAGCTTCGCGCCGACCGAGAGCGGATACGCCACCGTCGCGATGAAGGTGTTCGTGGGCACGATCACCTCGTCGCCCGGCCCCACGCCCGCGTAGCGGTAGCCGAGCTCCAGCGCCGCCGTGCAGTTCGAGACGAAGAGCGAGCTTCCCTCCTCCACGCCGAGGTACTTGTCGACGGCCCTCTCCACCTCGGCGACCTTGTCGCCCATGGAGAGCTTGCCGGGCGGCGCCGACACCTTGCCGAGCGCGGCGATGGCGGCCTTCACGTCCTTCAGCGCCGCGTTGTACTTCGCCCCCTTGCCCTGCATCAGGAACTTCACGAACTCGAACGTGTCGGCCGCGTTGTAGTTCTCGCCCACGGCCGCCCACGGGACCTTCGTGTCGCCCGTGTTGTACCGGAAGTCGCTTGATTCGTTGCCCATTTTCTTGACCTTTCTTTTTCCGGTCGCGTTACCAGTCGACCTTGTCTTCGATGAAGGAATACGTGTAGCCCGCGTCGTGCACCATCTTGACCGCCGTCAGCAATTTCTCGCGCGAGTCGGGCTGGTAGGCGAAGTAGTCCTTGAACCAGTACTCCTCGTGCGTCGCGTGGACCAGGAACTCCTTGCCGAGGGCCAAGCGCATGCGCGCGGGGATGTCCTCGAGCCGGTAGAGGTTGAGGCACGGCGCGCCGCTGTGGAACGACATGAAATTGCACCCCGTCGCCTTGTCGTGGAACCAGTTGTACGTGCCGTGCGTGACGGTGAGCTGCTCGGGCATCAGGTGGTTGTAGCCGCACGCCGACACGCTGATGTCGTCGCCGCCGCCCGGACGCCAGAACATGGCCGTCTCCGGCTTGCGGTTGTTCTCGATGCGCATGCCGTGGCCGTAGGGCAGGATCGTCCGGTCGCCGTTGTAGGCGTAGCGCTTGCCGCCCGAGCACCAGATCGCCTTGGCGCCGCAGTCCTTGAGCGCCACGCACCCCTCCTTCGACATCGGTCCCCAGTGCGGCGTGACGGCCTTCGCGAACATGCCGGGCCCCGCGAAGCGCTCGACCTCGCGCGTGAGGAGGTCCCACGTGAACTTGACGTCGTCGTAGTCGGCGTTGATCCACGGGTAGTCGGGGAATTCGGAGTAGGAGTGGAAGCCGAAGCGGAGCCAGTCCTTGGCGGACTGGAACTCGTCGCGCCACGTGTCGGGCATGTCCTTGAGCGTGAACTCCGCGCCGCGCGCGCCGTAGTAGAAATCGTTGCGGTAGAAAATGTTGAACTGCGCCTTGAGCCCGTACTTCTCGTGCGCCTCCTTGAAGGCAGAGAAGAGCGGGTGGCTCCAGCAGGACTTCGGCCTGTTGCGGGCGAGTTCGCGGAACACGAAGATCACGTCGTCGATGTAGAACGCCGCGGTGTTGCCCTTGATGTTGCGCGTACGGCGCACCTCCACGTCGGTGATGGTCGGCCCGAGCTCCTGCGCCGACTCGAGCGCGCGCATTTTCGCGGCCTGGCGCTCGGGCGATTCCGCCCGCACGTTCTTGATCTCGTCGCCCGCCGCGCCCTTCGCCGTGCAACTGGCCAGCGCGGCGGCCGCGCCGCCGATTCCATACGAAATGAACTCTCTTCTGTTCATGCGGGATTTCCTTCTTGAAGCATTTCCTTTACGGCCGGGATTTTACCAAAACCCCTTTCTGCAGGTCAAGCCACAACGGATCATTCGAGGATGGGCTGGACGACCTTGCCTTGGAGCTGGGATTCAACGTCGTGATCGTGGGCGAGGTAGGCGCCCTGGGCGTCCATGAACACGGTGAGCCGGCGCCATTCCTCCGGCGTGAGCTTGACGCCGTGGTGGCCCTTCTTCAGGATCGCGTAGAGCTTCGAGGCGCGCGCGCCCACCTTCCCCGGTTCGGAATACGACGGCACGAACGCATCGCGCTGCACGCCGACCTTGTGC
>JAFRSR010000052.1 GCA_017427485.1 Kiritimatiellia bacterium
AATGACGAATGACGAATGACGAATGACAAATGACAAATGACGATGATACATAAGCGATGTGTTGTGGCGGGGGTGGTTGCGGCGGTGGTCGTGGCGGCAGACGCGGTCGGCTCGTTCGCGTGCGGTGCGGCGCTGGAGGGCGCGCTCTCCATTAACGTGGACGCGGGCGACGTGAAGATGAACGTGGTATACGAGAAGGAGATGGTGTCATGATGAAAGTTGATCGGGAAAGGTTCTTGGCGCATGGTATGGCCATCTCAACCGCACGGCACGGCGCGAGGGAGAAAATTCGCTTGGGCGTGAAGGCGGGAACGTGGTATAATTACCGCGTGTGAGACTGGGAGAAGGAGGCGCATCGATGAAGAAACAGGTTTTCATGGCATGTTTGGCGGCCGTGGCGGGGGCCTCGGCCGGTACGGCCACGTATTCTTTTTGGTGGTACCGCAACGCCCCCGTGACGGACTTCCCCGTGCCGCTGGTGCTGGAGGAGGGGCGTAACGGCTTCACCTATTCCGGATCCGCAACGGGCGGCGTGGACCTGCGCGCCACTGACGGCAACGGCGCGAACCTGCCGCTGGAGATCGAATCGTGGAATCCCGGCGGACGATCCGTCGTGTGGGTGAAGGTGCCGAACCTCTCTGACGCGACAACGGTCACGCTTTCCTGGGGCGATGCGTCGGCTGCGACCGCCGACGCGAGCGGCATGTGGGCCGATTCGATGGCCGTCCTTCACTTCGGCGACGCGCCAGGTCTCAACTCCGCCCACGGCGACACGCTCTCTCCGGTCGGCAACGCCGCGACGATCGCGGGCGGCAGGGCGCCCGTGGGCGACGGCGCGCTCTTCGACCGCACCGCCGACTACCGCACGGTCGATGCCTCGTCCGCCGACTACTGGCCCGAGACCACCAACCAGCTGACGATCTCCTTCTGGCTGAAGGCCGACAAGCTCACCAAGGCCAACGACCAGACGTACCTGTGCCAGTTTGGACAGTTCACGAACAAGGCGAGAAACGAAGCGTATCAGATGGCCATTCTCCTCAACTGGTACGTGAACGCCGGCATTGACTTCTTCGTCTCGTCCACGGGATCCGGCGGCCCGCATTTCAGCGGCTCGGCCAGTTGGCCGCGCATCACGTTCCCCAGCGACGGCGACTGGCATCACGTGGCCTACACGTCCGACGGAACGACGACGACGGCCTATCTCGACGGCCGTGTCGTCGGCACGGGCGCTTCTGCCAATTTCACGATCACGGCCTGGGGGCAGGAGGGGGGCTATCTCTCCGTGGGCGGGACGCGCAATTTCCAGCATCCTCTCGACGGCATGATGGACGAATTCCGCTTCGAACGCGTCTGCCGCAGCGCGGACTGGATCCGCGCCGCGGTGGAGACGCAGGCACGCAGCTTCCATACGGCCACGATCCCGTTCTCGGACTACACGGGCGAGGCGTTGACGGACTTTCCCGCCTACGTCCACGTGGACAGGAACATGGGCGTCGACCCGGGGCTGCTCTACAAGGGCCTGACGAACGGGACGGCGCAGGTCATGGACCTCCGGACGGGCGCGCTCCTGCCCGTCGAGATCGAGTACGCGTTCGACAATGCGTTCGACAAGTCGCTCGGGATGTGGGTGAAGATGCCGTCCTACTCGGCTGCGGACGGCGTCGTCGTGATGGCTCCGCTCGCCCACTACCGCCCGGACGGCGCGGCCGCATCCGGCAGTGCGGTCGGTTCCTCCGGCGTGTGGAATGATGATTTCCTGCTCGTCTTCCACATGAATCCGACGGGCTACCTGCACGATGTCAAAAGCAAGGTGCGGCTGAAGCCAAACTGGGCCCACAACCAAGGAGAATGCGCCAATGCTTTCCCCGTTGCGGTGGATGGCCCTACCGGCCCCTATCAGGCCTATTGGTCGACGACGAATTCCATCCAGACGGTAAAGCCCACGATCAATCATGCGCTTACGAACGTCTACACGGTTTCCTGGTGGGCCAAGGAAGACGAGGACGAATTCCTCAATCCAAAACGTGAAACGTACGGCTGGACGCTTCTCGGCACATCCCTTCTGAAAGGCGCGGGCTATTCCGGTAATGGCACGGGGCCGAACAGGATGGCCATCTGGCAAGGCGTGAAAACCGCGACTCTTGACATACCCGACGCCGGATGGCATCAATATGCCTATGCCAGCGACGGCGCGAAGACGTATTGCTACCGCGACGGCGCACTCATGACCTCTGCCAGCGGGGCCAAGAATTTTGGGTTCAGCACATCGATTTCCGGGCAGCCCATCCACCTCATGGGTTCGAGCAACGCCACCAAGGACGCCTTCCGCGGCAAGATCGACGAGGTACGCCTGGAGACGGTCTGCCGCAGCGCGGACTGGATCAAGGCGACTTACCTGAACCAGCTCGCGTGGCGCGACGGAACGCCCTGGCAGTTCGCGCCGCATATTGCGGACGCGGTGACGGCGACCGCCGCGGCGGGCGGCGCGCTCACGGCGCAGGCCACGCTTTCCTGCCGCACGAACGCCACGGTGACCGCGTACTGGGGGCGCGTGGACGGCGGGACGGATGCCGCCCGGTGGGCAAACGCGATTGCATTGGGCTCGAAAGAGGACGGCGCCGTGACGGCGTCTGCCACGTTGCCCGTGGCGGGTGCGCGCTACGCGGTCCGCTTCCGCGCGGTCAATGCGTTCGGCGAGGCGTGGTCGGCAGTCCGCTACGTCACGGTGCCGGTCGGCGGCGCGCGCGGGGCGTCCGTGGCGATTGCCGTGAACTACGAGGGTGATGAAACGCTGGTCAATTTCCCGCTGTGCGTGCGGATTCCGGCATCCAACGGCCTCCCGGCGGACCCAGGCAAGGTCCGTATTGTGGACGAAGGAGGCACGCCGCTCGTGTGGGAGGCGGAGACGTGGGGTCCGTCCGGCGAGAGCGTCCTGTGGGTGCGCGTGCCGACGCTTACGGGAACGACGCAGCTCACGCTGGCGTTCCACGACGATTTCCCGAACGACGACGGCGCGTGGGCGGCGGAGTCCGTATGGCCCGGAAACGAGTATGCGGGCGTGTGGCATTTCGCCGCATCCACGAAGAGCGGCGTGTACACGGAGGATTCGACGGCGTTCGGCGCCGACATGAATTACAGAGCTCGCGATGTCTACCCGACGAACGGGGTGTTGGGAACCGCCTATCACTTCCCGACCAACACCGCCGGGCTGTTCCGCGCGTCGGACGGTACGCCGTTCAACGACTTCGGGGAGGGCTTCACCTTCTCGTTCTGGGCGGCGATCCCCGACCGCACCTCGAAAGGGGAACGTGACTGGAGCGGGGCGGCGGACAAGGATTGGCAGGATTTCGCCAAGCACGAGCTCAAAAACCGTCCGGCGGACATCAGCTATGTCCAGTATGTCGTCCGTTACGATGCCGCCGCAGAGGGGGTGGTTGACCTGTTCCCGTACTGCGCCGGAAACAGGATCGTGCCGCCGGGGCTGAACAACAACTACCTCTCGGAAGACAAACGCACGACGAACAACACGTCGACGGCGTTCTCAAAGGTCTGCCGCGCGGCGAAGCCGGACGAAGGCTGGCACCACTACGCCTTCACGCACGACGGGATGTTCCTGGCCGCCTATCTGGACGGAACGCTTCTCAGGCGCCAGTTCTGGCCGCTCGTCCTGAACACGGCCGTCCAGGATTTCAAGGTGATGCAGACCGGTTTTGGCAGCAACTCCTTGTCCGCCACCAACGGGAAGCAGGCAAAGGGCACGCTCGACGAATACCGCGCGGAGCGCGTGGGGCGCAGCGCCGCGTGGATCAAGGCGTGTTACGACAACCAGAAACCGGGTTCCACGTTCGTGACGGTGGGATCCACGCGGTATCCCGGCACCATATTGATTTTCCGATAGACGAAAGAAAAGGTCAAAAACATACTGGCTTAAGGAGTTGATGATATGTGGAAGTGGCAAAAGATAGAAGTGACGGAGCTTGTGGGCGTGGTTGTCGAATATTGTTGATCGATTACGGGCTTGCGCACAGCGACGGCGTGTGATACAATGTGTGCACTTGAGATGAGCAGATTGGAGATCGGATATGCAGGCAACGATGCTTGACTTCAGAAGACGGATGTCGGAGATACAAGGAGCGATTTCTCGTAGGGAGCGCGTGACCGTCACTTCGCATGGACGCCCTTGGGCCGTGATCGTCGCCTGGGAGGACGCGAAGCCGGATGTGCCGTCCGCACGGGACTGCGCGGCCGCCGGCATGTGGGCCGACCGAGAGGACCTCGCCTCGCCGACGGATTACGTCCGTAACCTTCGTGCGCGGCGGAGGTTTGCATGATATTTGACACGGACGTGATGATCTGGGCCTTCCGCGGCAACGGAAAGGCGCTTGATGCTATTGACGCGGCCTCGACTCGTGCGATTTCCGCCGTCACCTACATGGAGCTTCTGCAAGGCGTCAGGAACAAGGCGGAGATGCGCTCGATGAAGCGCTTCCTGTCCACGCTCGGATTCGCCACGTTGCCCGTGACGGCGGAGATTACCACCCGAGCCATTGCCATCATGGAGGAGACGGCGCTCAAGAGCGATCTGGGCGTTTGCGACGCGCTCATCTTCGCAACGGCGCTTGAAAGCGGAGACCGGCTTCTCAGCGGCAACGTGAAGCACTTCAAGGAAGTCCCGCTTCTTGACGCATCTGCCTTTCGCGTAGCCCCCGCCACCGGCGAAAAGGCGTCTGGCGGTGGCCATGCGAAATAACAGCGTCCGTGAATTTTGGAAGAAAGGAAATGCAAGCGATGAGAAAACTGTTTTGGATGGCATGTTTGACAGCGGCGGCGGTCGCGATGACCGCAGGTTGCGCGACGGAGGGCGTGACACCGTCTAAGAAGCCGCTCACGATGATGAGCTTCAACATCCGCATGGGATGCGGGCTCAAGGACCCGTTCAAGCTCCCGGAAGGGGGGCTGGGGCACCTGCCGCAGTGCGCGGAGGTGATCCGCCGGGTCGATCCCGACTGGGTGGCCATCCAGGAAATCGACCGGGGCACGCTACGGGCGGGGCACGTCGACCAGACCGCCGAGCTGGCGCGTCTGTGCGGACTGCACGGGACGTTCGTCAAGAAGGTGCCCCGTCCGGACGGCGACTACGGCCTCGCGGTCCTCTCGAAGGAGAAGCCGATCGGCGTCTCGAAGATCCTGATGCCGGGCTCGTCGCACACGCGCTGCGTGGAGATCGTGGAGTTCAAGGACTACATCGTGGCCTGCACGCATTTCCCGCTGAAGGAGGAATTCCGCGTCCGCGCCGCCGAGATCGTGCGCCTGAACCTGGCGGACCGGGAGAAGCCCGTGTTCCTCGCGGGCGACCTCAACGCGCTGCCGGAGTCGCCTGAGATCGCCGAGCTGAAGAAGGGCTTCACGATCCTCAGCGACACGTCGAAGCCCACGTTCCGCGCCGACAACCCGTCGCGGTGCATCGACTACATCCTCATCGACACGGCGCACGCGGAAACGGTCAAGGTGCAGTCGTACGAGACGATCGCGGACACAAACGCGACGGACCACTGCGGTCTCGTCCTCAAGGCGGAGTTCAACGGAGGGGTCAAATGATGAACAGGCAAACTCGACGGACATTTCTCGGCACGGCGGCGGCAGGTGCGTTCTTCATCCCCGCGCGTACGCTCTACGGACAGGAGCTGCCCCGCAAGCAGCTGCGTCTCGCGATGGTCGGCGCGGGCGGCATCGGCGCGCCCACGTGTGACCTGCTGTGCCAGGCGGGCGCGACGGTGGCGGCGCTCTGCGACGTGAACACGAACGCGCTCGCGGCCCAGGCGAAGCGGCATCCCGGCATCCCCACGTACATGGACTGGCGCGAGCTTCTCAAGCACCACAAGGACTTCGACGCGGTGGCGGTGTGCACGCCCGACCACACGCACGCGATCGTGGGCCTCCACGCGATGCGCCTCGGCAAGCACGTCTACATCCAGAAGCCGCTCGCGCATTCCTACGAGGAGTGCCGCATGCTGATGGCCGAACAGGCGCGCACGGGCGTGGTGGCGCAGATGGGCAACCAGCACCATCCGCGCGGCAAGGCGTACCGCATCCTCGCCGAGACGGGCATCATCGGAGAGGTGACGGAGGTGGTGTGCTGGACGGACCGTCCGGGCCGCTTCTGGACGCCCGCCCCGAAGGAGTATCCGAAGACGGGCGCGTTCGACCGGGGCTTTACGGCCGCGTCGTGGGACGTGTGGCTGGGGCCGGGTCCGGAGCATCCCTGCTCGCCGCTCCTCGCGCCGCGCAAGTGGCGCGGCTGGTGGGACTACGGCACGGGCGCGATCGGCGACATGGCGATCCACAACGCCGACCCCGCGTTCGAGGCGTTCGGCTGGGGCGCGCCCGTGTCGGTGAAGGGCATCTGCGACGAGCCCGTGGTGGCGGCGTTTCCGGGACGCGCGAAGATCGAGATGACGTTCGCGCCGACGCCGAAGTGTCCGCGCGCCGTGAAGTTCACGTGGATGAACGACAGCCAGACGCCGCCGCTCCCGAAGGGCGTGCATCCCAAGTACGCGTTCGGCGACAACGGCCTCCTGTTCGTCGGCACGAAGGGCGTCTTCAACGGCGTGGTGTGGGGCGGCGGCAACCCGCTCGTGATCGCCGCCGCGGACCATGCGTGGAACGCGGAGACGAAGGAGATGCAGCGCGCGGGGGCGGCGGCGCTGAAGGGCCTCACTTTCCACAGCCACTTCAAGGAGTTCGTCGACGCCGCGAAGGCGGGCGACCCGCAGGCGTGCGCCAGCAAGATGGCGTACGCGGCGCCGTTCACGCAGGCGCTGCTGGTGGGCGCGATCGGCCTGCGCTTCCCCAACCGCGAGCTGCGCTTCGACCCGGCGGCGGGACGCTTCACCAACTGCCCCGAGGCGAATGCATTTCTGCAGGCGCCCGCGCGCGGCGCGTTCTCGATGAAAGATTTTGCATAGAATTGTTTCCCCGGCAAAGACTGCCCCCTTGCCAGGGAAACGGGGGTGTGATATACTATCTGCGTTTCAAGGAAAATCAGAATGAACAAGAACCTTCTTCTTGGCGGCCTTCTTCTGCTCGCGCTTACGAGGCGCGGGGCGGATCTGCTTACCTGAAGAATGAAAGGTTCTCGTGAGAAGGCAGACGGCCCCGCGCAAAGCGCGAGGCCGTTTTTCTTTTTTGAAATCAGAAAAGGCAGAAGAAAGAGATGAACACGATAACCATATTCGACACGACGCTCCGCGACGGCGAACAGGCGCCCGGATACGCGATGAACCACGACGAGAAGGTGCGCATGGCGCTCCAGCTCGAAGCGCTCGGCGTCGACGTGATGGAAGCGGGGTTCGCAATCGCCTCCCCTGGCGATTTCGCCTCCGTCAAGGCGATTGCGGACGCCGTGAAATCCGCGTCGGTCTGCTCCCTCTCGCGGGCGCTGGAGAAGGACATCGACGCCTCCGCCGCGGCGATCAAGGGTGCGGTGCGTCCGCGCATCCACACTTTCCTCGCGACAAGCGATCTCCATTTGAAGTACAAGCTGAAGATCTCGCGCGCCGACTGCATCAAGCGCATCCGCCGCGCCGTGTCCTACGCGCGCAACCTCTGCGGCGACGTGGAGTTCTCGGCGGAGGACGCCTCGCGCACCGACCGCGATTTCCTCTGCAAGGTCTTCGAGACGGCCATCGCGGCGGGCGCCACGACCATCAACGTGCCGGATACGGTGGGCTACTCCACGCCCGATGAGTTCGGCGCGCTCATCGCCTTCCTCATGAACCGCGTGAAGGGCATCGAGAAGGTCGTGGTGTCGACCCACTGCCACGACGACCTCGGCCTCGCTGTGGCGAATTCGCTCGCGGGCGTCCGGGCGGGCGCGCGCCAGGTCGAGTGCACCATCTGCGGCATCGGCGAGCGCGCGGGCAACGCGGCGATGGAGGAGATCGTGATGGGCCTCCGCACGCGCCACGACGCCTACGGCCACATCTCCACGAACGTCCGCACCGAGGAGATCGCGCGCACCGCGCACCTGCTCTCCACGATCACGGGCGTGCGCATCGCGCCCGGCAAGGCCATCGTGGGCGTCAACGCCTTCGCGCACGAGAGCGGCATCCACCAGCACGGGGTCCTCTCCAAGGCGGAGACGTACGAGATCATGACGCCGGAGTCCGTCGGCATGAAGCAGACGGAGCTCGTCCTTGGCAAGCACTCGGGCCAGCACGCGCTGGAGAACCGCCTGCGCGACCTCGGCTACGACCTCGACTCCGACCGCGCCGCCGAGGTGTTCGCCGCCTTCAAGGCCCTCGCCGACCGGAAAAAGCAGATCACGGATCGCGACCTTGTGGCGCTCGCCGAGTCGCGCGTGGCGTCGAAGTCTGACGCCGAACACGAGTGGAAGCTGGATTCCTTCGTGGTGAACAGCGGCAACCACATGAGCGCGACGGCGCAGATCACGCTCGTCAAGGGCAAGCGTCGCGTGCAGGAGGCCGCGATCGGCACCGGCCCGATCTACGCGGCGTTCCGCGCCGTGGAGAAGATCATCCGCCACCGCTTCATCCTCGAAGACTACCGCATCGAGGCCGTCACGGAACGCCGCGACGCCTTGGGCGAAGTGCTGGTGAAGATTTCCGATGCGAAGGGATCGTATCGCGGACGCGGCGTCTCGACCGACGTGATCGAAGGCTCCATCCTCGCGCTCCTCGTCGCGGTGAACCGCATGCTGGAGACAAAGAAATGAGCATGACGATGACGCAGAAGATCCTCGCCGCGCACGCAACCGGTAGGG
>JAFRSR010000422.1 GCA_017427485.1 Kiritimatiellia bacterium
CAGAACGGAACAAGTGAAAGGCGAATAACTGTGAAAGAGAAAGTCATGCAAGGAAAGCCGTATGCGGGAAATCCGCACGTACGGTTTGACGAGGGGGCGGGCGCTCCGAGACATTCGGGGCGTTCCGCTCTACTCTACAAAAAGACACTTGGCGTGGCGTGTGTGTTGATGGCCGGCGCGGTCTGCGCCGGCCCGGCGATCTGGACGGGCGCCGAGAACGGTTTCTGGACGAACGCGAACAACTGGGTGAACGGGGAAATCGGCGGCCGCTGGATGTCCCGCGACGCAGGGGGCACCGTCGTGACGAACGGCGACCTCGGCGGCGAAGTGACCTTCGGCGCCATTGGCGCCGGCGCGTCCTCCACCATCAACATGGACGGACACGTCTCCGCCAGCCGGATCGTGGTCACCGGAGGCGCCGCGGCGCCGGCCTACACGTTCGGCACCACGTCGTCCCAGCATCTGGGCGTGGAGGCCCTGGGCGAATTCTGCGTTGCCGAGACGGCCGACACGACGCCGGCGACCGTTGCATGCGAACTGTGGGTGGGCGTGGAGTCGATGGCGACCAATTACGGCGGCGACATCACCGTCGTGCGCAACAACTCCTCGCAGATGTTCTCCATGCCGAGTCGATGGGGAAACCAGACGAGGGTGAAAAGCAAGAATGCGAGCACCAAGAACGAGTTCGGATTTACGGTCGCGGGAACGGGCGACATCCTCATCTCCTCAACGCCGTTCAGCACGCCGAACCTTCAGATGCGCGACCGCATGACCACAGGCGTGTTGAAGATCGGATGCGCGTTTACCACGCTTCGCCAGTTTTACGTGGACGCAGTGGGCGATACGACGACGGAACGGCAGATTGAGATTCTGCCCGGGGCTACATTCCGCCATGCGGCTGGATATTACGCATTCCTGACAATCTATGCGCCTGTGCGATTCTATGGCGAGGGAGAGCTCATTTTTGCCGCGGGCTGGAACAGCACGGCCAAGGCGTGGAAGTACTGCGAGAATGCGATTTATTATCCCTTGAAAGTGGAGTGCAAGGTCTCCGCCTGGAATTCGTCTGTCGGCGATCCGGGTCTTTACGACTATTTGCCAGGGCTGTATTCGACATACGGCAACGGCTCGATTGAGATAACCGGTTTGAACAACATGACGGGCGACGTCAAGCTCGTCAGCGCCTCAGCCGGCCAGCGTTTCCTCTGCAACACGCTGGGCCTGCGCGGGACGCAGGGATCGCATGGGTGGGGCGATTTTCTCATGGGGAACGGAGCCGTGCTCGTGTACACGGGCGCGGGCGAGACGACGGATCGGACGATCACGATCACGAACCGCTCTTCAAAGGTCGCCGTGCTCGAGCAGGCCGGCACGGGAACCTTGACGGTGAACTCGTCCGTTGTCCAGGCCGCCAACACGACGGGGGCGACGCTCGTGCTCGCGAACGACACGGAACACGACGGCATTTTCGCCGCGCCGCTGGAATCGTCCCTGAACGTGACCAAGCGAGGCTCGGGACGCTGGATCCTGGACGCGACGAACACGTATACGGGCGCGACGGTGGTGGAGGGCGGAACGCTTTGCCTGGGACCGGGTGGATCCATCGCGTCTTCGTCGGGAATCACGTTGCAGGCCTCGACGGCGTTGGAGGT
Source organism: Kiritimatiellia bacterium (assembly GCA_017427485.1). Taxonomy (GTDB): domain Bacteria; phylum Verrucomicrobiota; class Kiritimatiellia; order RFP12; family UBA1067; genus RUG572. The sequence continues at coordinate 1,653 of JAFRSR010000422.1, forward strand.
GCAAGGCGATGCCGGGAATCCGGTGACCGTGACGTTGCCCCAGGTGACGGTGGGAGGATATGACACGAAGATGTACGTCGGCGCGGGCTGCACGGTGACGATTTCGTCGTTCGGCACGTCTTCCGGGGCGCTTGACATCGTGACAGAGGACGGCACGGCGCAGGTCATCCTCGCGGGCGCGTCGGCCGGCGACGCGCCGAACTGGCTTACGATCAACGGCAAAATGGCCCAGTTCGACGCGAACGGCGTGATTTCCAGGTTGACGTTTTCGGCCGACACCGAGATTGCGGTGTACGGCGGAAAAATCCCCGACGATTCGTCGAAGGTCGTGGGCATCACGACGGTCGGCAATCCGGCTGACGGACCGATCACCCTGGCGGACGGGCTTTCCGCGGCCGCCGTGGACACGCTCGCGCAGAAGACCGGAACCGAGGCGACGGTGGACCTGGCGGCGGGCGACACGCTGACGGCGTCGCGCCTCTACGTTGATGAAAACGCCGCCGGCCTCACAATCGGCTCGGTGGCGGGACAAGGCACGCTGAAGGCGGCGGTGGGCGCGTTTATGCTGTTGAACGATTCAGCTGGCACGGTGCTTTCCGTCAAATCGGCGCTTGACCATTCGGATGCGACGAAGATCGTCAAGGGAGGCGACGGCGACGCGGTGATCGAACAGCCGTTCTCGTATGCCGGCGAGCTGGAGCTCAACGGCGGCAATTTCTCGGTGACCCCATCTGGCACACAGCAGAATTTCACCCTCACGGGCGCGGGAAACTTCGTCAAGGAGGGGACGGGCGACTGGAAGGTGTCCGCGAACAACGCGTCGTTCCGCGGCGACTACATCGTGCGCGGCGGCACGGTGGCGCCTGGCGTCGCCAACGCTGCGTCGCTCTTCGGCGCGCCGGAAGGGGGAGCGTTGGTGATCACGAACGGCGCGACGCTGGACGTGCAGAAATACACCGGAACGGCGTCTGTGAGCTTCGGGAAGAAGGAAGTGCGCATTTCGGGAGACGGTCCGGACGGTCTCGGCGCGATACGGACGAGCGTTAACGAAAACATGACTCCGTTCAGCCGCCTGACATTCGACGGCGACGCGTCAATGTGGTTCTGCGCGGGCACCAAGCTCACGACCCTGGGGACGTCCGGAACCCAGAAGCCCCTCTTCAACATGAACGGACATACGTGGACGAGAAACGGGCAGGGCCGTTGGCAATTCGGCCCGGACACCACCATCACGAACGCTGGACACATCGTGTTGTCCGATGAAAACGGCGCCAGCGGCGACAACAGGAACTTTCTCGTGTTCACCACGATGCATTTCGCGCCGGAGGGCTGCTGCCCGTCTTTTTCCGCTGGAAACGGCGCGCGCATCATTCTCCCCACGGGCGGCGATCCGTTCCGGTGTCCGATCGTGATCACCGGCACGAACATGCAGATGGGCGTCTTTGGCCAGACGACCGAAACCAACGCGCAGAACTGGGCAGGTCCGGTGACGCTCTCGGGCGCGAATGCGCTGCTTGAACTCTACGCCTACGGCGATCACAAGCGCACGCTCACCGTATCGGGGCCGATCAGCGGAGAGGGGGCGCTGAGGTGCGTCTCGGCCAGCGGCGGACGGTATCGCATCGACTCGACGGCGAACACGTATTCCGGCACGACGACGTTCCGCTTCCCCAGCGGATCGGGGAACTTCTGCTCCGTGCGCTTCGCGGGCCCCGCGTCGATACCTGACTTTGCGAAGGCCTCCTTCAGCTATTATGGCACGGTGAATCTGCCGTTCAACGACGCGCGCGCCGACGCATGGACGATGTCGGACGTTGGACGGTTGCTGCGTACGGCCAGTTTCCAGAACGAGGCGATGGTGGCGATCGACACGACTGAGTGTGGGAGCCGGACGGTGAACTTCGCGGATCTGGGCGATCTTTCGTCCGTCACCGGCAGTGGACTGGCGCACCATGGCCCAGGGGATGAACTGACGGTCCGCTTCGCCTCCGACACGTCGGTACCCGCAATGACCTTCGGGTGCTACGCGGGGCACCTGATCCTCTCCGGTTCGGCGACTCTTGACATGAAGAAGCTGCGGATTTCGTCGGAAAGGGACACCGACGACGGTACGGTCACCATTCGGGACGGCCTCACGGTGAGGCCCGCAGAAAATAGCCAGCTCGGCTCGCATGATGACGCCGAGGCCACGCTCTGCATCGGCAACGGAGGAACGTTCGCGCCGAGCGCGGGCGGTACGGTGCTCAAGCTGGAATGCGGTGGCTGCACCAGATCCGTCGGCGTCGTGAAACTTGAGAATGGCGGCTCGTTGACGGCTGGTCTGACTCTTGGTTCCGGCCCGACGTCGTACGGCGGCATGTATGTGCAGAACGGCGGGACGTTCTCGGCGGGGCAGACATTCGCTCTGGGCTATGCCGGCACCGGATACTGGGAGATGAATGGCGGAACCGCGGAGATTAACCGGGAGCTCAGAATCGGGCAATCCACGAATACGGTGGGCTTAGTCCTCCAGACGGGAGGGACTGTTCGCCATCGCTATTCCGGCTTGTCAGTGAGCCTTGGCATCAGAAGAGGCTATGCGCATTTCCGGATGACCGGCGGAACGTTCTCCGCCGAGGCGTCAGGGTTTGGCATTTGCCAGAATTCGGGCCAAAACCACGATTCCACTTGCGCCGTGACGATTGACGGACCGAACGCGCTGCTGTCCATCGGCTCCGGGACTTCGGGCGTGAGCATGTCGGGGCAGACCAACGGCATCGCCGTGCTGAACCTCAATGCGGGCGTGATGCAGGCGCCTGCGGTCGCCCGCCATGGATCGTATCCGGGGTCTTCGGCGTGCGTGAACTTCAACGGCGGCACGTTCAAGGCCGCGAAAGACAACACGTACTTCACGAGCGGAATTGCGATCAAGGTCGGACTGGGCGGCGGCACGTTCGACACGGACGGACACGACGCCACGATCAACGAGAACATCGAGGCCCTTTCCGGCCACGGCGTGGCCGACATCCTCTGGACGTCCTACGCCACGAACACGTTCCCGGTCCCGCCGGCAATCCGCATCGACGGCGACGGAATCGGCGCCACGGCGGTGGCGCTGTACGACGTGGCGACGAAGAAAGTGACCGGGTTGAGAATCACGTCGCCTGGCAGCGGCTACACCTGGGCCACGGCCAAGATCTGGTACGGTAGCTCCAGCCTGGATTTCCAACACAAGACGCGGTATGAATGGACGGCGGATTGCGTGCTCGCCGCGAACGACGCGACAGGCGGTTTCACGAAAGCGGGCGCCGGCACGCTGACGCTCTCCGGTACGAACACCTACACGGGCGACACGGTCGTCGCGGAGGGCACGCTCCGCCTCGGGTCGGCGGGCGCGCTGCCGTCCGCCTCCACGCTCGTCGTGAAGGGCGGCACCGTCGAGGCCGCGAACGGCGTCCCGTTCCCGTCCCGCATCACGTTCGGCGTTCCGGCGGGTGAACTTGACGAGAACCGCATCTACGTGCTCGCGAACTTCCCGAACGGCCGGCCGGCCACCCTGCCCGAGGTCGTGGGCCTCGACTCCCTGCCGCCAGGATGGGAGCTCTCCTTCGACAACAACCAGCTGCGCCTCTACTATGCGCGCGGAACGGTAATCATATTCCGCTAAGGAGGTTTTCATGAGAAGGCAAATCTGCGTTTGCACGGCAGTCTGCGCGGCGGCCGTGGCGGTCGGCGCGTCGTTTCCGCTGGAGTGGAACGGCACGTACGCGACGGACGTGCCGTATGAGGTGGACGTGAACACGGTCAAGCTCGCGCGCGTCGCGGCGGCGGCGCCGGGCGGCGGTTTCGCCGTGGCGGCCACGTTGCCGGACGGCACGCGGGACCTTCCCGTCGTGCAGCTCCCGAGCCGAGTGAGGGATTCCGTCTCGCTCCGCTTCACCGTGCCCGCCGGCGCCACCGCCCTCACGTGCCGCACCGTTCCCGCGCCGTGCGCCATGGCCGATCCCGCCGCGTGCGACAACGCGTTCGCGGGGTGCCTCGACGCCGCGCGCTGGAAGGTCCCGCGCGGCGTCGCCGTCGCGGCCGAGGCGGACGGCGTCGTGCTGTTGAAGGACACGTTCGGCACCGCGATGGCTTCCTGCACGGTGCCCGTGCCGGACGGCTTCGCCGGACAGCCCGTCAAGTTCGAGCTCGACGCGACGAGCCGCACGCCGATGACGTGGGGCGGACGCATCCGGATCCGCCAGCTCGACGCGGACGGCAACGAATTGCCGGAGTCCGTCGTCGATCCGCGCTGGACCTCGCACATGCGCCCCTGCGGCGTCCGCGTGCCCTACCGCGAGGAGGGACGCGTCCACCCCGACGCGCGGTCGCTGCGCCTCGACGTGGAGCTGCGCTACGTCGACTATCCGTTCGACCCCTACGGGCTGCCGCTTGCGGACAAGACGCGAGCGCGCCCCGTCCTCTCCCTCACGCACCTCGCCCTGCGCCGCGCGGCCGTGCTGCCTTTTCCGAAGTGGGGCGACGCCAACTTCGCGCCGGGCGTCTCCGACGCGCCCGGCGACTGCGCGCTCGTGCTCGGCGGCGCGGACGAGCGCGCGTTCTGGTTCCAGACGCGCTCCCAGGCGTCCTGGGCCGAGAACATCCAGCTGCGCCGGGAGGAGCAGGTGTTCTTCCCGCCCGCGGCCGGCACGGCGGAGGCCTGGTTCCGCGCCGACTGGGACGCCGCCGGGAAGAATCCGCTGTATCTCTTTGAGGCCAGCCACCATCTCTCCCCCGTGAACCGCCCCAACACGTACGACGAGTCGCGCGGCGCCATCCTGGCCGTGTGCTACGTGCCCGCTTCCGACACGCTCTCCCTCGAACTCCAGGACGCGCGCGACAAGAAGTTCAAGGGACAGACGCGGTTCCCGCTGCCGCGCGGACGCTGGTTCCACCTCGCCGCGTGCTGGGCGCCCGGCGACGTCGCGCGCGTGTTCGTGGACGGGCATCCCGCGCTGGAGGTGAAGCTCGCGGGCTTCACGCCGCAGGATCTCGCGGCGGAGAAGCGGCCGAACGACTACGGCGCCGTGGAGTTCTACCTCGGCAGCACCTACGCCAGTTCGCGGCTCGGTCCCCGGCTCGTCGCGAGCCGGCCGCTCTTCGACGGCGCGGCCGACCTCCTGCGCGTCTCCTCCGGCGTGCGCTACGCCGTCGCCTTCACGCCGGACACGCGCCTGGCGCCGGACGCCGACACGCGCGCTCTCTTCACCTTCGACCGCTCGTTCGACGGCGTCTCCGGCGGCGGCGTCCGCTGGATCTCCGGCTCGTTCCGCGCGCTTCGTCCGCGCATAGCGCGCACGCTCGACGTGGACGGGCGACCGGCGCCGTACTGGCCGGAGCGCGTCGTCCCCGCCGTCGACCCCGACCGCGTGCTGAACCGGCTCAACTATCCGCAGGTGCCCGACGCGGGGGACTTCCTCGCCGCGCGCCGCACGCATGCCGCGCGTTTCCGCCTCGCGCCCGGCGCCACGCACCGTCTCCGCGTGGAGGGCGCACCCTACATGGACTTCGTGGAAATCGCGAACAACGGACCGGTCCCGCTCCGCTACCCGATCCTCGTCAACGCGGGCGAACTCGACCCGCGCAGCTTCGGCGACATCGCCGACTCGCTCGCGCTCACCGCCTCCACCGACGCCGAGAAGGCGAACCGGATCTTCAACTTCGTGCTCGGCGCAAGCGACTACTTCATGAACCACCAGGTGGTCTTCAGGCCCGGCAGCGACCTGCCGGACAGCGTCGAATACGAGGCGCTCAAGATGCTCAACGGCTACTGCGGTTTCGAATGCGGTCCGCTCAACAGCCTCGCCGCCAACCTGTTCGCGGCGGCGGGCGGACTGCCCGCCTCGCAGACCGGCGGCTACGGACACAGCTTCGAGCAGGTGTTCTTCGACGGCAAGAACCACATCTACGACCTCTCGGCGCAGCGCTTCTTCGCGTCCTTCGACAACGAGACGGCCGCCTGCCTCTCCGAGGTGGACGTGGAGCCGGGCATCCAGTACCGCCTGCCGTGGAGCGCCGATCACTTCATGCGCCTGCGTTCGCGCAGCTACTGGGCGCAGAATCCGTCCTACCAGGAGAAGGTGGGCATGGTGCTCAACCCCGGCGAGCGCTTCCGCGTGTGGTTCGCGAACGACGGCACGGTGAACGACCTTCAGTTCCGTCCCTGCTTCTGCGGCAACAAGTACCACCTGAACCGTCCGCTCACGCCCTACAAGGAGGACTACTCCGCGCAGGCCGGGTGCGTGGACGACCCGAAGCGGCGGCGTCCCGCGAACGCGCCGCTCGGCGTGTGGCGGATCAACCGCTTCTTCCCCGACTATTCGAACGGGTTCCTCGTGTTCGACGGCGAGCCGGCGGCGTCGAACCCCGCGTTCACGAACATGACGGCGGACTCCTTCTGCTATGACGTGCGGAGCGGCTATCCGATCGTGGGCGCCGTGTACGCCGCGCGGCTGAGGAACGGCGCGGCCGCGGCGCTCGAGATATCCACGGACTACCGCACGTTCCGTCCGCTCCCCGCCCCCGGCCCCGACGGCGCGGTGCGCCTCGACTACGCCGTGCGCGCGCGCCAGGCGTACTGGATCCGCGTGAAGGCGCCGGTCGCGGAGGTGGCGTCTTTCCGCGCCGAGACGGAGGTGATGCTGAACCGCCGCGTCTTCCCGGGGCGCCTCCGCGCGGGCGACAACGCGCTCACCTTGCGCGCGGTGGCGGGCGGTCTGGCCGACGTGACGGTGCAGTGGCGGACGGACGCGCACGCGATCGAGATCGCGGGCGGCGCGTACGCGGGCGCGATTCCCGGATTCGAGCGCGAGCTCGTCGTCCTCGACCCCGCGCGCGGGCCGCTCGTCCTCGACGTGAAGGGCGCTTCGCCGTCCGCGACGGTGCGCGCCACGGCGAATGTCTCGGCGTCGCTCGGCGGGGGCCGTCTCACGATCGCTGCGCCCCCGGACGCGCCCGCGGGTTTTGCGTTCGTGACGGTCGACGACGGCGGCGCCGAGAAGGATCTCACGGTGCTCGTCTGCGCGGGCGCGCGCTTCGTGCGGGGCGCCCACATGCTGCGCGCGGCGGGCGACCGCGCGGAATACGCCTTCGAGCCGGTGGCGAAAGGCGACTACGCGCTCTTCACGCTCGCGCGCTTCGAGAGCCATCCGAAGGACATGCTGCATCATCCGCCGCTGCGCGTGAACGTGCCGTCCTGCGACGGACAGGCCGTGCGGGAGATGACCGCGGCGAAGGCGGCGAGCTTCGGGCCGGATTTCTACAAGGCGGACTACGGACAGAAAGGCGGGCGTTCCCGCTGGAAGTGGGACTGGGCGGTGGACCCGCAGTCGGTGGCGCCGTATCTCCTGCTGCGCCGCCTGTCGCTCGACGGCACGTCGTCGCTCGCGTACGATCTGGCGAAGCCCATCCCGAACGGCGTGGAGGTGGCGGCGGCGCTGCTCGTGCCGTGGCCGTCCGAACAGTTCGCCTGCGACCTCGTCAAGGTCCTCTGCGGCCTCAACTGCGACCCCGCCCGCGTCCGCTGAATGCCGTTGTAATCGGTCAGCGCTTGGGGGACCACATGTCTGCCGACGGCAACACGGAGGTCACGGAGATATACGGAGACAGGGAGATTGTTATGGAGAATGTGCTTCGCGCAGAACAACAACATCATCAAGTTGATTGAGAGAGTTTGTCATTCCATTGTGCGAAGCGAAACTCCAAAATGATCTCTGTGTCTCATTCTCCTCCCATTCTCCGTGTTTAGCGCCGCAGGCTCCCTTCCCGCGGACCGAATGCATGCCGTCGCGGGGAATGCTTGCGCTGAGGGCGGAAAGATGATATAGTTTCTTTGTTTTTCACAAAGAAAGGTTGTCTTATGCAAAGAATGCTCCTCTCCGTATTTCTGTCGTTTGCCTGCGTTGCCGCCTGGGCGGATTCCCCGCGCGTGGCGCGCCGCAAGCCGCTCACGGCCAACGTGGGTGTGGTCTCGGTGGGCTTGGATACCTACTGGAAGCAGTGTCCGGGCCTTCTCGAGGACATGATGAAGAAGGAGGGGCGCTTCGCGGACCGCATCGCGGCGCACCAGGTGAAGGTGACGCGCTTCGGCATGTCGGACAACCCGCAGAAGGCGCACGCGCTCATCCCCGCGATGAAGGCGGCCGACCTCGATCTCCTCTTCGTGGACATGGTGACGTACGCGACGAGCTCCACGTTCGCGCCGTTCGTGCGCGAGCTGAACGTACCGATCGTGCTTGTGGCGCTCCAGCCCGACTCGCGCCTCGACTACGAACACGCCACGATCTACAAGCAGCTCTACAACGACGACCTCTGCTCGGTGCCCGAGTTCACGGGCGTCGCGATCCGCTACGGGCGTCCCGTCGCGGACGTCATCATCGGCCAGCTCGACGGCGACGCGAAGGCCGCCGAGGAGGTCCGCCAGTGGTGCGCCGTGGCGCACGTGCTGCACGACCTCCGCCGCGCGCGCATCGGCCTGATGGGACACGTGCTCGAGGCGATGTACGACATGCAGGTTGACCCCACGGCGATCTGCCGCTCGTTCGGCTGCCACGTGGCGCTCTGCGAGCCGGACGAGATCCTGCCGTTCTACCGCAACCCCGACCCCGCGCAGGTGGAGGCGATGAAGAAGCGCATCCTCGGCTTCTTCGACACGCCGGACCCCGTGAGCGACCCGTGGACCGAGAAGCTCACCGCGCGCGACCTCGACGTGGCCGCGAAGGCGGCCGTGGCGCTCGAGAAGTTCATCGAGAAGCGCGACCTCGACGGTTTCGCCTACTATTACGAGGGCGAGGCGGAGTCCCTCACGCGCGAGCTCGTGACGAACTTCATCGTGGGCAACTCGCTCCTCACGGCGGCGGGCTTCCCGATGTGCGGCGAGTTCGACCTCAAGAACTGCGTGGCGATGATGATCTTCGACCGCCTCGACATCGGCGGCAGCTTCGCGGAGTTCCACCCGATCGACTTCGAGCGCGACACGGTGCTCGTGGGCCACGACGGCCCGCACCACCTGAATATCGCGGCGAAGAAGCCCGTCCTGCGCTCGCTCAAGAAGTACCACGGCAAGCCCGGGAAGGGCGCCGGCGTGGAGTTCAACATCAAGGAGGGGCCGATCACGATGATGTCGATCGGAATCAAGGCCGACGGCACGTTCAAATTTGTGGTGGCCGAGGGCGAGTCGCTCGCCGGCCCCATCCCGCCCACCGGCAACACCAACACCCACGGCAAGTTCCCGCCCGACGTGCGCACGTTCCTGCGCAACTGGACGATGGAAGGCCCCACGCACCACTTCGCGCTCGGCATCGGTCACCACGCGGCGGAGCTGAAGAAGCTCGGCCGCGCCCTCGGCATCGAGACCGTGGTCGTGACGGAGGGCAAGTGACATGGCGCAGCGGATTCTGGCGGCCGCCCTGCTCGCGCTGACGGCGCTGGGGGCGTGGGCAGGGAAGGTGGAGTGCGTGTGCGTGTTCTACCCGCACTGGCACCGCTACCCGAAGGGCGACGAATGGTTCGGCGCCGACAGGTGGAAGCAGGGCGAGTGGGCGTTCGTGAAGGACGCCCGTCCGCTCTACCCCAACCACAAGCAGCCGTTGGTGCCGTACGCCGGCTTCCTCGACGAGTCCGACCCGAAGGACATGGCGAAGGAGATCGCGCTCGCCGCGAACGCCGGCATCGACGTGTTCCTCTACGACTACTACTGGTACGACGGGCAGATCACGCAGGAGGAGGCGCTGGAGAAGGGGTTCCTCCTGGCGCCCAACCGCGACCGCATGAAGTTCGCGATCATGTGGTGCTACCACGAGCGGAACGACCAGTTCCGCCCGGAGCTCGGCGCGGGCCGGCGGCGCCTCATGTCCCTCGCCCACACGAAGGAGGAGTTCCTCGGCCTCATCGACCACTGCATCGCGCGCTACTTCGCGCGTCCGGAGTACTGGCGCAAGGACGGCAAGCTCTTCTTCTCGTTCTTCAACTTCAACTACTTCTACCAGCACCACGGCGCCAATCCCGCCGCCGTCAAGGCCGAGCTTGACGAGGCGCGCGCGCGCGTCCGCGCCGCCGGCCTCGGCGAGATCCACTTCAACGCCCAGAACGTGCGGGCGGAGATGTCCGAGACCTGCAAGGCGTGCGGCATCGATTCGCTGACCGACTACAATCTGGGGCCGGGGACAGTCCCCAACGCCGCCGCGCACCGCGCCGCCCGCGACTGGCAGTACGACTACGCCGAGATGCCAGCCGCCCTCGCCGCGCGCCTTGAAAAGATGAAAGGCGCCGTGCTTCCGTACATTCCCAACGTGACGACGGGCTGGGACTCCACGCCGCGCTGCCGTTTCGACGAGCGCTACCCCTGGAGGAAGTCGGAATACCCCTACTCCGTCTCCTTCACGAACAACACGCCTGACATCTTCCGCACCTGCCTCGTCGCCGCCAAGAAGTGGGCCGAGGAGGAGCCCCGCCAGCCCGGCGCGGTCTACATCAACGGCTGGAACGAGTATACCGAAGGCACGTACCTCGTGCCGAACAACTTCGACTCCGACGGTTTCCTCCGCGCGATCGCCGCCGTCTTCGGCCGTTCGCCCGCGAACGAATATACCTACGTGAATCCCTCCACGAAGCAGCTCTTCACCATCCCCGCCGCCACGTACGAGGACGTGCCCTATGGTCCGCATCCGAAGCAGAAGATCGATGTGTTCCTCCCTGGTAGGGCGCGCTCGCCGAGCGCGCCTGTGGTCATCTACCTCCACGGCGGCGGCTGGTCGGGCGGCGCGATGGAGGACCACATCCTCGGCTCCGCGATCCGCATGCTGCTCGACCGCGGCATCGCCGTGGTCGGCACGGGCTACCGCTACATCCGCGATGCGCACGCCGACGGCGTGAAGCCGCCCGTGCAGGGCTGCCTTGACGACTGCGAGGCAGCGCTCCGCTTCGTGAAGGCGCACGCCGCCGAGTGGAATCTTGACATCTCGCGCATCGGCCTCGCCGGCGGCAGCGCCGGCGCCTGCACCGCGCTCTACCTCGCGCTCAAGGATGGCAACATGCACGGCATCCACGCCGTCGCGCCAATTATCGCTCAGACCTCGATGGACCCACAGGAGATGAAGGCGTGGATCCCCAATTCGAAGTACGGCGCGCATGCGTTCGGCTACCGGAACTTCGCCGACTGGCTCGCGCACCGCGCGGACTGCCTCGCGGACATCGAGCGCATCTCGCCGGCCGCGCTTGCGCGGAAGACCGACCCCGCCCGCGCACCGCAGATTTTCCTGCAGTACGGTGCGCCGCTCAAGCCCGGCGAGATTGCGAAGGATCCCACGCACTCACCGGTCTTCGGCGAGAAGTTCCGCGAACTGTGCGCCGGACGCGGCATTCCATGCAAGGTCAACTACGGCGGCAAGGCGTATTTCGGCGACGCGTTCGACTGGCTGGCGGATCAGCTCGCGAAATGACCCACGTTCATCACCTTCCCCGTAAATGTTGACGCTTTTTAAAAAACTGGTAATCGGTCAGTGACAGGGGGGCGCGGCCGGGGGCTTCACTTCGGGCCCCTTAGTCTCGCGGAGTCGCCGCGCTGACGCGCGACGCCTCCGCGAGCCCGCATTCCCGAAGCGAACCCCCGCTCCGCGCCCCGTCCCGGCGCAGGACATCCCGGACTC
>JAFRSR010000053.1 GCA_017427485.1 Kiritimatiellia bacterium
AGTTCGGACAGTTGCCGCTGAAGCTCGGGACGGCGGCAATAGTTCTCTCCGGCAACGACGCAACCATATTTGAACGGATTCATCTTTTTTCTCCTTCGCCGCATATTATACCAAATGGAATAACGCCATGTGGTATAAAAAGTATTTTTTGAAGTGATTTATCCTGCCCGTTCGAATGGTGGCGAATGGAAGTCGGTTGAAGGGGCGACGGCGGCGGAGAAGGCGGCGATGCGGTTCTTCCAGGTGGTGGTGGAGGTGCAGTAGGGGGGGCGGCGGCTCGCCGAGACGGCTCGCCCCACCGGATGAAGCGGCGAGACGCCGCTTCATCCAGGTGGCCGCGACGGAGCGCGGCCCTCCCGGTGCGCCGCCAAGATGGCGGCTTTCCATACGGCTATTCGATCACCACGCTGGTGCCGATGTCGCAGAGTTCGCGGAGACGGACGGCGTTCCAGTTGGAGAGGCGGAAGCAGCCATGAGACTCGGCTCGGCCGATCTGCTCGGGCCAGGGCGTTCCGTGGATGCCGTAGGTCGGGAGGGAGAGTCCGATCCATGCGAGGCCCACGGGGTTGTTGGGGCCAGGCGGGTAGATGTACTTCGAGCCGGTGCCGGGCGTGTCGGGCGTGTAGGTGTAGTTGGGGTCGGGAATCACCGTGACCACCTGGATCTCGCCGGCGGGCGGTCGCTTGTTCTTCTCGGCCGCGATTGAGCAGGGAAAGAGCGCGATGAGTTTCCCGTGGCGGTCGAAAGCCGTGATCTCGCGGCGGGCGAGGGATACGCGCAGAACGTCTGCCAGCACGCGCGGCGCGCCGCGCTTTTTGGGCGGTTGCGGGAAATATGGAATCTGGATGGCGGTGCCGACGGGCGGATTGGGCCAGCGCACGTGGGGGTTGAGGGCGCGGAGCGTCGCCTCGGTGAGGCGTCCGCGCTCCGCGTACATCTCCAGCATCGACTGGTAGCCCATCGTGGGAAGGGCGGCTCTCTCGGCGGGGGCGCGCGGGATGCGCATGATCGCGTGGCGGTCCTCGGGCGTCACGTAAATGGTCGTGAAGAGGTTCGTCTCGCCGGGGAACAGCTCCTCCCACGCCTTCGCCTGCTGGCTACGGGCGGGGAAGGGGAGCCCCTTCACGGCGCAGTAGGTGGCGAGGGCCACGTCCGTCTTGCGTCCCGTGGTTCCGTCCAGCGCGTTCACGGAGAACCCGCGTCGGTCGAGGCAGATCTGAAGCGCGAGGATGTGTCCGTTCGGATACGGCAGGTTCGCGGCGGGGCCAAGCTTCGCGGGTTTATAGGGGGTTGGTTGGGGAGCAACAACCTGCAATGGACGAGACGTCCGTTGCCCCAGTGCGTGCACTCCTGCGCGACCGCTTGGTAGGGCGGTCGCCCCTCGACCGCCGACGGCGCCGTGTACGCCGCCAATTGCGCATGCGAGGGTCGCCAGAAGAAAAATTGTAAGGTGTTTCACGGTTTAGAGTTTACCAAATCGGCCGGATGGTGTAAAATTCATAATTCAACTTTTCGAGAAAGTGGAGGAAAGAGAAATGACAGTCGATACGTTATGTGTCCAAGGCGGGTGGCAGCCGAAGAAAGGCGAGCCGCGCCAGGTGCCGGTGTATGCCAGCACCACCTTCCGGTACGAGACGTCGGAGCAGATGGCGGACCTTTTCGACCTGAAGGCGTCGGGCTACTTCTACACGCGCCTCGCGAACCCCACGAACGACCAGGTGGCGAAAAAGATCGCCGCGCTCGAGGGCGGTGTCGCCGCGATCCTCACGAGCTCGGGGCAGGCCGCGTCGACCTTTGCGGTCTTGAACCTCTGCCAGGCGGGCGACCATGTCGTCTCCAGCGCCCAGATCTACGGCGGTACGTTCAACCTCTTCGCCGTCTCGCTGAAGAAGCTCGGCATCGACTTCACGTTCGTTGACCCCAACGCCTCGCCCAAGGAGATCGCGAAGGCGTTCCGTCCGAACACGAAGTGCGTGTTCGGCGAAACGGTGGCCAATCCCTCCGGCATGGTCCTCGACATCGCGAAGTTCGCGAAGGCCGCGCACGCGTTCGGCGTGCCGCTCATCGTGGACAACACGTTCCCCACGCCGGTTCTCTGCCGTCCGTTCGAGTTCGGGGCGGACATCGTGACGCACGCCACGACGAAGTACATGGACGGCCATTCCTCGCAGGTGGGCGGCTGCATCGTGGACAGCGGCAACTTCGACTGGTCGAAGTACCCCGAGCGCTTCGCGGGACTCGTCGCCCCCGACGAATCCTACCACGGCCTCTCCTACGTGAAGGCCTTCGGCAAGCAGGCCTACATCGTGAAGGCCACGGCGCACCTCATGCGCGACTTCGGGTCTATCCCTTCGCCGTTCAACGCCTTCCTGCTCAACCTTGGCCTTGAATCGCTTCACGTGCGCATCCGCCGCCACGCCGAAAGCGCACTCACGATCGCGAAGTGGCTGAAGAAACAGCCGAAGGTGGCATGGGTGAACTTCGCGGGACTTCCGGGCGATCCCGGCCACCGGCTCGTCAAGAAGCAGTTCAAGGGTCCGAGCCCCTGCGGCGTGATGACGTTCGGCATCAAGGGCGGGCGCGCGAAGTCCATCAAGTTCATGGACGCGCTCAAGGTCATCGGCATCGTCACGCACGTGGCCGACGCCTGGAGCTGCGTGCTCCACCCCGCCTCGCACACGCACCGCCAGCTCACGGACGCGCAACTGAAGGCAGCCGGCATCCCGCCGGACCTCATCCGCTTCTCCGTGGGCCTCGAGGATCCCCAGGACCTCATTGCCGACCTCAAGCAGGCCCTCGCGAAGATCTGAGAAATGTTCGCAAATGGCACAAGTGCATACAAATGACACAATCGACCACGAATCGCAAATCTAAATTCCCTCTTTGGGCCACTGGCAAGGATTCTGCTGTATGTTTGGTTTTGGAAGGAAGAAAAGGCGTACAATGAACGAAGAAGAACAGAAGAAGTCAGCCGAAGAGGTGGCATCCAATCCGGTCGGACCCGAAACGGAGTCGGTTTCTGAGACTGAGACGGAGCAGGAACAGGTGGAGGAGGCGAAGCCCGATCAAGAGGCCGAGCCGACACAAGATGCCGTCCCCGATTCCGGTTCAGAGGAACCGATGGCCGAGGAGAAGCCGGTGGCCGAGGAGGTGTCGGCTGCTGCGGAAGAGCCGTCGGCGCCGGCCGAGCCAGACTGGAAAGACCAGTACGCGCGTTTGCTCGCGGACTTCGACAACTACCGCAAGCGCGTGGCGCGCGACAAGGAGGAACTTGCCCAGTTCGCCGCGAAGGACATCTTGAAGGACCTCCTGCCCACAGTGGACAACCTCGCGCTCGCCCTTGACAAGGCGGAGAACAAGGAAGATCCCTTCGTGCAGGGCGTGAAGCTCGCCTACGACGGATTCCTCAAGGCGCTCGCCGACCACGGTGCCACGCCGCTTGATTCCATCGGGGAGCCGTTCGACGCCAATTTCCACGAGGCAATCGCGCAGCTTCCCTCGCCCGACGTGGCGGAGGGGATCGTGATGAACGAGGTAAAACGCGGCTGGCTGCTCCACGGAAAGCTCCTGCGCGCCGCGCAGGTCGTGGTCTCCAGCGGCGCACCGGAAAAACCGGCGGAGGCGTGACATGGCCGAGAAACGCGACTACTACGAGGTCTTGGGCGTCTCCAAGACGGCGAGCGCGGACGAGATCAAGAGCGCATACCGCAAGCTCGCGATGAAGTGGCATCCGGACCGGAATCCCGACAATCCGGAGGCCAAGGCCAAATTCCAGGAGGCTTCCGAGGCATACGAGGTGCTGTCGAATCCCGAAAAGCGCCAGAGGTACGACCAGTTCGGACACCAGGGCGTCAACTTCGGCCCCGGCGGATTCGACTTCGGACGCGACTTCTCGCATTTCCAGGACGTGGACCTCAGCGAAATCCTCGGCTCCTTCTTCGGTGGCGGGGGCGGCGGATTCAGTTTCGGCGACCTCTTCGGCGGCGGACGGCGTCGCCGTGCCGCCGATCCCAACGCCCCCCAGCCCGGCGCGGACATGACGATGGAGATGGAGATCGACTTCGAGGAGGCCGTCTTCGGCAGCGAACGCACGATGAACATCACCGTGCCCGACCAGTGCCCCGACTGCCACGGCACGGGCGCGGCGAGCGGTTCGCAGCGCGTGACGTGTCCGACCTGCCATGGCCATGGCGTGGTCATCGGCGGCAGCGGCTTCTTCCAGGTCCGCCAGACCTGCCCCACGTGCGGCGGCGGCGGAACGGTCGTGGAACACCCGTGCCGGAAGTGCAATGGATCGGGACAGGTCCGCACGCCCCGTACGATCACCTTGCGCATTCCGAAGGGCGTGGACACCGGCTCGCGGCTTCGCCTGACCGGCAAGGGCGCGGGCGGTCTGCGCGGGGGCGCGCCAGGCAACCTCTACGTGGTCCTGAACGTGCGCGACAGCGACGTCTTCGAGCGGGAGGACGTCGACCTGTTCGTGACAGTGCCCATCTCTCCCGTCCTTGCGGCGCTCGGCGGCAGCGTGGACATCCCCACGCCCGACGGCATCGCCACGGTGAGTCTGCCCGCCGGCACGCCGAACGGCAAGCAGCTGCGTCTGCGCGGAAAGGGCATGCCCGACCTGCGCGGCGGCCCTGTCGGCGACCTCGTGGCGCGCATCGTCTTCGAGGTTCCCACGCGCCTCACGGGCAAGCAGCGCGGCGCGCTTGAGGAGCTTGCGAAGACTCTCGACCCCGGCAACTTCCCCGAAGCCCGCGCGTTCGGCGACCGGCTCAAGACGTTCTACAATCGACGCGACAAGCTCAAGAAGAATGCATAGCGCGCTTGCATGCCTGGGGCGTACTTGCTATACTACCGCCAACGTTGCTGCAAATCGACGACACAAAACCCAAAGAAAGGAAAACAAGATGAAGAACATGATGATGGCCGTTGCCGGTCTGGCGATGGCGGTTGTGCTGACAGGATGCGGCGGCTCACCGAAGAGCGTGGCCGAGAAATTCGTGAATGCGGTTATCCAGCGCGATACGGAGAAGGCCGTGAAGTTGTCTGTTGTGTCTGCGATTGGTTCGGAGATCGACATCAAGAAGGCCAAGGAGAAGATCGAGGCGCTGGGCAAGGAAATCAACGACGACAAGTTGGAGGGAGAGGCGATTCGCGAAGTGATATCCGTTCCTTCCGAAGATTCGGGGTACAAGATCGTGAACGGTGTGAAGGTTACGCGTGATGAAGCGGAAGTCCTCGTCCAGTTCATGAAGGGCAAGGACAAGAAGGCTGAGGGCATGGAGGTCGATCTGGGGAAAGTCGATGGTTCGTGGAAGGTCGTGAATTTCAAGTCCAAGAGCGGCCTTGACAAGTAAAGCGGGACGCATGATGGAATACGGGCTTACGCCGGAAAGGATTCGGCGAGGGCGCGTGTTTCGGCGAGCGTGCGGATGACATTGAGGCGTCGGCGGATTTCGGCGGCGCCCGGGATGCTGCGGAAGTAGTGGAACAGGTGCCGGTGTAGGGCCACGGAGACGAAGCCGTCCGGCTGCGGCACATGGTCTTTCGGGAAATTGCGCGAGAGCTGTCCCTGGAGGTCGAGCAGGTACTCGATGTGGCGCAGGAACAGCTCCTTGCGCGATGGCGCGGGAAGTCCCTTGAACGCGGCGAAGATCGCAGGGTTCGTGATGGCGGCGCGTCCGAGCATGACGGCGTCCACGCCCGTCTCCAGCATGGCCTTGAGCGTTTCCTCATTGTGTACGCCGCCGTTGCCCGTGACGGGGATGTGCGCGCGCTGGACGAGTTCCGCGAGGAGGTCGAGGTGGACGGGTCCGCCGTGCATCTGCGAGGTGAAGCGGGCGTGGAGGGTGAAGCCCGCACAGCCCGCCGTCTCGGCCGCGTCGAGCAGTTCGAAGAGCGTCACGCGGTCGGGACTGGGGCCGGGACGCGTCTTGAGCGTGACGGGGAGGTCGGTCTCGCGCTTGATGGCCACGAGGAGGTCGTGCACGAGCTGCGGCTTGGGCACGAGTGCCGCGCCGTCGCCTTCGCGGCGGATGCGCGGCATGGGGCAGCCGGCGTTGAGGTCGATGGAGACAAAACGCTTCAGTGCCGTCGCCTCGCGCGCGGCGAAGGCGAGGTCGTCGGGGGCGTGTCCGAAGATCTGGCAGGCGACGGGACCTTCGCCGGGGAGCATCTCGAAGAGGTGGCGGGTTTGCGACGACCCGTGGGCGAGCGCGGCGGCGCTGACCATTTCCGTGTAGGCGAGGTCGGCGCCGAGCTCGTGGGCGATCTTGCGGAACGCGGCGTTCGTGAAGTCGGCCAAAGGTGCGAGGACGAGTTTCATTTGACGTCGAAGGGCTCGCCGTCGTCGAGGTACGAGAGCGTGAGGGGTTCGAGGGGATCGTTGGTCGAGCGGGGCGTGTACTTCACGTGCACGGCCTTTGCGGGCGTGCCGTCGTCGCGGCGTCCCACGATGCGGTCGCCGGCCGCTGTGAACGCGGCGGTGTCCTTGCCGTTGTAGCTGCGCGTCCAGCCGAGCAAATGGCCGGCGTCGTCGTATGAATAGGTGTCTTTCCAGTGGCGGGGAAGCGATACGAGCGGGTCGGAATAGACGCCTTCCGGGTTCGAGTAGTCGATCGAGGCGATCTTGCCGTCGGGGCGGTAGACGCGTCCTTCTTGTGGGATCGGGAAGAACGAGATGAAGGCGGGCGCGCCCCATTCCGTGCCGTCCGTCTTCGCGAAGCACGCCACGTCGATGCGTTCCTTGATGTTCCGCCGGTCGACGGTGATCTGAACGAACCCTTTCTCGGGCGTGTTGGCGGTTTCGCCGGTCGGCGTCTCGAACTTCACGGCGGAGGCGTCGCCGTGCACGACGCGCCAGGCGAAGGTCGCGGTTTTGGATTCATGCGCGCCTTCCGCGCGCGCGTGGAGAAGGAACGGGCGAATGCCGTCGGGCGCGCGCAGGACGAAGCAGATGGCGCTGGGGGTGGCGTACAGGATTTCGGAGATGGAGTCCGGATAGTCGCGTCCCGCGACGGGATAGCGGATGGGGTGGGCGCGCGAGTTGATGATGCTGAGCGACACGACGGGCGGGATCTGTTCGGGCTGGAGGGCATGGGCCTTCTCCGCGATGCGCACCGTGTCGAGGCGGGGGGCGTCGAAGGCGGTGGGATGGGCCAGGGGCGAGAGGTAGTCGTCCTCCGTCTCCACGCCCCTGCGCGTGCGGCGCAGGAGCCACTGGAGCGTGGGGCCCATGAGGCGGCGGCGGATGATGGTCTGCTTCGTCGTCTTCGGGAAGCTGGCGGAGGCGGCGAGCGCCGCGCGGAGGAAGCCCTGGTCGGACCAGGACGAGCCCACGGTAATGAACTGGAAGGGTGCCACGCCGGGGAAGACGTCGCCGATGTCCTTCTTGCCGAAGTCCATGTGCGCGGGGATTACCCAGAACTGGTTGTTGCGATAGAGGAGGTCCATGCGGGGCGCAAGGCCGGGGTCCGTGAGGGAGGCGCGTCCGTACGACCGCCAGAAGGCGCCCTTGAGGCGGGCGCGCGAGATGTTGCCGAACACGGCGCAGTCCGGGAAGAGCGTGTTGGGGTGGTCGACGTGGGCCTGCGCGGCATGCGCGGCGGGGCCGTACTGGACGTTGACGATGCCGGGGAAGTCGCTGACGGTCAGGGGCGAGTGGCCGAGGTCGCGGTTGACGTAGACGTCGCCGAGGTTGCCGGCGGCCGTGCCGTCGGAGATCCACGCGCGGACGGAGGGGTTCTCGGGCGATGCGGGTTCCGACTTCCTGAACGCGGCAGATTGTGCGGCGATCGGCATGGCCGGTTCTGCGATATGGAAATGCGCTTCGAAGACGCCGGCGTCGTAGTTCCAGGTGGTGTTCGTCTCGTTTAACGTTACGGTCCCGCCCGCCGGGATGACGGGTGGGACGAGGGCGGGTTGTCCGCGCCCCGGAGTGCCCTTGAGCGCGCGGGCCTTCTCGACGAGCTCGGAGAAGCGGGGTTTCTCGCGGATGCGGGCGAAGTCACGTCCTTGGCGATGCCGTCCGCGTCTCTGAAGCCGAAATCAATGGCTCTCTCCAGTTCGGAGAGGGCGTCTGTGGGCTTTTGGTTCTGGGCGAGCGCGCAGGCGAGGTTGTAGTGCCAGGTGGCGTCGCCTGGGAGGATTTTCAAAGCATCTCGGCAGATTTCCTCCATCTTGACGGCGTCGCTGCGCCGCAGCACGTCGATCAGTTGTTGGCGCAGCTGCACGTGGCGCGGCCAGACCTGCGGCATCCGCCAGACGGGGAGCGGTTTCTCTTCTGCGCCGCAGACGATTGTCGCGGCCAGCACGGCATAAAGGAGTTTTCTCATGCGCACAGTATACCACAATTTTCTTTCGGATTGTGTGCGGTACGGTTTTTTGATAAACTGGCAAAAAGACAGCCCTTTTTGATACAGTTCCATTGATGCAGAGTGATTGTGATACACACGCGTCGCTCTATCCTCAACAACCTCTTAATCGAAAGGAAAACGAAATGAAACACTGCAACCTTCTGATGTGTGCGGCCGGCCTCGCTTTCGTGGCTGGCGTCGCGAACGCCGCCACGGCCACGGCCGACTTCACGCGGGAGATCGGTCGCCTGCGCAAGGAGCTCCATTCCTCCGGATGGGCGCCGCGCTCCTACCCGCGCTCGATCCAGAACGACGATGCGAACGTGGCCGCCATGAACATGACGTACGCCCGCACGCATGACTGGGCGCTCGTCAACGACGGCCAGCGCGTGGTCGACTACCAGTACATCTTCCCGCTCTTCCACCTCGACGCGAAGGATCCGAAGAACTATCTCTTCGAGCCGACCGACCACCTGCTCGGCCTCGCGCGGAACATCGGCCTCGACATCTTCTACCGCCTCGGCACGTCCATCGAGCACACGGGCAACATCCACTTCAACGCCCGCGTGCCAAAGGACTTCGACAAGACCGCCGAGATCTTCGCCGGAATCATCCGCCACTACAACAAGGGCTGGGCGAACGGACACCAGTGGAACATCAAGTACTGGGAGCTGTGGAACGAGCCAGACGGCATCACCAACATGTGGTGGCTGCCGGACGCCGAGGGCGGCAAGGACCGCGAGAAGATGCGCGACCTCTTCATCAAGCTCTTCGTCACCTGCCTCAAGCGGCTCAAAACGGAGTTCCCCGAAGTGAAGGTGGGCGGCCCCGCGCTCTGCTCGATGAAGCCGTGGTACTTCCGTCCGCTCCTCCAGGCGTGCAAGGACGCGGGCATCGCGCCGGACTTCATCTCCTGGCACTACTACGGCTCGAACCCCGACGCGATGGTGAAGTCTGCCGCCGACGCGCGCAAGATGTGCGACGAGTTCGGCTTCACGAAGTGCGAGCTGATCCTGAACGAGTGGCACTACCTCCTCACGTGGGACGGCATCCACGGCCACAACTCAACGCCTGAAGCGGTCAAGAAGGCGCATCAGGGGCCTTCCGGCCACAACAACATCGACTCCGCCTGCTTCACGCTCACCTCCCTCATCAAGTTCCAGACCTCGAAGCTCGACCAGGCCTACTACTACGGTTGCGGTCCCTCGGGCAACTGGGGTTACCTCGACGGGTACCGGCAACCGAACAAGAACTGGCATGCCTGCCGCATCTTCGGTGACCTCGTGAAGAACTATTCCGCGATGTACGCCACCTCTGCGGGCCCGGCAACGGCCTCCGCGTTGGCCCTGAAGTCGAAGGACGGCAAGAAGGCCGCGCTGCTCATCGTCGACTATCGCGGCAAGGAGCAGACCTTGACCGTGGACGTGAAGGGGCCGGACGGCGTGAAGAACGTCTCGGCGATCATGCTGGACTATACGCACAACGCGACGCCGTTCTCGGCAGACTGGCGCAACGGCACGCTCACGCTCGCGAAGCCCGACAAGAACTCCGCCGCCTTCCTCGTCACCTTCGACCTGTGACGAATGCGGCAGCCCCCCTCCTAAAAAGGCTTTCCCCATGCGCACGCGATGCCGTAATATGGTATACTTATGCGCATGAGAAAAACAGCGATTGCAGTGTGTGCGCTCGGCGTCGCCCTCGCGGGCTGCCAGAGCATGGCCGTTCCGGCGCCCAGGGCCCCGATCGAAGTCGAGAAGGGCGCGCTCGATCCCGCCGGGGGCCACGTGCAGGGCTTCTGTGCGAGCGACGACGCGTTCTACGTCACGCAGATGAAGACGCTCTACAAGTTTGACTGGACGGGTCGGCTCCTGAAGAAGGTGCCGGTCGTGTGCCACACGGGCGACATCTGCTTCTGGGAAGGGCACGTCTACACGTCCGTCTCCGTCTACCAGGGCCCGGACAAGGGCAAGGGGATCATCCAGGTGTTCGACGCCGACCTCAACCTCGTGCGCGAGGCGAAGCTGGACAAGTCGACCGACGGCATCACGATCCTGGACGGCGTGCTCTACCTCGGCATGGGCTCGAACCACGTGCCGTCGAAGGAGTCCCACCGCGAGAACTTCTTCCGCCGCTACGACCCCAAGACGCTCCAGCCGCTCGGCCCGCGCCAGATCGTCGACTTCGGCTACATGACGCACTACGGCGCGCAGGACATCGGCCACGACGGGAAGAACGTGCTCGTGTCGTTCTACCGCGGCGAGAAGGGCGCGCCCGCGTTCGTGGCGTTCGACCACGACCTCAAGCCCGTGAAGCTCGTGCGCGGCTTTGAGGCGTCGAACGGCTTCGACCTGCTGCCGCGCCGCATGCGCGGGAAGCGTCCGCTCTACGCGCGCGTGCAGACGCTCACGGCGCCCGATCCGGCGAAGCCGAAGAAGAAGATCGTCTCCGGCTGCCGCCTCACGTTCTTCGAGTACGCGGACGGCGCGGTGAAGGAAGTCAAGTAAGTTGAATGTCCACCATCCGTGCTTTGCACCACCGAACTACCAAACCACCGAACTACCAAACCACCAAACTACCAAACCACCAAACAAGATATAGGCGAGGAGAGAAGATCATGCAGAAGATGCTGTTAACCATTTGCTCGCTTGCCTGCGCCGTCCCGGCGCTGGCGTTCCGTCCGCCGGCCGTGCCGCTCGTGACGGTGGACCCGTTTTTCAGCGTGTGGAGCGCCGCCGACCGCCTGACGGACGTGGAGACGACGCACTGGACGGGCGCGAAGCAGCCGGTCACGGTCCTGCTCGAGGCCGACGGCCGCACGTGGCGTCTCTGCGGTGCGACGCCGGCGGACGCGCCCGCGCTGCCGCAGCTGGCCACGGAGGTGCGCCCCACGCAGACCGTCTGCACGTTCGCCGAGGGCGCGCTGCGCGTGGAGCTGCGCTTTTCCACGGCGAAGCTGCCAGACGACCTCGACGTGTTCTCGCGTCCCGTCACCTACGTGACCGCGCGCGTGCAGGGCGCGCGGTCGTGGCGTCTGAGGCCTTCCATCTCCGCCGCCCTCGCGACGAACGACGACGCCGCGCCGATGGTGACGAACCGCACGGAGGTGGCGGTGGGAGAATGCGGCGGTCGCGGGGCGACCGCCCTACCGGCCGTCTCGATCGGCCGCCGCGACCAGACGCCGCTCGGCCGGAGCGGCGACCGCCTGCGCTGCGACTGGGGC
>JAFRSR010000054.1 GCA_017427485.1 Kiritimatiellia bacterium
GCCGCGTATGCGCGGATATTCATTCCGCAGGTCTTGGACGGCGAAGGCCGCGTCCTGTATCTCGACTGCGACACGCTGGTCAACGGATCCCTGGAGGATTTGCTGGCGATGGACCTGGAGGGCAACCCTTTTTCGCTCGCCATCGACTGTGTGCCTTGCGCATACAAGCGCGTCATAAACCATCCCCTTGACCTTCCGTACTACAACTCAGGGGTTATGGTAATCGACCTGGGCGAATGGCGTAAAAGGCGTTGTACCGAACGCTTCCTGGACGAGCTCGCGAATCCAAAGGGACCAAACATCCTGGGCGACCAAGACATCTTTGTCCGCGTATTCCCGAGCGAAACGACACTGATGCCGCCCAAGTGGAATTTCATTTCGCACTACTTCCTCTTCTCCTCATGGAGTTTTCATTTGGCTGTGCACTTCTATCCGATTCCAGCGCTGCACTTCGCTGAAAACTTCACCGCCCTGCCAGCCTGATGGTCCGAGAGCGGGGACCCAGCCCTCAATCCCGTCCATTCAGCGGCTCCAAGCCCCTCCGAGCATGGCGCAGAGGCCCATCGGGACACTCCGCGAGCATGCCGGCCGAGGCCTCGGAGTCATGCCGAGGCCGCTGGCCGCCAACCGTCGCCGCGCGCTATGTCACTGCAAGCCGCCTTTCATCATGATTCGCACAAGCTTCGCAGGATGGAGCTTCAGGTCGTCTTTCACCTGCCCCGTCGTCTTTTCGGGATTCCGTGCGCATATCCACATGCCAAGCGACCTCGCCACCATCATCGCCGACATGACGTTCAGGTCGCACCTCCGCGTGAAGACGTCCTCGTGGTAGCCGTTGTCGCGCTTGCCGTGGTAAGTCTCGACGTACCAGTGCGTCCTTACGATCTCCGCGAACTTCTCCGCGCTCCGCGAGTCGGGGTCGAGCGACGAGACGTGCCAGGCGACCTCCTTCGTCGGCTTGCCGACGGGTTTGCGGATGTCCCTGCCGTGCTTGTCCTTCTTCCCGGTTTTCCGCGTCTGCCAGACCTCCCGGTACGTCCTGATGATCGTCCGGACACCGGGGAACCCGACCTCGACCGCGTCCTGGACGCGGAACACCTTCGTCTCGCGGATCTCCAGCCGACCCCGGTTCAGCTCTTTTTTTTTGAGGAGCCAACGAGGGGACGGATGCGGGAGAGCTCCTCG
Source organism: Kiritimatiellia bacterium (assembly GCA_017427485.1). Classification (GTDB taxonomy): domain Bacteria; phylum Verrucomicrobiota; class Kiritimatiellia; order RFP12; family UBA1067; genus RUG572. Next base: position 1,186 of record JAFRSR010000054.1, read on the forward strand.
CACTGCCTCAGGACGCCCTTCTGGTTGCCCTTGACCTGGAGGACGTAGTCGCCGCCGTTCGCGAGGACCGTGTGCGCGGTGTCGTCCTGGCAGCTCAGCGCGTCCGTGCTGACGACCGCGCCGGAAAGGTCCATTCCGGAGAGCGTATCCCGCAGGACGGGGTACTCGCAGCGTCCTTTCAGCCCCTCCTTCTTCGACGCGGGCGCGACCGCGACCACATCGCCGCCATCCGTGTCCACGACCGACACAAGCCCAACGACCTCGTCCACGAACTTGCCGTCCGCCGCGAGATGCCGCGCGAGCTTCCCGTGCTGCGCCGTCATCCACTTCGAGAGGTGCGCGGCGTAGTCCGCCACGTCGAAGTCGTACCGCCCCGCCTTGTCCTTGTGCCGCAGAAGGTGGTAGAACGCGTTGTAGCTGGGGCAGACGCGCTTGCCCCAGACCTCGTTCCCGAGTGCGTCCTTCGCCTTCGGGCACCCGAGTTCCTTCAGCTGGGCGTTGTTGAGCCGCTTCGCGAAGGCGTGGGCCTCCTTCAGGTCCTTGGCCCCCGCCGCGACCGCCATCGTGAAGATCGAGAGGATCGGGCCGATGCCGATCGACTTGTTCGAGCCGCGGGGATCCTTGACGTGGCACAGCTCCCAGTGCAGGCTCTCCACCTGCCCCGTGGAGAACGGCAGGATGCCGTCGGACTTCGAGTGCGCCGCGACGTCGTACTCGTCGGGGAGGTCGTTCGACACGACCAGGTCCCATGCGTCCCTCCTGAACGGCTTCATGAACAGCACCTTCGGCCTGCCGTTGGGGATGTAGAAGTCCCTCGCGTGGTTCACGCGGGAGAACCCCTTCGTCTTCCCGACCTCCTCCCAGCCCGCCGCGCGGTAGCACGTCCCCGCCGAGCGCTCGATGTCGCAGAACGTCTCCGCCAGGAGCGGCCTGTACCCCCACTGCCGCTCCCAGATCGCCGGGAGCTCGCGCACCGCCATGCCGAGGACGTGCGAGGCGAGGTTCGGACGCGACCCCTTCGGCACAAGCTCCGTGTACCTGCGGTTGTTCACCACCAGCTTCAGCCTCGCAGCGCGCATCGCGGGGTTCCACCCGATGCGCTCGTCGCGCGCCTTCAGGCAGTAGCACGCTGCGGCCCACGTCATCAGCGCCACCGGCCTGCCGTCCTCCTCGAACACGAGCCGCACGAGGTCGCCAGCCCCGTGGGACTCGCCCATGTAGTGGTACTCCCCCTCGAGGTTGCGGAACCACTCGGTCTCGCCTATCATGCACTGACGCACTGTTATGTTCATCGACACTCCCTGCCCGCCTTATGGCGCGGCAAGTGTAGTATCTCAAAAATCGGCCTGTTTGTCAATAGGGGGCGGAAACTCAATACGAAATTGGACCTTGCTCAACTATCTGAAATCGCCGTGTGGATGCCTCCATGGAGTTTTCATTTGGCTGTGCACTTCTATCCGATTCCAGCGCTGCACTTCGCTGAAAACTTCAC
>JAFRSR010000423.1 GCA_017427485.1 Kiritimatiellia bacterium
CGGTCCACCACCACGTCGATCGAGTGGTTCTTCTTCTTGTCGAGCGCGGGGACTTCCTCGAGGGCGTACGTCACGCCGTCCACGCGCACGCGCGCGAAGCCGGCGCGCTTGATCTCGGCAAGCGTCTCCTCGTGGCGGCCCTTGCGTCCCTTGACGGCCGGCGCGTACAGGATCAGCTTCGCGCCGGCGGGGTACTTGAGGATGGACTCGACGATCTGCTCCGCGCTCTGGCGGCGCACGGGCTTGCCGCACTTCGGACAGTGCGCCACGCCCACGTTGCCGTAGAGGAGGCGCAGGTAGTCGTGGATTTCCGTGACGGTGGCCACGATCGAGCGCGGGTTGCCGCCGGACGTGCGCTGCTCGATGGCGATGGCGGGGGACAGCCCCTCGATGCGCTCGACGTCCGGCTTCTGCATCTGGTCGAGGAACTGGCGCGCGTACGCGCTCAGCGACTCCACGTACCGGCGCTGCCCCTCCGCGTAGAGCGTGTCGAACGCAAGCGACGACTTCCCGCTCCCGGAAAGGCCGGTCACGACTGTCAGCGAATTGCGCGGGATGCGCACGTCGATGTCGCGCAGGTTGTGGACTTTCGCCCCTTCGATGATGATGTCGGCCATTCTCGACTTTCAACCTCCTACCAGAACAGCATGCTGTGCGGCGCGACTTCGAGCACCGACAGGACCTGACGGGCGCGTGACGCGAGGTCCTCACGCCCCGAACTGTCACGCACCCATTCAAAGAGCTTCCGTGCGGCCGCGGGCTGTCCGCCGTTGTGCTGTGCAAAGGCCAGTTTCAAGATGACGTCAGCGGCTGAATAATGACGGCCCGGCGCGCGCATCGAGAGCACGAGGTGCCGTACGGCGTCCGACCACCTCCGGGCCTTCAGCTCGGCGGTTCCGAGCGCCTCCAGCGCCTGTCCGCGCACATCGCGCGCAGGTTCGCGCGCAATGGCCGCGCAGACGTTCGTGATTTCGTTCCAGTCTTCCGCGCGGCCGCGCCGCATGAGGGCGTAGGCCAGCTTGCCGTCCGTGGCATCGCGAGGAAGCGTTGCGCGGCTGCGCCGCAGCAGGTCGATGCCCGCATCGAGATTGCCCGCCGCGCACTGCGCCTCGCCGACGTGCGCGAGCGCGCGCCAGTTGCCGGGGTCGGCCTCGATCGTGTGCGCGAACGCCGTCATGTCCGTACGGTAGCTCGCCGTGATCGGATAGGCGACAGCAAAGAAGACCGCCACAACGGCTGCAAGGCATGCAACGGGCAAGATGCCCGTTGTCCAAGTCGGTAGGGCGCGCGCCCCGCGCGCGCCGCACAACACCATCGCCGCAATTGGCAAAGCCATCGCGGGAAGGTAGATGAACCGGTCGGCGCGCGCGTGCTCGCCGAAACTGCCGAAGATGCCGAGCGTCGGCGCAAGCGCGGCGAAGAACCAAAGAATCACCGCTCCGCCGAAAAAGAGCCAGAAGCGATTGAAGGCCGGATCCTGTCCTGCCCGCCGCCGGACACGGCGGCGCCACCACCACGCGCCCGCCACGGCCAGCATTGCAAGTGCCAGCACGGTCAACCCCAGAACGCCATGAACCGGCCAACCGCCCGGCACGGCGCGGTAGTCGAGGTGAATGCCGACGGGGATGAACATCTGGAAAATGTAAAGCCCCACCGCCACGGTGGCGTTCAGCACGCGCCACGGGAAGGACGCGCTGAACAGCGCGCGCACGGCATGGCCCTCGGGGTGGGTCTGCGAGTAGACCGCGAGCGCGCCCGTGGCGGCGGCGAGAAGCAGGAAGAAGGACAAATGACAAATGACGAATGACGAATGACGAATGACAAATGTCGCCTCGCGCATGTCGCCCGTCGTCTGTCGCATGTCCCAACTCGCCACCATCCCCTCCACCGCCAGCACGAGGAACGGGAAACACATCGCCGTGGGCTTGCTCATGCACGCGAGGACGAAACAGGCGTAGGTTCCGACGAGGGCGGGAATCCAGGCACGCCCTTCACGCATCCGCGCGCGGAGCCAGCAGAGCAGGCCGCCGAGGACGAACGTGGCGCACAGCAGTTCCTTCCGGCTTGCGATCCACGCCACCGCCTCCACGCGTTGGGGGTGGAGGGCCCAAAAGGAGGTGAGGAGGAAGGCGGCGACAAGCGCGGCCCTCCCGCTACAGGCATCTTCTGGTAGGGGCGGCTCGCCAATCCGTCCGGCGATGCGGACGCCTCGGCGAGGCGTCCCTACCAACAGGCGAAGTAGGAACCAAAGGAGGAGAACGGCGTTGAGCGCGTGGATGGCGACGTTCACGAGATGATGCGCGCCTGCACCGGGACCGAACAGCGTGATGTCACACATGTACGAGAGGTTGGTCACCGGCATCCAGATGCCGCCGTGCCGCACGTTTGTGAACGCCTCGCGCACGTTCGCCCACGACAGGCCGTCCTTCACGAATGCGCAGCGGTACGTGTAGTCGGGATCGTCCAGGCGCAGGAACTCAAAGTTGCCGGTCTGGCCGAAGAGCGCCCAGACAAGGCCGACCAGCAGAAGCGATGCGACGACGGCGACAAGCGCACCCCTCCAACGACGCCCATTTTTAACCACGGAACACACGGAAGACACGCAAGAACTAGATTCAATTCCGTGTGTTCCGTGTGTTCCGTGGTTTCTCAATTTACCCCCCCCAGATCAATAGAGGTTTTTCGCGTCGATCGACAGGAGGAACTCGGGATTCGACTTGTACTTCTTCATGCCGGCGAGCACGGCCTGCATGGCGCGCTCGGGGCCGGCGTCGGACAGCGCGCGGCGCAGGGCCCAGGTCTTCTCCAGCTCCAGCGGGGCGAGGAGGAGGTCCTCCTTGCGCGTGCCGGACTTGTCGATGTCGATGGCCGGGAAGATGCGGCGGTCGGCGAGGCCGCGATCCAGGCACAGTTCCATGTTGCCCGTGCCCTTGAACTCCTCGAAGATCACCTCGTCCATGCGCGAACCGGTGTCCACGAGGCCCGTGGCGATGATCGTGAGCGAGCCGCCGCCCTCGATGTTGCGCGCCGCGCCGAAGAAGCGCTTCGGACGGTGCAGGGCGAGGGCGTCCACGCCGCCGGTGAGGATCTTGCCGGAATGCGGCTGCACCGTGTTGTAGGCGCGGGCGAGGCGCGTGATTGAGTCAAGCAGGATCACCACGTCCTTGCCGTTCTCCACCTGGCGGCGCGACATCTCGATCACCATCTCGGCCACGTTCACGTGGTGCTGCGGTTCCTCGTCGAACGTCGAGGAGAGCACCATCGCCTTCGTGTTGCGCTGCATGTCCGTCACTTCCTCGGGGCGCTCGTCGATGAGCAGCACGATGAGGACGGCGTCGGGATGGTTCCTCGTGATGGCGTTCGCCATCTTCTGGAGCAGAACCGTCTTGCCGACGCGGGGCGGCGCGACGATGAGTCCGCGCTGCCCGAAGCCGATCGGCGTGAAGAGATCGACCACGCGCATCGAAAACTCGCCGGGCACCGTCTCGAGGATGATGCGGCGCGTGGGGAAAGTCGGCACGAGGTTCTCGAAGTGGACGATACGCGCGGCCTCGCTGGGCGTCTTGCCGTTCACGGACACGACGTTGCCGAGAGCAAAGAAGCGGTCCTTGTCGCGCGGGTCGCGGATCGGCCCCACCACGGTGTCGCCCGTGCGGAGCGCGTGGCGGCGGATCTGCTGCTGCGGGATGAACACGTCTTCCGGGCAGGCTAGGAAGTTCGTCTTCGCGCTGCGGAGGAAGCCGTAGCCCTCCTTCACGACTTCCAGGCAGCCCGTGGCCATCACGGCGCCGCCGCGGTTGAGGTAGCTGCGGATCGCGCCGAAGATGATCTCGTGGCGCTTCATCGCGCCGAGATCCTCTGGATTCGCGTCCGGCCACATCTTCGCGACGATTGCGCCATTGTCCCACGTATGGATGTCCTGCAGATTGTACTCGGGCAAGTCGGGATTCCGCGGCACGGCGGGAGCGGGCGGCGGCAGGTTCTGGGGAACCTCGAAGGGAAGACGCCGATTGCCCTGCGGCAGCTGCTGGACATGCTTGCCGCCTTTGAAGCTCGGACGGTTCCCGTTGCGCTGCGCGGCACGCGCCAGCCATTCCATGCGACGGCGCTGGCGGTTGCTCATCGGCTGTTCGCCGGGGGGTGACGCCGTGGGTTGCGCTGGAGCGGGGGAGGGAGCGGGACTAGGAGCGGGAGTGGGCGCGGGAGCCGAAGCAGGCACGGGAGTGGGAGCGGATACGGGAGCCGAAGCAGGCGCGGGAGCAGGGGCTGTCGTTGTTTCGGGCGCAGGGGCCCCCGCTTTTTCTTGCTGTTGTACGCATGCTGTCGGTTGCTCGCCCTTCGGCGCGGGCGCGGCTTCAGATGCAGTGACGGCTGCGGCGGCGCGAGCAGCCAGCTCGGCCTTCGAGGGGCGGCCACGCTTCTTTTTCGGGGCGGATTTGGCGGCATCTCCGCTTGGCGAGGCCGTGTCTGCCGCGACGGAAGCCGCAGCCTTGGATTTCTTCGCTTCTTCAGCACTCATGTTTTATCTGTTCCTTCAACCAGGCAACGAGACGCTTGGCCTCGTCCCTCAGATGTTCGGGTGTTGAGTCGTTCATCACGGTGTAATGGCATCGAGCCGCCTTTTCGGACACGGGCCACTGCGCCGCGAGACGCGCCTCTGCATGCGCACGCGAATAACCGCGTGACGTCATCATCCGGGCAATTTGCAGATCGACCGGGGAGGCGATGCACAAGATTATATCATAATCCTTTTCCCAATGCGACTCAAAAAGAAGAGGAATTATGTGGATGGTGATTTGAAGCGGCGAGACGCCGCTTCCCCCAGCCATGCGGGAACGAACAAGGGGAAAGAGGATGGATTCCAAGTCGGCACGCGCGGCGGGATCCGAAAAGACGCGGGCGGCGAGCGCAGCCCGGTCGACGCCGCCGTCCGGATCGAGGATCTCTTTGCCGAAGCGCGCGGCAATAACCGGCACGGCCGCGCCGCCAGGCGCCTCCAGTTCGTGAACAACGTCGTCCGCGTCAAGAACATGAATGCCAAGTTCCATGAGGAACTTGGCAAACAGACTCTTGCCACAGGCGATTCCGCCTGTCAGGGCAATCTTCATAACAGTCAGTTCGCGGGAGCGGGCGTGACTCCTGCTTCCGGCTGATCCGTCGCGCCGCCCACGTCGTCGCCCGTGCCGAGAGTCATCTGGCGACCGCGCGGATCCACGAGGCGCGCCGTGACGAAGATCAGCAGGTTGCGCTTGTTGGACCACTCGCTGCGGCTGCGGAAGAACCGGCCGAGGAACGGAATGTCGCCGAGGAACGGAATCTTGTCCTCCATCGACTTGCGCTCTTCCGTGATGAGACCGCCCATCACGATCGTCGCACCGTTGTAGATCGAGACATGCGTGTCGATCGAGCGCTCCTTGAAGAAGGGCTGCTCCATCGGCACCGTGAACCACTGCATGTCCTCGTTGCCGCTTGCGAGCGCCGCCATCTGCGCCGTGGAGCTCATCACGGAGGACATCGGCACCTTCATGCCGTAGTCGCGCCATGTCGGCTCGCCGATCACCTTCGGCGTGAGCTGGAGGTTGATCATCTGGCCTTCCGCCGACACGTCCGGCGTGCAGGTGAGGATTACGCCCACTTCCTGCGTCTCGAAGTTCTGCGGTTCCACCATCGGGAGGATCTTGCCGTCGCTGCCGCTGCCGCCGCCCGTGATCGACGTCGAAGAGGACGAAGACGTCGACTGGATCGTCACGTCGTAGTCCTGCGGATACCGGTAGATCGTCACGACCTTGATCGTCGCCTCCTGGCCGCTCTTCGTCACGACTTTCGGCGCGGAGAGGAGGTCCGTGTCGCTGCGCTGCGAGAGCATGTGGAGGATCATCGAGAGGTCGGCGTTTCCAAGGAACGCGTTCACGCGCATGAACTGGTCGTTCGTCGACTCGCCCTTTCCGGAGATGTGGTTGTCCTGCGTGGAGAGATAGCGCATGCCCGTGGTGTAGTCCGAGCCGTTGACGGCGTTGATGCCCACGTTCCTGTGCGTACGGTTGCCGTTGCGGCGGCTATAGCGGTCACCGTCCTCGTCAAGGTTGGTCCATCCCCTTGTCGACCCCTCGGACCACGTATAGGTTTCGGTTAACGTCGATGTCGTATCGGGACCAGTCGTGGTTTTGGTGACATTGGGACCTGTCAGCGCATCTGCAATTCGAGCGTAATTACCTGCGCCGTCGACATTGTACTGAGCCGTTGACCCGGACTCTGCCAGATACGTCGTCCCTTCCGTCGTCGTTACCGTCCTCTCGCCCGCCGTCTGCTTATATCCCGAATTCCCTAGATCCCAGGCACCGTCCTTGAGGTTGAGCACCTTCTTGAGCTTTCCGCCCACATTGAAGGAATAGTCGCTGTTGAGCAACCACTCGAAGCCGAGGGAGTTCAGATCCTCCTGCGCCACTTCGACGAACCGCGTCTCGATTTCGATGAGCATCGGGGTGACGTTGAGTTCGTTCAAGGCCTGCTCGAGGATGGCGAGCTGGTCGGCCGTGTTGGTGACGCGGAGCTTGCCGATGGCCTTGATGTACTTGATGCGGGAGTTCAACGGCCACGACACGCCCATCTCCTCAAAGTACTTCTTCCACGATTCCTCGTCGCTGCCGCCCTCCGCGTCGCCGCCGCCGCCGCCGCCGAAGTCGCCGGCCTTCTCGTTCTTGAGGCCGCTCGAAGCGTCGTTCATGCGGTCCACGAAGGACTCGACCACGTTGTAGGAACGAGTGATCAACTCGTCCGTGGTCACGTTCTTCGGCATGACCATCACGACGGATCCCTGCACCTTGAACTTGAAGCCGACCTGCCTGCAGACCTGCTGCATCGCCTCCCAGAGGGAGATGTTCGATGCCGAGATGGTCGGAATCTGCGGCACGGCGCCGTTGGACGCATCCTCCTCTGCCGCCGCGCCGAACGCCGACTCGGCATTGTTGTCCCCCGCCGGCGCCGCGCCGCCCGTCAGCGCCTTGTCAAGCGTGAGGATGAAGTTGAAGCCGCGCTGGTCGATCGGGATGTCCGGGCGGTCGAAGTCCTTCGACGCCTGGCGGAAGAAGTCGACCGCGTCGATGATCGTCGCCGGCGGACGGAATGAGATCGACGGCAGGATCATGTCTTTCATGCGCTTCTCGATCGACTGCTCGATCGAGCGCTCCGGATCAACGCCGATCGGCGTCTTCATCGTCCCGCCGTCGACGTTCTTGAACTCCACCGAGTCAACCGCATACACCGGGCGCCATGCCGCGCCGACATCCGCGATCATCCCGTTGCGGGTCGCCTCGCGCTCCTTGTCGATGATCATCTGGCGCTTGCGCTGGATGCGGTCGCGCAAGGCGATGGCCTGCTGGTTGTACGGATCGGAGCGCAGAACGAGATCGCACTGCTCCAGCGCGCTGTTCAAGTCGGCGACCGCCAGGTACTGGGAAGACAGGCGCAGGCGCTTGCGGATGAGGTCGCGGTCCTTCTTGTAGTCCGCATCGTTGCGGCGGTGCTTGATTTCCGTCACGTCGGTCACGGCCTCCTGCGTCTGCTCGGCCTTCAAGCCGTCCAGCAACGCGCCGGCATGCGGATGGCGCAGCTTCAACGCCTCCTCCGCGTACTGCGCGGCGAGTTCGCGGTTCGATTCACGCAGTGCCTGCTTGGCCGCCTCGTACTTCGCCGTGGCCATGCCCTGCTCGCATTCCTTGCAGAGTTCGGCAGACTCCACGTCCGACTTCAATTCATTGTTCGCCAGGCGGTACTTCGTATAGGTGAGATCCCAGTCGCGCCGCTTCATCGCCTCGCGCGCCTCCTGAAGTTGACCGAGAGCGTGCTTCTTCAACGCATCGCGACGCAGTTCCTCGGTTGCCTGAATGTCGCTCAGCAGCTTATCCGCCTCCGTCGCAGGCTCGGCAGTGGCGGCAGGTGCGGAGGCCGTGGCCTCGGCAACAGCCGACGCAGGCACGGCGGGCGTGGGCCCAGCGGCGGGTGCGGGCTCTGCGGGAGCCGCAGGAGCAGGTGCAGGTGCAGGTGCCTCGGCAACGGCGGGAGCGGGCTCAGCAGGTGCGGCCTTCTTTTCAGGAACAGCAGGAACCTGCGCAAGAATATCCACCTCAGATTCTGCCGGCTTCTTTTCCGCAGGTTTCGCCTCTGCGACAGGCGCAGGCGCTGCAGGCTTCTCCTCGGCAGGTTTCGCCTCGGCAGGTTTCGCCTCGGCGACAGGCGCAGGCTTTGCAGGCTTGGCCTCTGCGACAGGCTCAGGCTCTGCGGGCTTCGCCTCCGCAGGTTTCGCCTCGGCGGGCTTCGCCTCGGCGGGCTTCGCCTCCGCGGGCTTTACCTCGGCGGGCTTCGCCTCCGCGGGCTTTTCCTTGGCGGGCTTCACCGCAGCGGGAGTTTTTTTCGTTTCCCCCTCAAGGTCATTCAACAAATTGTCCAAGTCGTCCTGCGCAAAAACGCTCGTCGCCAGGACAAGAGAAACGCACACCACACCGATGGCTGCAAAGATTTTTTTGGCTCTCATCTAATTGCTCCTTAAAGGATTGGGAGTATAATACCCGATTCTTGCTCCAGAATCAAGTCTCACCGAAAGATTTTTTTCCTTTCACTTCTTCGGCTTGGGGTTGGGAGCCGAAGCCGACTTTGCCGCGGGCTTCGGCTCAGGGGCTCCATCTCCAATGTTTTTTTCAGTGTTCGTCTTCAAGTCGACAATGGTCACGCTTGACTTCCGGAGCGCCTTTACCTTGTATTTGCGGTTCGCCAACGTGAACTCGCTTCCCGTCGCGACCGTCAGGCTCTTGCCTTCGCCCCGATTCCACTGAAGATCCATCTGCTCCTCGATGGAAATGGAACGGACGCCGAGTTTCACGGAGATCACGCGCTTGTCGCTCACGCGTTCAAGATCGACGGTAGATGCGTCCACGACGACCGACTGCCCCGCGCCGCGCTTCGTCACGCGTTCTTCCTTCTTCTCAAACTTCACCACGCGCCAGCCGCTCTTGACCTTGTCGCCATTCTTGGTCCATTTGGCGAGCGTGTAGACGACTTCCTGTCCGTTCGTCGCTTCCGCGAACTGCCTGTACTGCTTGTCGGCCACGACGAACTGCAGGCGATAGTTGTCGCGAGTCGGCGTGTAGGACTTGAACCAGAACGGCAGCTTGTCCGTGCGCAGGTCGCTGGCGATCGACAGGGAGTCCAAGTAGTCGGGATGGGACTCGGGATCCTTCGGGTTGGTCTTCGCCTCGTACTCCTCAAGGTTCGTGAACATGTCGCCGTCGGCATCCTGGTTCGCGTCGGCGGGATCGAGCGGATTGAAGCCGTACTTGCTCTCCCAGGCGTCCGGCATCCCGTCGTTGTCGACGTCGGTGCCGCCACGCGCGACATCCACCGGATCCTCCTTCGGCTGCTTGAATCCGCAGAACGGACACACCTCGCTCTTCGCGGGAATGGGCCTATGGCAGGCCGCGCGGTCCGGATTCTGGCAGTACACGCGGCACTCGCTCGCGAGAAAGCTTCCTTTCTTGTCGTTCGGGACTTCGAGCCGCGGAGGCGACACGAAATCCCTTTCCGCCTCGCCAAGCACTTTCAGCGTCTCGGGATTCACGGGAACGGCCTTGTGCTGGGGCGGACGCTGCTTGAGCTCGGCCGCACAGGCCGCACGGGCGTCTTCAGGCGAATTCTCCAGCGAGGAGACGAACAGGACCCCGACCCCGCCCAACAGGGCGAGACCGACCAGCGCAACAAGCCAGTCGTAATGGTCCTTGAAGAAGTTCTTCTTGGCGACAGCCATTATTTGCCCTCCTTCTGCGAAGGTGCGGCCGCGTCTTTCGCAGCCCCGGCGGCCGCGTCTTTCGCGGCATCGTCGAGCATGCCCTCCACGTAGGCCTTGCTCTTGCCGAAATCGTAAACGGACAGCTTCATGCGCACGAGAATCGGCGTCGTCTCGGGATTGGTCACGACGCCGCTCTCGGCCTCTTCACTCTTCTCCTGGTCGCGGTCCCGTCCCCGCCCCCGACGGCCTCTGGACGACGAGCCCCCGCCCGCCGACGCCGAAGCGGCCCGGTCAAGACGGGACTTGAGCGACTCCCCCTCGTGTTCGAAGCTGAAATCGCCGACGACATAGAACCGCGGGCTTTTCGCCAGGCCGTTGAGGACCTTCACGAAAGCCGATGCGCGAACAACGTACTCCAGATTGAAGTCAAAGTGCTTCGGCTCGGAGTCGGCCTCCGCTTTCTGGTCCGTCTTGCCCTTTCCGGACTTCCTGCGCGAACCGCCCCGCGACGGGTCGTCCGCATCGTCCATCTGCACGGCCACGCGCTCGATCTTGCGGATCTCCAGCACGCCGCTCGAATGCAACAGGTCCACCACGTTCGTGATCGCGATGAACTGCGCGTGGAGCAACGGCAACTCGATCCTCTCCGGCGTCTTGCCCGCCTCGCCCAGATACTGGTCAAAGCCGAACCAGAACTTGTCCGCGCAGATGCGCCCGCCCACGCCGCCCGGCAATTTCTGCATCTTCGTGACCTGCTCGAACAGGCTCTGCTTGAACACCGTTCCGTCAAGGTCGGACGGAGGAGGCGGGAGATCGCCTCGCGCCGCCAGCACGACGGAATGGTCTATCCACGACGCATAGACGGCCTTGTTCGACTCGATCTGGTTGATCGAGTCGGTCGACGGGAACGGGTTGCTCTGCGTATAGAACTTGTTGTTCTTCTCTTTCGCGGCAATCAGGCCCTCCGTCCCCTCTTCTTCATCGCCCTCCAGGGCCGCCTGATAATCCGCATACGCGCTGTAGAGGAACCATCCGAGCACCAACGCGCACACGCCGCACACGCCGCCGAGGCACGCTCCGATTTTCTGCTGTTTCGTCATACTTACCGCCTTCCCCTCTTGTTCTTGTTCTTCCGAACAGGGGCGTTGGAGTCAACCGACTCCGCCGGCGCGAACTTGAACGCCAGCGTGATCTCCTCAAGAGACCTTCCCGGCTGCAGCTCCACCGTCACCGCGTCGTTGCCCTGCGCGTCCTCGTCGGCCCCCTTCTCCGCGTTGGCGGCGATTCCCGACGACTCGATTTTCTGCTTGATGATCTTGGCGACGTTGACATGCCCGACCTTGCGGTCCGGATTCAGCTGCGACCAGTCCTTCTTCCACTTTTCAAGCCCGGCCTCCATCGAATCCTTCCAGCCGCAGACGACGATCTTGACGCCGTCAAGGCCGTCCGAATCGTCCCCTGTCGACGGCGGCACGTGCTCCCATTTGGAGATCCACATGCCGGGCAACAAGCTCGCCTGCACCGCGCGCACGCGGGCCAGCGCGGCCGTACGGCTGCGCATGAGCTTCTGAAGTTCGTCGCAGTTGGCCAGTTCGGCCTTTTCAAGGTTCTGCGCGGCCTTCAGCTTCTGCTCCAACTGCTCAAGCTTGCCGTTCTGCGCCTGAACCTCCTCCAGCTGGGCCTTGGCGATGTCGCATTCGCGGGTCTCCAGCACGATGCCGAGGCCGAGCGCGCCCAGCAGGCCGAGCGCGCCCACCACGAGGAACGGGATGCGGCGCACGTTCCGCGCCTGGGCCACGAGCTCCGGCGGCATCAGGTTGATGCGGATCAGGCCGGGGACGTCCGTCTGGCGCAGCGCGAGGCCCACGGACTCGACGAGCGTGAACGCGTCGTTCTCCAGCGCGGCCTTGTTGACCTTTCCGCCCACGCGCACCGCCGTGAACGGGTTGAGGTACTCCACGTCGACCTGGAGCGACTCCATGAAGAACTGGTCGAGCTGCGGAAGCCGTACGGACCCGCCCGTCAGGAACAGGCGCGACGGCGCCGCGCCGCCCTGCTGCGAGCGGTAGAAGTTGATGGAACGGGAAATCTCCGCGTGGAGGCGCGTGAGGACCGTGCGGACGACTTTCGACACGCGGTCGGTGATCTCGTCGGCGTCTTCCGTGACGCCGCCGAGCGCCACGTAGCCGCGCTCGATCTTCAGCTGCTCGGCCTCCTCGAACGAGCAGCCGAACGTCTGGGCGATTTCCTTCGTGATCGTGTTGCCCGCCACGGGAATCGACCGGTTGTAGATCTTCTCGCCCTCGATGAGAATCAGGTTCGTCGTCTTCGAGCCGATGTCCAGCACCACGCTGCAGCCCGTCAGCCGAGGCTGCGAGAAGTGCAGCGCGTTCAGCACCGCGATGGGCGACACGTCCACAACGGCCGCCTTCAGGCCCGCCGTGGCGACCGCGTCGGTCACCGCGCGCACGCCGTCCAGCTTCGCCGCGACGATCATCGCCGCCTGGTCGCCGTCAGGCGACGTGCCGAGGAACTGGTGGTCGCAGACGATCTCGTCGATCGGGAACGGCACGTTTTGCTCGACCTCGTAGTGGACGAGCTGCTCGAGCTTCTCCTTGTCGCCGACCGCAGGGAACTTCGCGAAGCGCGGGAACACCATCTGGCCGCCGAGCGAGACGACCAGCGGCGCGGGCCGGATGCCCGTCTCGTGCATGATCTGCGAGATGACCGGCGGCAGGGAGGCCGCAATCGACATCGCGTCGTTCACGTCCACCGTCTGCAGGTCGGCGCTGCCGTACGCGGTGAGCGTGAGGTTCCGCTTGCCGCCCAGCGCGTATTCGGCCAGGGTGGCCTTCGACGCGCCAATGTTGAGAGTGAGGATGCGGGACATTTCTTAGACCTACTGGATTGCCTCGTAGTCGGCGTTGTTGACGAGATAGAACGGGGACTTGGAACGGTCGACGAGACCCTGACGGACCTCGATCAGCGCCTCGCCCTTGTCCGGACCCTTCTGGATCTTCGCGTTGATGATTTCGTCGATCGCCCACCACTCGGCCTTGTCTTTCGTCTCCTCGGTGAACTTGCCGCCGACGAACGGCTTGCCGATGTTGCTGAGCGCGGTCTCGCCGTCCAGCAGCTTGCCGTCGTTCGTCACGATCTCGCAGGTGATCACCACCGGCTCGCCGTAGCGCTCGATGAACGACGGGGGCAGGCACACGCAGGAGCGGTGGTCGCCTTCGGGGATGTTGACATAGCGCGTCACCAGCGTGTAGTAGACGTACGGCGGCAGGCGCTTCGCCGTTTTCGACTTGTCCTTCGTCTTCGCCTTCGAGGTGTCGCAGAGCACGTACCAGTTGACCGTGAGCTCCTCGGTCCAGCGCTGCGCGGTGCGGTACGTCATGTCGTAGACGCCCCACTGCCGCCGGCCCTTCGAGATGGGCTGGAGGCCGCCCTGCGCGGAGAGCGCAGGCGCCATGATCAAGGACTGCGGCCCGATGCTCGGCATCTGGCTGATCTTCACCTTCGCGTCCATCTTGTCCAGCGCCTCCTCGGTCGCCGACCGGGAACCGCGGGCGTTCCGCGAAGACCGCTGCGCGGAAACCGTTGCCACACATGCGCACGCAAGCGCGAAACAGAGAACTTTCTTGATCATCATCTTTCTACCTCCTTGGGTTTGGATGGCTTATTGTATCACAAAACCTTCATCTTCGGCAAATCCTGAATGTCGACCATGCCGAGCACCCGCCCGACTGCGTCGCACACAGGCAAATCGTCAATGCGCTTCCGCTCGAAGACCTTGAGGAGGTCCACGGCGTAGGCGTCGTCCCGGATGAAGAGGGGTTTCGCCGTCATCACCTCCAAGACCGGAGTGGAGAGACCGAACGCGGTTCGGCCTCCTGGACTTGACGCCGCCTCGGCGATGCGGCGGCGGAAGTCGCCGTCGGTGAAAATGCCGGCGAGCGTGCCGTCGGGATTCACCACCACGGCCGAGCCGCCCTGGGCCTTCGTCATGGCGAGAAGCGTGTCGAGCACCGTCGTCTCCGGCGAGACCTTCGCGAAGTGCTCGCCCGTGCGCATGACGTCCGAGACCCTGAGGACGAGCGCGCGGCCGATCGCGCCGGCGGGATGGTTGAGCGCGTACCGCTCGCGGTCGAACGCCTGCACGTCGATCATCACCATCGCGAGCGCGTCGCCCATCGCCATCGTCGCCGTCGTCGAGTTCGTGGGCGCCATGCCGAAGGGACACGCCTCCGGCCCGCAGGGGATCTCCAGCACAACGTCCGCCAGCTTCGCGAGCGTCGACGCCGGATTGCCCACGACCGCCACCACCTTCAGCCCGTGGCGCCGCACGGCCGGGATGAGGCGCACGACCTCCTCCGACTCGCCGCTGAACGACAGTGCGAGCAGCACGTCGTCCGACCCCGTCATCCCCAGGTCGCCGTGCATCGCCTGCACGGGGTTGAGGACGATCGAGTTCACGCCCGTCGACGCGAAGATGGCGCTCATCTTCTCCGCGACGTGCAGGTTCTTGCCGACGCCCGACACGACGACCTTGCCGCCGCGCGCGAGCGCATCCTGCATCAGCGCAATCGTGCGCGTGAAGGATTCGCCCAGCGAATCGCGCGTGCGCCGAAGCCCTTCGATCTCGACATCGAAGACCTCCTTCGCTCGCGCAATCTGTCGCTCGGCGGTCATGGCCTTATTTCTTCGCCTGGGCCTGCAAGAGGGTGACGCAGATGGTGCCCACGATGTCCTCGGCGGAGCAGCCGCGCGAGAGGTCGTTCATCGCCTTGGCGAGGCCCTGCAGGTTCGGGCCGATCGCCACGGCGCCGCCAAGGCGCTGCGCGATCTTGTAGCCGATGTTGCCGGCCTGGAGATCCGGGAACACGAACACGTTCGCGTTGCCCTGGATCGCGCCGCCCTTGTTCTTGAGCGCGCCCACCTCCGGAACGATCGCCGCGTCGAACTGGAGCTCGCCGTCCATCGCGATGCCCTTCTCGGCGAAGACGGGCTTCGCGAGCTCGACCGCCTTCTGCACCTTCTCGACGAGCTCGCCCGCGGCGCTGCCCTTCGTGGAGAAGCTGAGGAACGCGACGCGCGGCTCGTTGCCCGTGAGGTCGCGGTACGTCTGGGCCGTGGAGAGGCCGATGTCCACGAGCTGCTCGGCCGTGGGGTTGGGAATCACCGCGCAGTCGCCAAACGCGAGCACGCTGTCGCCCGAGGCCGTGGGCGCCTTGAGGTCCATGATGAAGCAGCTGGAGGCCGTCTTCACGCCCTTCTGCGTGCCGAGCGTGTGGAATGCCGCGCGCAGCATGTCGCCCGTGGAGGCGATGGAGCCGGCGACGAGGCCGTCCACGCGCCCGAGGCGCACCATCATGCCGCCGAAGTAGATGCGCTTCGTGCGGAGCGTCTTCTGCGCCGTCGCAAGGTCGATGATCTTCTGCTTCTCCGGCGGCTTGCGCGATTCCTTCGCGTTCCATGCCTCGAGATAGGCCTGCTCGAGTTCGGCGTCGCCCAGCGTGTAGTCGATGGTCTTGATGCCGCGCTCGGCGAGCGAAAGGCCCGCCTTCGCCTCGGCGGACGCGATCTCCTCCGCCGTGCCGAGCACGATCGGCGTGCAGATCTTCCGGTCCACGCAGCTGCACGCCGCCGTGATGACGCGCGCGTCCATGCCTTCGGGCAACACAACCGTGCCGTTCAAGGCTGACGCCCTCTCAATGATTTTCTCAATTGCTTTCATTTTGCCTTTAACCTTTCAACACCGCCACCGTCTCGCGGGCGATCATGAGTTCCTCGTTCGTGGGGATCACGACCACGGGGATCTTGGAGTCCTTCGTGGAGATCACGCCCGACGCGCCAAAGCGCACCTTGAGGTTCGCCTTCCTGTCGAGCTTCACGCCGAGCGCGCCGAGGCGCTTGACGATCTGCTCGCGCAGCTCGGCCGCGTTCTCGCCGATGCCGCCCGCCATCACGATCGCGTCGGCCCCGCCGACGAGCGTGTTGTAGCCGCCGATGTAGAGCGCGGCGCGGTGGCCGAACGCCTCCAGCGCCTCGACGGCGTCGATGTCGCCCTTTTCCGCCTTGGCGACCACGTCGCGGGAGTCGCCGCCCTGCGCGCCGGCGA
This sequence comes from Kiritimatiellia bacterium, assembly GCA_017427485.1. Lineage (GTDB taxonomy): Bacteria > Verrucomicrobiota > Kiritimatiellia > RFP12 > UBA1067 > RUG572. Next base: position 15,903 of record JAFRSR010000423.1, read on the forward strand.
GCCCCTGGAAGCCGCTTTCCTTGTTGAGCATCCTGTCGAGCTGCTCAAAGGTATAGCCCTGCTTGCCGAGGAAGAAGATCACGCCCGGGTCGATTGTGCCGGAGCGCGTGCCCATGATGAGGCCGTCGAGGGGCGTGAGGCCCATCGTCGTGTCGATGCATTCGCCGTTCTTCACGGCCGCGAGCGACGACCCGTTGCCGAGATGGCATGTGACGAGGTTCACCTTCTTGAGGGGCTTCTTCAGCCACGCGGCGGCGGCTTGCGTGATGAACTTGTGCGAGGTGCCGTGGAAGCCGTACTTGCGGATGCCGAACTTCCGCGCCACCTTGCGCGGCAGCGCGTACTGGTAGGCGCAGCCGGGCATCGTCTGGTGGAAGGCGGTGTCAAACACGCCTACGTTGGGAACGCCCTTCGCGGCCTTCTCGCATGCCTCGATGCCCTGCAGGTTCGCGGGGTTGTGGAGCGGCGCGAGCGGCACGCACTTCTGGATGAGCTTCTTCGCGGCGGCGGTGATCTTCGCCGGGGCGGAGAACTTGTCGCCGCCGTGCACCACGCGGTGCCCGATCGCGTCGATCTCGGCGAGGCTCTTCACGACCCCGCACGCGGGGTCGCACAGGACGGACATCACCTGCGCGATGGCCTCGACGTGGTTTTTCATCGGCACCTCGCGCACGACCTTCTCGCAGCCGGTCTTCGTGTAGACGAGACGCGAGCCCGCGATGCCGATGCGCTCGACGAGGCCCTTGCAGAGCATCTTCTCGCCGGTCATGTCGAAGAGCTGGAACTTGAGCGACGACGAGCCGCAGTTGACAACGAGAACCTTTTCTATTTTCTTTGCCATTTCCTTGCCTATAGCTTGACGGCGACTTGATTGTTCACAAATCCCAACTGTTCAAAAGCGTGACAATTGCGATTTGTGAACAATAATCATGCCGGCCTTACTTGATGACCGCCTTGAAGAAGCGGGCGTCGGGCGCCTGGGCGCGCGCGGCGGCGAGCTCTTCGGCCGTGACGGACTCCACCACGGTGTCGTTCGAGCGGATGGTGATCGTCTTGACGGGCACCTCCACCGCGTCCGAGAAGTCGGGCGACGTGGCGCAGACGAGCGACAGCTGCACCGTCGCCTCGTCCTTGAAGACGATCACGCTCGACGCATCTGCTGTTGCCGCGTTCACGACCTCGAGGTCAAGGCCGTTCTCCAGCGAGAAGGACTTGATCTGCACGGCAGTCGTTTCCTCCGCCGAACCGGCAAACGCCGCCGCCTCTTCCGAACCGCTCAGGAGCGCGCCCATCAGCGTGAAGCCGAGGTGCGTCGTCGACGAGGACACGACCGAACCGAGGCTGTACGCCGAGAGCGACCCGAGCAGGTTCGGGTTCACCGTCGCGAAGAACGTGTTGCCCGAAATCGGCGTGCGCGTGCCCAGATTGCCGGACCTCTTCATCTCCCAGGCGTCCGGGAAGCCGTCGAACTCCGTATCCGCGTCTTCGAGGTAGACGGTCGCCACCGGCACCTCGGCAGCCCGTGCCACGGTGTAGCCACGCGGCGTGTACGGGAAGTTGGCGGCCGTGATCGCCTCGGCCTTGAGATTGCCGCGTGCGATCGAGATGAACGGCGCGCCGGCGTCGCCCACGTAGCAGCCATACCCCCACGTCTCCCAGATGTCCTTCTGGAAGTTGGCGTTCGAGTCCACGAACGCGCGCACGTAGTACGTGCCGGGAGGCACGCCGCGGATAATCGCGTTCACGGTCACGTTCGACATCGAGGCAATGTCCGACACGTTCGTGACGAAGGCCTCGCCAACGGCCATGCCCGTGAAGTCGGGCGTGGTGAACGCCTGCACGTGGATCAGGTCCGCCAGCGACGACGCCGACGTGGAGAGCGAGTCGACGAGCGGCCCGAAGTACTTCACGGCAACCTTGATTGAACCATAGCCCTTTCCGTCGTTGACGTTGCCCGTGCAGGACAGGCGGAACGGCGTCTTAACTTCAGAGTTCTTTCCGAATTCCGTGAACTTCGCGTCAAGCATCGACACGGCCCAGTAGTAGTTGTTCGCGGTATCGAACACGACATTCGACGGTGTCGCCATGCCCGCGTAGACGGGTGCCGTCCACTCGTACATGCCGTCCTCGTTGCGGGCCGGCGCCTGCTGCACGCCGGAATCGTAGATGACCGTCGACTTGTCAGCCGCGAAGATGCGGAGGCAGAACGCCGGATACGCCTTGTCGATCGAGTTCGTGTGCGACCAGCGGAAGGTCGGTTGCCCGGCGTAGACGATCTGCGCGAGCTCAGCGTCGGGCACCGTTGGCGTGCGCCGCAGCTCATACCGGTTGGAGAAGAGCAAGTCCAGATTATTGCCTTCCCGCTCGTACTCGCCCACAGGACCCTCGCCAATCACGATGCGGTATGTCGCGCGTTCCACCGCCGCGCCCCCGACACGCGTCAGCGCACCCCAATCAAGGTCATACACGCCGTCGCCGAAGAGATCGGCCTCCGTGAGCGTAGGATGCACCGACAAGTCGATGTCGCGCTCAAGCACGACGGTGCTGTAACTCGTGGACCCGTTGGACGCCGAGCCGTCGATCCAATTGCGCACCACGCGGACTTTCGTGAGCGAAGAGACGTTCGCCGGCATGTTTGTACCGGGATAAATGCTCGGAATATTATCCCAGACGCCCTTGTTGAGGTTCACCAGACCACGATCCGTCGCTTCGTTAACCTTGTCGAAACCTTGCGAACTTGCCGTGATGGCGGCCGCGAGATCGAGACGAATCATCTGCGGAGCCGTATCCGACAGCTCAATCGCGCACGACGTGCCACTCCAGCCCACGTCGACGTTCGCCACGGCGCCATAGGGCTCGCCCGGCGACCAGGCGCCGTTCTTGTCCAGGTCGATGAACGCTGCGAAGATGTTCTTGCCTTCGCGCAGGCGTCCGCGCGACACGATGCCGTCGGTAGCCGTTCCGGAGTCGGAGAGGTAGTAGGTCTGCGGGAATCCCTGCGCCGCGAACTTGCTCTCCCAGTCAACCTTCACGTAGGAGATCGAGAGGTTGATGCTGTTGTAATACGTGTAGTAGGAATATTCCCAGTGGTCGCCGATCCAATAGTCGTATGCATACGCCAGCACCCTGTTGTAGATCATTTCGCCCTGCATCTTGTCCAGGTCGATGGTCACGGCGCCGGTCTGGTAGTCGACCTCGCCCACCAAGGACTCGTTGACGGTGCCGCTCACCAGATTCGACGACACCATCACGATGTCGCCCCTGTTCGCGTCGCCGGGGATGACGCGGTCCACCGCGCCCTCGATCCAGACGGCGTTCTCGGAGCCGCCGAGCGTGGAGGAGAGGACCGTCTCGGCGCCCTGGAACATGTAGCCGTTCACGCTCTTCCAGGTGAGGTCCTTGAAGGAGAACGACACCGTGCCCGCCACGACGGCGCCAGGGCCGAGCGTCAGCGTCACCTCTCTGTTCGGGTTCATGCCGATGAGCTTCGTGTGGGCGTCCTTTGTCTTCGTCGCCGCGGCGTTTCCGGAGGACGATCCGGTCGAGGCGTCCGAACTGACGTCGCCGGCGGAAAGGATCTGCCACATGGCGTCTGGCTGCCCGGCCGTGTCGTCAGCACGCCACGCCTGCACGTACGTTGTCGCGCCTGCCACCGCCCTTTCACCGTTGTACCGGGCCGTCACCTTCACGGTCGGCACGGGATAGTCCGGCACGGACAGCTTGTCAACGCCCAGATAGGCGATGTTTTGGGGCGACGTTCCCGCACGGCACTCGGCGAAATTGCTCCAGCCGTCGTCATCCGCGTCAAGATGCGCGTCATACTTGCCCGTCGAGAGGCCGGGCTTGCCGTCTCTCTCCGGGAAGTTAACCTCCCAGGCGTCCTCCATGAAGTCATGGTCGGTGAACATGCCGCCGAGGTAGGACAGGTTGACCGGCCAGAAGTAATCGGGCACGATCTGACCTTCGCTCTGGAAGGTGTTCGCCAGAATCGGCGACACGCGCGGGTACTGGCTAGACGCCGACGCGAACCCTTCGCCAATCAGCCATTCGACGTAGTCGGAGAGCTGGTCGCCGTCCGCGTCCGCCCAGGCAGCCGTCGAAGAGAGGCCGAACAGCGACTCCCACCAGTCGGGAATGTCGTTGAAGTTCCGGTCGGCCTTCGATCTGTATTCCGACGGGAGATCCGAAAGGGACATGCCCGGCAAAAGCCCTTTCGCGAGATCGCGGAGGTAGGCCTCACGCGCTTCCATCTGCTGGCCTTCATACGTGATGACCGTGGTCGGCGTGATGTCTTCGGGATTGCCGCCTACGCCGGCGTAGAGCGCCTCCCACCAGTCCGGCAGGTCGTCGGCGTCCAGATCGTCGGCCGTCTCGGTCCAGGCGTCCATCGGGCCCTGGCCGTCCCAGAAGTCCGTGCAGCGCTTCGCGTAGGCGCCGCCGAGCGGCAGGAGGTCGGCACCGCCCACGAAGCCCGTGCGCCGGTCAAACTCGAAGCGGCTCCGTACATTGTCGACTATGGAACTGAAGCCGTCGCCGACGGCCGTCCGCAGCTGGTTGAGCTGCCACGAACGGAAATAGCTTTCGCCCATGTAGTTCCAGTACGGATACGGACACGCCGTATTCGGGAACAAGAAGGACGAGACGCCGACCTCCACGGGGAACGTGACGCCGCCGAGCAGCTCGCTCCAGTACCGGCTGTCAGGCGTCGACCCGTCCATTGCCGGCAGCAATCCGCACATGTTGCGCACCCACGGCACCAGCGCACGGTTCGCGTAGACCGTGCTCGCAACCGGAACGGCGCTCCACCATCCGCAACGCAGATCCACCGCATGGCCGTTCCATCTCACGTTGTCCAGCATCTTCGAGGAGAATCCGCTCGGTTCGCTGGCCACGTAGTCGGCCGTCACCTCGCTCGGCAGGTGCTGGAAGTTGTAGTGCACCAGCAACTCGGCCGGCAAGTTGGGCAAGCCGTCGTTGTCGTTGTGCGTGCCGCCCGCATTCCAGACCGAGAACGTTTCATCCCGCAGCGCCGCGACGTCGGCGAGCGAATAGCGCTTCTTGTAGTCCGCAATGATCTGCGCATCCGTGCGGGCGCCGTCCCACACGCGCACCTCGTCGATCCAGCCCTTGTAGAACGAACCGTAGTTGGCCCAGCTGGACTTGTCGTTCAGCAGGGTCGCCTCGACGGCGGCTGCGTCCGCGCCCACGAGGAACACGCTCGGATACTTCCTGTAGCCGCCGTTGCCGAAGTTCGCGCCCGTCGGCGTGACGGACTGCTGGGCCAATGCCAGGCCGTTTGCCGGAATCAGCCTCGACTGCAGGCGCTTGACCTCGCGGCCGTTCACGTAAAGGACGAGGGCGGCGCCATTGTACGAGAGCGCGACGTGCGTCCACGTGTTCGGCTCAATCAGCACGCCCAGAACCGTCGTGGTGCCGAAGTCGCTGCCGCTCTGCACGGCGTCGTCCGAATCGTACTCGCCGTAGACGTAGCCTTGCGCCGTGATGCCGAGGCGGAAGTTCGCGCGCACCTGGTGTGTCGCGTTCGACAGCGTGCTCGACGGGTAGTCGCACACGCGCGTGACAATCGTCTGGTCGCGGGAGACGTCCTCGGGACGGATCCACGCCTCGACCGTGAACTGGCGCAGCATCGCATAGTTCTCGCCAATCGGGCGGCTGAAATCGCCCGTGTAGGAGGACAGCGCCGAATTCTCGCCGGTGAAGTACGCCGCCTGACGGAGGTCGGGATCGGCCGCGCTGCGCGGATCGGAAGCGGGAAGCACCGTGCGCGTCAACTCGTGGCCGTCTGGCAACCAGTCGTGGTCGGTGTCATATCCCTCGTTTTGCTCGAAGGAGAACATGAAGTCCCTGACATCGCCCTGGTCTGCGCCGTCCACGTAGCGGAACCACAGGTACTTCGTGAGGTCTGGCTCGACCATCGCCTCCGTCATGTACGGATCGCGCCCATAGTACTGCGACGTGTAGCTCGTCTTACTTGAGGCATCCGTCATCCAGAGCGGCGTCGGATCCGTGTGGTAGTTCTGCGGAGATGGCGTGTTGACAAGGAGCGCCTCGTCCATGTTGCGCAGGCCGTCGCCGTCCGGGTCGGCCTCCGTCATGCCCATGAACCACGGATACATCATTGCGTCGTAGACGGGCTCCATCATCGGGATCATCGGCCAGCCCACCCAGGCGTTGTACCGCCAGCCGAAAGGAGCTGCTCCGTACTGCACCGCGTAGGCGTCGCTGATGACATCCGCCTCGCCCAGCAACGGATTGAGACCGTGGAACAGCTCGTAGTAGTCGTCCATGCCGTCGTCGTCGGAGTCCCACAGACGCGGATCGGTGCACGCATACGTTTTGGCGGGCATGCGGTCCTCTCCATCCGCCGACGCATTCGGCGAGAGGCCGGCGGGACGCAGCATCACGCGGTAGCCGGGCTCGTCGTAGTTCGCGCACGCGTTGATGCCGGACTGGTTCTGCGCAGTCGGATCCCATGCCTTCGGCGGGCGGGCGAAATAGCCCAGCTCGCGGTAGCGGAAGCCCTCGCCGCCGTATGCGGAGATTCCGTTGAAGCCCTTCGCGCGCGCCGTGGCGTAGAACGCCGCGCCATCCCAGACCTGCATGGGCAGGAAGCCCACGTACGTGCGCGAGCCGGCCAGGCCGTTGGGCAGGTAGCTGCCCATGAGCGGCGTCTCCGTGTCGTCGTAGCGGAGGTGGCGGAGCGTCTGCACGAGGTACTCCTGGAAGTTCTGGAGTCCGTCGTTGTCGAAGTCGAAGTTGCGCTTCGTCCCCGTGTGGGGGTCGACCTGCGCGTAGGACGTCACGGCGTCGCCGATGACGGCGCCGTTGGACTTGCTCGGACCGAACGTGCCGTCCATGCCGGCCGTGATGTAGCATTTCACCACGCTCACGCTGCCCGACGCGGTGTTGATGGCGTCGTTGCGGTTGATCGTCGCCAACACGCCGGCAGACAGGGAGATGGACGTGCCGTACTTGGAGTTGTCGGGATCCGCTTCGGCATCCGCAGGGCTCCAGGGCGCACCGGCCCTGAACACCACGCCCGCGAAGTCGTGCTCCCACGGATCGGGCAGCAAGTCGCCGTCCGTGTCGACCGAGCAGGGGTTCAGGCCGCCGCCGCGGACGCAGCACAAGGTATGCTCGTCGTTATCGGCGGGCGTGCCGTAGATGAACGTGTAGGTATGCGGGACCGGTTCCTGGTCGGACGAACGGCCGAGCATGAACGTCGCCGACCAGGTCGAGCCTTCGTCGCTGTCGGAGAGGCCGTCGCCGTCCGTGTCGATGTCCCATGGGTCGGTCGGGAAGAATTTGTTGAACCAGCCCTTTTGGTGACCGGGATGGTTGTCGTAGATCGTGACTTTGCCTTCGGCGTTCGTCGCGAACTCGTATGCGTTGCAGGAGTCGGTGCCGGCGTATTCGGCCAGGAGAGAGAGTCCGTCGCCGTCGTTATCCCCAGACACGTCCAGGTTATTGTTCGGGTTGTAGCCGACATAGAGCTCCCAGCCGTCGGGCACGCCGTCCTCGTCGGTGTCGGCGCCGTGGTTCGTGCTCGTGTAGGTGGGCGCCTGCGTGTCCGTCTGCGACGTCTCGGATTCGTCCGTGTCCGAATCCGGCCCCAGAACGGTGTAGCTCGCCTCTTCGAACGGAACGTTCGGATTCGTCGTCCCTGCGGCCAACACGCTGGCGATCGTCATTTTCTTGGGATAGGAATTGATCTTCTCGAGGTCGTCCGACAGCGACCGGAGCGCCTCGCCCGTCTGGGCTTCCTTGGCCATGTAGCGGTACTTCAGCACGAGGTACTCGTCGAGGCAGGTGTAGGCAACCGTGTTGATGGCCTTCCCCGTGTCGTTCAGGCCCTCGGCGTGACTCGAACGCGCCGGGTCCCAGCGCTTGGCGACGTAGCCGTACTTGTCGACGTTCCAGCCCGTGCGCGGATCGAAGTCGAACTGCGCGTAGACCTGGTCGTGGACGAGGCGGAGAGCCTTGTTCGTCTCGAATGAAACGAACGTCAGGCCCGAAATGTCCACGTCAATCGCGTCAAGCGGCCTGGACTTCGCCACGCGGATATCGCCCCACGTCATGCCGCTGCCGGTAGTACGCTTCCGGCCCGGATGATCAAAGTAGCTGATGGACTCATCCCTCTCGAAATGGCCGCGGCTGATGGGCATATAGTCGGAATCCTTCCCGCCGTAGCGGAACACGGCAATCGCCGTGATGTTGGTGATCCCTCCTTCTTCCGCATCTTCATCCTCGTCATCATCATCATCCGCAGTCGGATCCTCATCATCCTCATCGCCCTGAGCCGCAGCCTGAAGCGCGTCAAGGACGTTGTTCCCGTTGTCGGGCAGGGCGAAGAACACGGATTTGCCTTCGGCATCGGCAAACTTGGCGACCGCGTAGGTCTTCTCGGTCGTGAAGGAGGCCATGGCGTCGCCGTCCACATTCCACTCCGTATCGGAGGGGGCCTTGAGCGGGTTCATGCCGCGCATGATCTCCCACAGGTCGCTCATGCCGTCGTGGTCCGTGTCCCAATGAATGGGATTCGTTCCCAGCGCAAGCTCTTCCAGGTCGGTCAGGCCGTCGTTGTCGGTATCGCGCGCCGAAAGGTTGCCCGTCGCCTTCACGGTGGGGTTGAACGCCGCGGCGACCTCGTCCGGCGTAATCGGCACGCCCTGCGCGATGTCCTCAAGCTGGAACCTCTCGCCATTGAGCTGCTTCCATTCGCCCTTCTCGTTGATCCAGCCGACCTGCGACATGTACCAGAAGTAGTATTCGTAGCCGTCCGGGAATCCGTCGCCGTCCGTATCGGCGACCGTCGGGTCGGTACGGTTCTCCGGAATCCAGCAGTTGTCCTTGTTCAGGCCCGCGGTCCAGTTCGCGACGGCCTCCGTGTAGGCTTCCTCGTCCTCATCCGGATCGGGCATCGGCCACGTGAACTCGTGGATGCCGCGCTGCTTGTTGATTTGGACGATTGCGTTCGACTCGGCCGGCGAGAAGGCCGGTTCCGACACCCATGCGCCGCGGACGCGGTAGTTCAAGCCGTCGTTCCCCGTGCGGTAGTTGAGGTTCGGGTCGAAGCCGCGGATTTCCAGATCCGCCGTGAAGGGCTCGCCCACCGTCTTCCAGCCATCCGAAGTGATGAGGATGTTTCCGCTCGTCACGGAATCCGCCGGCAGGTAGTCGTTGTCGGCGTTGAAGTCCACGAGCGTCGGCTTGATGTCCGTCGCCGAACCGTCCGCGTTGCCGCCTTCGGAGGCGCCGTTCGCGAACTCGTAGAGCTTGCCGCCGCTATACGTGTAGCCGACGGCAAAGATGTCGGGGATGCCGTCCTGGTTGATGTCGCCGACGTTGTCGCTCGTCAGGTACTCCTTCGAGAAGATGGCCTCGAGCACCGTCTTGTCATAGCTCTCCTCCTCCTTGTCGTACTTCGGCAGCTTCACGAGCTGCTGCCCGTTGGCCGTGGTCTTCCCCTTGACCTCGACCGCCGGCAGGAAGTTCAGCAGCTCGCCCGTGTAGGTGCTGCTGCCTTCCTCCGCCTTGTTGAGGATCCAGCAGTAGAAGTAGCTGTCAAGGCCGTTGCTTTCCGTGGAGGTGTAGTACGTGGAGTACGATCCGGAGATGTAGTGGTTGCCGTCCGCGTCGATGGGGACGTCCGTGGCCGGGAGCAGGGAGCCGTTGTCGACGTCGCCGACCTTGTAGCCGCGCGCGTAGGCGTTGGCGGCGTCCGCCGTGGGATCATATGTGTAATTGTGGATGAAGTTGCTGAACTCCACGACGGCGCCGTCGGCCCAGACGCGGCCGTCGCCCAGACCCGCCGCGCCCGTGTAGTAGGCGGAGAACGACGAGACGTTGCCGCCCCGTCCGCCGGCCTGGTCCGGCTGGCGCGGATAGATGACCAGTTCCTTCGACGGCGCCACGTAGTAGCGCCATTCCCTCTGGTCGTACATGCGGTCCTTGTCCTGCACAAGCAGCGTCACCGTCTTCGAGCCGGAGTGCTTGAACGAGAACGACGGGGATTCGCCGTTGTAGACGAGGTATTGGCCCTCGCCGGCGGCCGTGATCGTGTAGGTGGCGGTTTCGCCTTCGCTCGTCGTCCACTTCACGGTCAGGCCGGCCGTCATGTCGGCAGGCACGTCCTGCACCTCGAAACTGACCTTGAAGGGCTCGTTCTTCGCGATCGCCTGCTCGTTCGTCCCGGGCCGGGTGAGAATCATCGGCTCGATGTTCTGGACCGAGATCGGCAGCGTCGCGCTCCTGTAGAGGTCCTTCCACGGCACGTTGTCCGCGTTCACCGTCGTGTTCGTCACGGTCGCGGTGATGATGAAGCCGGAGGTGCCGCCGCGCGGCGTGCCGTCAAGCCACGTGAAATAGACATAGTCGTTGGTGGCATTGCCGCTGGACCCGCCGAAGTTGACGTCGTACTTGTTCAGGACGGGCAGCGGGTAGTTGCCGTCGTCCGCACCCGAGCGGGTCACGTCGAGATGCACGGTGATCTCCTCCGACGGCGCCAGCGTGAGGTTCACGTTGATGCGGCCGAGGTCTTTGCCGATGGCGCTTTCATAGAACTGGTCGAGGCCGTTGTACGGCGAGAGGGTGACGGCCGGCTTCGCGTCCACGATCACCGTGAACGTGAACTCGGGGCCCCAGACGTCGCGGTTGTGGTCCATGTCCTTGTCGCACATGCGCACCGTGACCGTGCAATTGCCGGACTGCGTGAAGGCGTAGGAGAGGGCCGTGGACGGCGGACCGTAGACGTACCTCACGTCGGGCGTCCCGTTGCCGTAGTCGAACGTCCATTCCGTGGCGAACGCCTTCTGGTCGTCCTGGTAGTTGTTGGCCTCGTCCGCATAAAGGTCGATGTCCGACGGCTCGGACGTCTGGGCCGTAAAGGTCTTGGACACGCCGAGCGAGGCATGGGCACCCATCGTGCCGCCGTTCACCTTCAGGCGCGTGCCGCTCATCGACACCTGCGTGACTTCCGGCACCACGTTCGTGACGCCGAAGGTGAGCTCTTTCGAATTCCAGGTGGACACGAGAACGCCGTCGTCCCAGTTCCGTTCCGTACGCACGACAATTCTGTAGCGCATCGCCAGACCGCCGCGGCTACCGTCAAGCAAGAGCATGCTGATCGGGTCCGTCTCTTCTGCGCCCGAAAACACGAGCATACCCGTCTTCCAGTCGTCGCCGAAATCCACGCTTTCCACGAGATTCGAAGAATTCGCGTCAAGCGGCACGAGGAAGACATAGCCCAACGTCGCGCCGTTCGGCATCTCAAATCCATTGGGGCCGTCGAATTTAAGCGTCGCGATCACCTGCTCGTCAAAGGCGTTTTCCGGGAATTTCCGATCCACAAGGACAGGATCAATCACCTTTTGCGCAGACACCGTCACGGCCACCGTATGTTTCGTGGATGCCTTGCCGTCCTCGTTGACGACATAGTACATTGACGGGAATGGATTCTCGCCGCTCTTCGTCGGGTAGGTGACGGAGAAGGACAGGTCGCCGGCGGCCGTGGGCGTGAGGCCCTCGATCTTCGTGTAGTAGTTCGGCGAGTCGTTGCCGGAGGTGCTCCAGTACACCGTGTAATGGCAGGGGTCGCGCATCTCGCCATAGGCGTCCGCCACGTTGATCGTGATTTCCTGAGGCGTGTTCGCCTCGGCCGTAATCGGGGCGAGGTCGGCCGTGATCTCCGGCGTGCTGCGGTTCACCACCACGGTGGCCGGGAGAATCTTGCCCGTGAAGAAGTCGCGCGCAGCGGTATCCATGGCGTTCGTATCCACTTCCACGAGGATGCCGTTGTTCTCCGTGTCGACCGTGCCGCGGTTCGCGTACATCCAGAGGGACAGACTGGCGGAAGTCTGGCCGTTCGGAATGGTCAGCACGGTATCCCATGCGGTGTTGTCGTCCACGCTCGACTGGGACATGCCCACGTAGTCACGCGCGTTGAGCTCGGGTTTCTCCTTCACCGACACCTTGAGAGGAATGGTGAATTCGCCGGCGGGATACGCCTCGGAGAGCGTCACGTTCACGCGCACGAGCGCCGTCGCATAATCCGCGTTGGCCGTGACTTTTTCCGTCGTCTTGCCGTTCACCGTCACGTTGATGCCGGGCGGCAGGGGCTCGCCGACCTGGACGGTGCGCGTGATGAAGTTGGTGATGATGCCCGTCCCGCCGGCGTTATAGATGTTCGTGGGCGTGGCGGAGAGAAACACCTTCGTCGTCTCCCCGACCGAGCCCGTCGCCTTGATGGAGAACTGCGGACTCACGTTGTCCTGATAGATATGGATCCTGCCCACCCTGCGCGTCACGCCGTCGATGAACACGTAGTCCACGGGCTCCTCTTCGACCTGGCCGCCCTTCACGATCTCTGCGATGCTCGAGTCTTCCGTCCACAAGTAGAGGTACATGGGCGTGGCGGAGCCGCCTTCGATCGCGAGCGCGGGCGCGCCGGGATCCGCCGTGGTCGAGCCCTGCGCGATCGAGCGCCAGATGCCCTCGCTCTCCTTGAAGTACGTCGGTTCGAAGTCAATGGCCTGCACGAAGACGCCCTCTTGGATCAGATCCATCAACTCGAAGGTCTCGTAGTTCTTGGCCGTCAGCCAGCTCGCCATCCCAGCGTTGGTGCTCTCCCAATGGAAATCAGGGTCGTCTTCGGGCATGTTCGACGGACCGAACGCGAAATCGGCCGTCACCAGTCCATTCTCGTTCGTGGCCTGGATCGCCCAGGGGACGGTCTGCCCGTTGCACTTCAGGTAATACGGCTCCGCCCCGGTCGAGGGGCCGGTGCCGGACGCGTTCGCGAGCTGGACGGGCAAGGCGATGTCGCCCGCCTGAACCGTGTAGGCGAAGACGAGATCCGTGTAGTGCCTCTGGCCGCCCAGGACGTCGGACAGCCAGTCGGAGGCGGTGCCCATCGGGAAGTTGATGCACTCCGCCTCGCGGACGGTCCCGCTGATCCACAGGCCGAGGCGCGGCTTGTTCGCGGCGATCTGGGTCAGTTCGTCCAGCGTCTCGTTGCCCGTCAGCGTGCCCGTGTACCTGAACTCCCACGGGTTCGCGTAGCCGGTGTCTGCGGTGGCACTGCTCCATTGCACGTTCGCCAGGCGGAACCGGATGTAGATCGTGTCGCCGACCGTCAGCGTCTTGCCCGGCATCGGGAAAGGAACTTCCTGACCGCCCTCGAGCATGTAGGCGTCGAGCGCGCGGATCTTGCCCGTGGCCTGGGCCGACTGGGGCACGGCGCACAGCAGCGCCGCAAGGAGCGTGGCACAGATGCCGATCGTTTTTTTCATGTTCATGTTGAACCGCCTTCCTTCTTGGTAAATCATTTTCTTGCCGCGGCCGTGCCCTGTGCGCGGCCTTCGGCGACTTCACGCAAAATCCTTTGACGAACCGCCGACTGCGCCGCCGCGCGGTTACGCTGCTCTTCAACATCCACGTTCTTCAGCGCGGCGACGAGCTCACGCCACGCCGGATACTTCAGGCTGTTGTTCTCCAGCTCCGCCGTCACCTGCTCCTCCGTGGCATCCGCCGGGAGCGCCTTCTTCGCGCGCGCACGCAACTGCGCCAAGCGCGCCTGAATGTCCTTGCGCGCGTCGAGCATGCGCCGATTGTTCTCGATGAAGCCCTTCACCTGCGCCTGGTACGCCGCGTCGTCCGCGCGCGAGACGCCCGACGTGGCCGCCGGCTTCGCCTCGGGCGCGGGGGGAGACGAGGGTGCAGCATCCTTGCGCTCGCACCCAACGAGGCACGCGCATACACAGAGAACCGCCCCCAAGAGGGCGACCAATCTGTCGTTTTTCTCTTTCATATCTTTCTGCATCTCGAAGACCTAGTCTTCCCGAAGCAACTCCATTTTAGCACATTTTATGTCACCGGGACAAGACGAAATCCGCATTTCGTCATTTTTTACGCGATTCCTCCCAGTTGAGTTCAACCTTGAAGAAGCGGTTTGTGGCCGCACCTTCGACATTCTGCCATTCAACGCCTTTCGGCCATTCGACCCAATCCTGCGCACTCGCCGATGGTATCGGCGAGCACAGGACCTTGTAGACGCGCACCGGATCGCCTGTGACGCTCAAATCAGGCTGCCACGAGATGTAGGGCACGCCGTTGGTCACGGCGATGCGCGCACGGAACAGATCATTCGGATCTTCTAGGTTCGTGCCGGTCCAGTATTCCTCCCACACCTTCATCGGCTTGCCGCTCGGCGAATCGCTCTCGGCAAGCTCTTCAAGCTGCGCCTCGCTCATGGAACCTGCATTCGAGAAGTGATCGCGCAACCAGCTGTAGGACACGCCGTGCGTGGGCGTGGCCTCACCCGAAGAACCTTCCGGCGCCCACGTCACGCGGTCGACCCAGCCCGTGCCGCCGCCGCTGTGCGTTTCGTCGGCATCGAAAAAGGTAAACGCCCATGCGTACGTCACAGGACCATCGTAATCATTCGTGACCGTAACGCCTGTCCATTCGACATTCCCCTTCAATGCATCAGTCAATTCCACAAAACCATTCTCTCCATCATATCGCCCGAAACGGAATTGATCCCCGCACAATCCATAGTCAGATTCCACCATTGGCTTCGCTGCGCATTTCCACGAGAAGGACAGAACACCCCGACCTTCAACCGTCGTTGTAAGCCATGAAACGTAGGTCATGACGTCATTCGTTGACAGCGGCAGGGCACCACTCTGCGCGGCGCTCGCGCTCTCGTCCACAACGCTCGTCTGCGCGAACCAGTCGGCTGAGTACACGTTCTTATCCTCTCCCGGATTTCCAAGTCTCCCCACCGTGCAGAAAGTCGCAAACTCGAGCTCGGGCGCATCGACGGCGGCGGCAAGGGGATCCTCCACCCACGACCAAACAACCACGAGGTTCGTCGCGCCCGAGGAAGGAGGCGGCACCAGGGCCGGCGCGTCATTCGTCACCCCCTGGGCGTCCACGTATGCCCAACGGTCAAATGCAAGGTGCTCGTTGACGTTCGTGGGGGCGGGCAGGTTGTTCCATTCATCGCCGACAACATAGCTGTTGGTCAGCACGCTCACCGCTTCGCCCATGCCGTTCGTCGCCAAC
Source organism: Kiritimatiellia bacterium (assembly GCA_017427485.1). Taxonomy (GTDB): domain Bacteria; phylum Verrucomicrobiota; class Kiritimatiellia; order RFP12; family UBA1067; genus RUG572. The sequence continues at coordinate 30,990 of JAFRSR010000423.1, forward strand.
ACGCCGTTGCCGCGCGAATCGCGCGCGTCGAGCGTTACTTGATACGTGACGCCCGTCCAGCACGCGAGCAATGTCACTTCGGCCGCCGTCGTCAGGTTCGTCACGCGCGCGCCGTCCGCGAACAGCACGCCCTCCGCGCCGTTCGTGGTCCATCCCCTGAAGCCCCAGCCGTCGCGCGTGAACGCGCAGGCGGGGAGATTCGTCGGCGCGTCGTAGGTGCAGAGCATCGAATCCATCGTGCCCTCCCCGCCGTTCGCGTCGAAGGTGACCGTGTAGACGATGCCCGTCCAGTTCGCGTAGAGGTTCACCACGCCGTCCGTTGCCAGGTTCGCCACCTCCTCGCCGTCGGCATAGAACAGCGACGGACGGTTCGTGGTCGTTGACCACCCCTTGAACGCATAGCCCGTGCGCGTGAACGTGACGTGGTCGAGAGCCTGCGTAACATCGTAAATGAAAGACTGGTTGTCCATTGAGCCATCCCCGCCGTTCGGCTGGAACGCGACCTCGTAAGGGTTCGGCGTCCACTGCGCGTAGAGCGTAACGGTGGCGTTGGCCACGTTCGTGAGGTTGTTGTCGATCACCGCGCCGTCGGAATAGGAGTCGCCCGATCCGTCCTGCTCCGTGTTCCATGCGTCGAACGTGTAGCCCTGCGGGGCCGTGATTCTGAGCTCCTCGATGGTTTTCAGCAGATCCGAGTTGACCATGGACAGATCCTGCTCGCCGCGTCCCGTGCCGCCGTTTGCGTCGAACGACACCTTGTAGGTTTTCTCGTTCCATTTCGCGTAAAAAGTCTTGTTTTCCGTCGCGGTGGAGGAAATCGACGTCACGCGCCCGCCCTCGTCATAAGCTTCATTGTCGTACCAGGCGACGAACGTGTGGTTGGCGTACTCGATGTCCGTCGGGGCCGGGAGCGCAAGCCCCACGCCCACAACGTAGTTCGTGGGCGAAGTCCAGCCGTTCTTGAGCGTGCCTCCGTACGTGACAAGCGTCACCGTATACATATTCGGCGTCCATCGGGCGTAGACCGTCAGCGAGGTCGCGGAGGCGTTTTCAAGGCCCTTGAACGCCGCGCCGCTGCCGCTGCCGGTCCAGTACGCGCCGTCCACGGCCTTGGAATCAGCACTGTACACAAGGTTCCCGCCTGTTTGGGCGTCATAATACCCGACGAGCGTGTACCCGGTGCGCGTCGCCTGATGGATGTTGTAGCCGTTGTTCGTGCCGGTCACCAGTTTTTTCGTGTTCGTGTCATAAGTCGACGCCGTGGACGTCCCGCGGAAAACGCCGCCGCACGGGTCCACCGTGATGGCATACGTCTTCGCGGTCCACTTCGCGTAAAGGGTCGTGGGGGATGCGAGGTTCGACGCGCGCGCGCTCGTGCCGTCGGCGTTGTAGTACTTCGTGCCGGCACCGTCCGTACCGGAATAATACCCGCCGAACGCGTAGCCCCGACGCGTCGGCACGGTTATTCCCGGCATCGCCGAGTCGTATGTCGCCGACACGGACGACGTGCCGCCGCTGCCGCTCTGCTTGTCCAGCGTCACCGTGCACGTGTTCGCCGTCCACTTCGCGTAGAGCGAGGCGTCCGAGGCGGTCGTCCAGAGCCTGGTTGACCAAGTATATCCATTTGCCGCATAAAACTGGGTGCCGCCGCCGTTCACGCCCGTGAAGTACCCGCCGAACGTGTAGCCGGTGCGCGTGGGCGCCGCAATCGGCGTCGGCAGCTTGGAATCATACGTTGCGGTCACGCTCGACGTGCCGCCGCTGCCGTCCTGCCTGTCCAGCGTCACCGTGTACGTGTTCGCCGTCCATTTCGCGTAAAGGGTGGAGTTCGCGGCGTTCGTCCAGGGCTTGTTCGACCAAGTATATCCATTTGCCGCATAATATTGCGTGCCGCCGCCGTTCACGCCCGTGAAGTACCCGCCGAACGTGTAGCCGGTGCGCGTGGGCGCCGCAATCGGCGCCGGCAGCTTGGAATCATACGTTGCGGTCACGCTCGACGTGCCGCCGCTGCCGTCCTGCCTGTCCAGCGTCACCGTGTACGTGTTCGGCTGGCCGAAGAAGCGCAGCGTGCAGCCCGTGTAGGCCTGTGAGAGGTTGATGCTGTTCCCGGCGCCGCCCGACAAGGTGGTCTGGCCGCTCTTCGTAACACTCCAACGGGGTGTATAGCCGGTGTCGACGTCCGTGAATGCCGGCGTATAGGCCGTGCCGGCCACCCACCCCGTCCATGTTGCATGGCCTTTTTTGGCAAGAGTCATACTCTGGCTGCCGGCAGTCACCTTGGCCGTGCCCACATGCGAATCATTGGTCGCATTGACCGTAATGTTCACCCCCTCGGCCGCGAAGGTCATCGCGGTCGCCAGCAGTGCGAATATGGGGGCGCGGCACAACATGGAGGTTCACCTCGAGGAGTTAGGGCTCCTCCGCGAGCGGGTCTGACGTGGAGCCCGAGACAACCTTGTAGAAACGCTTGGAGCCTGCGGCGGAATCGCCGGGCGTGACGGTGATGGAAAGCGACACTTCGTCCACGGGATTCGCCGCGGAGCCCTTCGCCTGGGCCGCGGGCGTGCCGCTCTCGTACGTGCCGGATGCGACGGCCGACCACGTGGAGAGGTCGTCGGAACCGTAGATCACGTACCAGAATCCGCGCAGGCCGTTGGCGATCGTCGCCTCGACCGTCAGCGTGTCGTCGTCGTTGGGATAGACCGTGAGCTCGCAGCTCTCCATCGCCGCCGTCAGCGCGTCGTCGTCGCGCGCGAGCGTGGCCACGACGTCGCCGCTGCGGGTCTGCGTCACGCTGACGACCCATCCCGTGGGGGCAGACACCGTGAGGTCGTTCACAGTCCAGCCGTTGGCCTGGAGATCGGCCGCCGTCAGGAGGTTCGTGGAGTAACCGGACGAGAGGTTGTCCAGACCGTCGTTCCAGACGATGTCGAAGACATTCGTGACGGACGGATCCGACGGATCAGGAGGATTGGGCGGATCCACTGGATCGGGCGGATCCGGCTGTACGGGTTGATACGGCAGTTCCTGGGGCACCTTCCCCCCCGAGCGGAACTCTGCCTTGACCGTCACCGGGCGGGCAACTTCGAACGTGAGCCTGTTGGACGACACCTCGTAGTCGTCGTCGTCCGTAAGTTGGCCGAGTTCCCCAAAAACCCAGTCGTAGAAGTAATAGTAAATTCCAAGTTTCGGCTCGTCGCTCGGAACGGCCGTGAAGGCAACCGTACTTCCGAACTTGAACCAGCCCGTACCGGGGCTGATCGTACCCTGACGCTCGCTGGCGAGCACCTCCACGGTGATCTTGACGGCGTTCGTCTCCCAGAACCAGGTGAGCGTGTAGGCGCCATTCGGGACCGGCGCGAACTGGGCCGTGGTGCCGGTGCCGGTCAAAACCTCTTCGGAGTTCGTAGAGGTGAGCAGCCAGCCGGTGCACTTGAATTCGACGTTCTCGTCGTCGTTCGTGGCCGCGTACGGGGCCGTCGCCACGACAGTCGTGCCGTTTGCGATCTCGTTCTCGTGGAAACCGTAGGCGGGCTCCACCGCGCCGGGCTCGCCGCCTTCGCCCACCACGTCGAGGGTGATGCCGGACACGCCCGTGAGGAACTTTCCGCGTCCGGCGCCGATCACGGCGAGGACGGCGTTCGTGATCTCCTCGCCCGTGATGTACGTCGTGACCGATCCGTTCACGACGACGTTCGTGGCGGCGGCCTCCGCCAGCGCCGCGTCGTTCGTGTAGACGGCTCCGCCGATCGTCCAGTAGTCGAGGCGCCCGTTGTAGAACGACCAGATCTTGTTCGGCTCGACCGAAAGCGAGCGCGGGTCGAACACGGCGATGGACGGGTTGCCGTCGGACGGAGACGTGGAAGAAAGGCTGTAGGGCGTGCAGAGGACCACGTACTTGTTCGTGAAGCCGTCCACGTTGTCGTCATCATACGACTGCAGGATCGCCCAGGCGGCGTCGGTCGCCTCCTCGCCCCAGGAGCCGCTGAACGCGAGGATGGGCTTGGGATTGCCCGCGTCGATGGAGGCAAGGGCCCTCTCCTTGGCCTCGGCGAAAGTGGACGCCGTCTCGGAGTTGAGCAGGGTGATCAGGATGTCGTCCGGAATCCAGGCGCAGAGTTCCGCTGCGTTGAAGGAGTAAGTCGTCTCCGACTTGACGGTGGCCGCCGGGCCCAGCACGACGGAAGCCGGCTTCTCCGTACCGCCCACGTTGGCCACGACCGGCTTGACGCCGGCGGCCTCCGCGGCGGAGATGCGCAGGCCGAAGTAGCCGTTCTCGTTCGCGTTGGTGGAGATGCCGCAGCATCCCACGGTCGCGTTCAGCGTGGGAATCAGCCGGCCGCACACCGGCACGACCTTGTCGTCCTGGTAACCGATCATCGTGATCACGCAGCTGATGACCTCGGAGAGGTAGGTGCCGCCGTTGATGGTGCTCTGGGTGTCGATCTGCGGCAGCGCGTACCAGGCGTCGCCCGACCCGCCCCAGCCCATGAACACGCGGGCGCGCGGGACGCCGTCGGAATCCTTTCCGTAGCCGCAGGCCACCACCGCGTGTCCCTGGATGCCCATTCCCACCGGCGCGCCGGCCCAGCACTGCATGTAGATGAGCTTGTGGTACTGGTCAAGCTTGGGATTGTCGACCAGCACCGTGTACTGGAAGCCGAAGTTGTCGCGCAGCACGGCGGCGATGTCACGCGTGTACGCGCCGGACTCGTCGTCCGTCCACATCATGCCGAGGCACACGCCCGCGTCGTAAGCCACGCGGCCGAGAAGTTCGCGCTGCTCCTCGGTGAGCGCATTCGACGAATCGGCCGCGCCGCCCCAGTTCTTCGGCAGGATCGACCAGTCGTACGCGCCGCCCTTTACCGTATACAGGGAACTCGAGCCATTGTAAGAACACGTATGCTGGTATCCGGCCTCGGGGCCCTCCGCCGTGCCGAAGAACTGGATCAGCGCCGAACACGCCGTCGCCACGCAACCGCACACCGCATTGTTGGGCGTGTAGTAGTTGAAGCAGGGACCGCCGCCCGCGTTGCTCTGGTTCCAGTGCGTAAGCGGGCCGTTCTTCTCGAAGCCGGGAACCACGCGGATCTCCTCGTCGATCGGGTCGAGCACGCCCACGGACTCCGCCGCCATCAGCGTCATGCCACCGCGGCGGCCGACGACGAGATTCCGCCACTTGGACTTCTGCTGCTCCGCCCACTCCGCGCGCACGGCGGATACGTTCTCGTCTTCGGCCGGCGCGGGCGAGGCCGAAAGGAGCGTCGCGCCGCCAGAGGAATCCTCCACGTACAGATTCAGGAACCGCAGGCGGCTGCGCATGTCGGCGACCAGCAGGGCGCGCAGCGGATGCGCGGCTGGCAGCTCTCCGGGATCGTCCTCGAGCGCCGCGACCACGGGCTCGATCTCGGTGACCGGCGCCACGATGAGGCAGCAGCCGCCCGACATCGACACCTGGTACCACAGCACCGTGTGCGCGGCGTTCGTGTCGCAGACCGCCACGGCGTTCGTCGCCACGCCGCCCGCGCCAAACCGGGCGTTGCGCTCGGCCCATGCGTTGGCGGCGGTCTTCGCCATCTCCTGCGAAACCACTTCTGCACGTGCGGCGCACGTGGCGAAAACGGCGACAAGCGCCAAAATTAAGCACTTCTTCATATGGCTCACCGTCCTATTTCAGACATACACAACTAAGGGAAGTGTACACTTCCCCGTAAACCACTCGCAATTATACACGGAATCCGTGCGAAAGCAAATGAAAAAATTCAACTTCTTTCAAGAAACCTTCCGCGCCTGTCGTTCGCGAATTTGCCTGCGCGGTACGCCACCGCGCCATTCACCAGCACGGCTTGCATGCCCGAGGCATACGCATGCGGCGCCGTGTAGGTGGCCGTTTCGCGGAATTCCTCCTCGCGCCACACGGCAAGGTCGGCGTACGCGCCGGGACGAATCACGCCGCGGTCGCGGATGTTGAAGCGCGCCGCCGGCACGGAGGTCATGCGCTGGATCGCCGCCTCGCGCGAGCAGATGCGCGCATGCCCTTCCACGCGGCCGGTGAGCAGGCGGAAGAAACGCGGCATCGTGCCGTAGGCGCGCGGATGCGGATGGTCCTTGCCGAGGGGACCGTGCGGCGCGCGCAGCGAGGCGTCGCTCCCCGGCACGATCCACGGGCGCGCGAGGATCTTCTGCAGGTTCGCCTCGCTCATGCCGAAGAAAAACGCGCCCGTGCGGCAGGCATCGGCCGCGAGGATCGCGCACACGAGCTCGCCCGGAGTACGGTAGGGCGGGCGCCCCGCGCCCGCCGCAATCAATTCATTTATCCTTTGGCCGCTGAAATGGCGAGTCGCTTCTGCCCACGTGCCGCCGATCATCACAGTGGACCAGTCGCGGTCCTGCGCGTCGATTTCGGCGGCTATGCGCGCGCGGGTTGCGGGATCCTTCAGGCGCTCGATCTCCGCCGCCACGCCGCCCTCGCCCGCCCAGTCGGGAAAGACCACGTCGAGGTCCGTCCCCGCCGCGCAGTAGGGATAGCGGTCGCTGCCGAGCAGCTCGCCCGCGCCGACCGCGCGCTCGATCTTCGCGAGCACGTCGTCGATCTTGCCCCAGTTGCGGCGTCCGCTCGTCTTGAGGTGCGAGATCTCCGCGCGGATGCCCGTGGCGCGCACGAGGTCGAGCACTTCGTCGATCGCCTCGAGGATCGCGTCGCCCTCCGAGCGCATGTGCGTGGCGTAGAACCCGCCGCGCGCCGACGCCACGCGCGCGAGCGCCGTCACCTCGGCGGCGTCGGAATACTTGCCGGGCTGGTAGATGAGGCCCGTCGTGAGACCCCACCCGCCGTCGTCGAGCTCGCGCGCGAGCAGGTCCTCCATCGCGCGCAGCGTCTCGGGCGTCGCGCGCACGGCGTCATAGCCGATCACGGAACTGCGCAGCGTGTTGTGTCCCACGAACTGCACGGTGTTGATGGCGGGACGCACCTGGTCGAGCAGCGCGCGGTATTCCGCCATCGACCGCCAGGTGGGGCCGGGCGTGCCGTCGCCGCCCGGATACGTCATCGACGCCCAGTCGCTCGAGAGCCGCGCCGCGCCGTAGCGCGGCACGGCGCTGCCGCCGCACTGTCCGTTGACTTCGGTCGTGATTCCCTGCGACAGCTTCGACGGCGCGTCCGGCTCGATGAGCAGGTACGTGTCGCTGTGCGCGTGCGCGTCGACGAACCCCGGCGTCACGAGACAGCCCGCGGCGTCGATGACGGTATCGGCGAGTCGCGTGCAATTCGGTCCGCTCGGCGAGCGGACCCTACCAAGTAGGTTGATACCAGGTCGGTCGATGACGTCGGCGATGCGGTCGCCCTCGACCAGCACGTCGGCGGGAAACGCCTCGCGCCCCGTGCCGTCGATGACGAGACCGTTGCGGATGAGCACGCTAGACATCGCCGCGTTCCATGTCGCGCTTCAGCGCCTTCTTCTTGAGCGCGTCGCGCTTGTCGTGCAGGGCCTTGCCGCGGCACACGCCCAGCTCCAGCTTGATGCGCCCGTTCTTGAGGTAGAGCCGCAGGGGAATGAGGGTGAGGCCCTTCGCCTCCGTCTTGAGGCGCAGCGCCTCCACTTCCTTCTTGTGCACGAGCAGCTTGCGGTTCTGCTGGGGACGGTGGTTGAAGCGGTTCCCGAACGCGTACACGGGAATGTTCATCTGCACCACGTACAGCTCGCCGCCCAGCACCGCGCCGTACGAACCGGAAAGAGAGGCCTCGCCGTTGCGCACCACCTTCACCTCGGTGCCGGAAAGCACGATGCCGCACTCGATCTTCTCGAGAACGGCATAGTCGTGCCAGGCCCGGCGGTTGACGGTCAAGTCGCCTGTAGGGACCTTCTTCTTTTTCTTGACGGCCATCAGTCGGCGAAGATGGACTTCAGCGCCGCGTGCTTTGAGTGGCGCGTCTTCGCGTCCTCGGCGCGCGCAATCGCGTCGAAGTCGATTTCGGAAATGAGCTTGCCCTCGGCGACCTCGCGCAGCGCGGTGTCCACCTTGTCCTCTTCAGACGATTCCGGCATCACAAGCGGCTTCTCGCCCGCAATGAGCTGCTTCTCCCGCTTCGAGATGAGGTTCACGAGAACCGGCACCGACGGGACGCGTTCATGGGCTTTTTTCAAAAATTCAATATTCATGGTTCCTCCGCTGTTGAAAAGGAGTTAAGTAGTATACCTTTTCTCTCGCCCGAAATCAAGGGGGATAAATTCGTTTTTTTAGGGTGGGCGGGGACTACCAGTCGCGCTCGTTGGGGGAGAGGGGCATCTTGCGCATGCGGGCCTTCTTCTCGGCCTCGTGCTCGTCGCTCCGCTCAAGGGCCTTGCGGATGAGCTCCTCGGCCTCCTTCTGATCCTCAAGTTCCTTCGGCTGGGCCTTCTGCTCCTGTTCTTCCTGCTGCTGTTCCTGCTCGTCCTTCTGCTGGTCTTTGTCCTTGTTCTGGTCCTGGTCTTTGTTCTGGTCTTGATCCTGTTTCTGGTCCTGGTTCTGGTCTTGGTTCTTGTCCTTGTTCTGGTCCTTGTTCTGATTCTGGTTCTGCTGCTGTTGTTGCTGCTGGTTCTGCTGTTGCTGATTGTTCTGGTCGGGAGGGAGGAGTTCAATGATGCGCTGGATCTTGCGGATGGCCTCGAGCTGGTCGGGCGGGACGAGTTCCTTCACGCAGCCGGCCTGCTTCTTCTCCACGTCGGCGGCGAGCGCGGCGACTTCGGCCTGCTGCTCCTTCGTGAACGGCGGCATGTTCGTGTTGGCCTGAGCCTGCTGCTCGTACTGCTGCGCCCACGCGGGGAAGCGCGCGCGGAAAGCGCGCGTGTGGTCGTAGGCGTCCTTCTGCCAGTCAAAGCCGTCCGTGCGCGGCAAGTCGATGTAGGCGTTCGTCTGCATGAGGAGGTCGGCTGCCGCCAGCTGGCGCGGATCGGCGGCGAGCAGGCCGCACCGGTCGCGCATGCGGGTGAGTCCGGCGAGGGCGAGCTTCGCGCCCTCGTCCTTCGGTTCCTTCAGGAGAGCCTGCTGCTGCTTCACGACCTCCTGCGCCGCATTGGCGATTTCTTTCGCCACGTGCACGGTGTAGGGCGGTTCGTTGCTCGTCGTCGGCGTGTCCTGCGCGCACCGCTGCTGGGCCCATTCGGGGAACCGCGTGCCGAAGATCTGCGCGAACTCGACCGCCTCCTGCTGCCAGTCGCGTCCGTTCACCCGCTCGGCGCGCGTGACGGCGTTCGACTGCGCGCGGAGCGCCTCCTCCAGCGCCTCGGGCGAATCAAGCAGCCCCTTCCAGTAGCGGTGGAAGGCGTTCTCGGTCGTCGACAGGCTCAACGCCGCATCCGGCGACAGGTCGGCCAGCTGATCCGCCGCGCGCAGCGTAGCGTCGCGCGTCGCCTCCACGTCGCCCACGATCTCCGCCGCCTGCTGCTCGTTCGTGACCGACTCCAGCACCGAGCGCTTGAGGGGGATGAGGGCGTCCGCGAGGCGCTCCGCGCGCTTCGCGAGATCCTCGCTGCGCGCGATGGCGACGCCCGCCTCGTTCGTGAGCACGCCCGTCTGCGCCTGCAGGAGCGCGAGCGCCTCGCGCGCGGCCTCCGCCATCTGCGCCTTCGGGTCCTTGCCCTTCGTCTTGGACAGCACCTCCTCCACATGCAGTTCGTTCCGCAGCTCCTTCAGGCCGTCCGTGGCGCGCGTGAAGTTGCGGTTCGCGCGCGGATCGTCGGGCGCGGCGCGCAGGGCGCGCTGCATCGCCCAGGAGCTTTCCTCGCCGGCGGCGAGCGCGCGGCGGAGCGGCTCGATCGCGGCGTTCTCGGCGTGGACGCCCTGCGCGTCCTTCGCCTGTGCGCGCGCGGCGAGACTGTCCGCATGCCGGATCGCGCCCACGATCTCCGACGCCCGCGCGCCGTGCGTGCGGCTGAGCATGAGCGTGCGCAGCGTGGCGAGCGCGTTCGTGTAGTCGCCGGCCCGGTAGGAATCCACGCCCTTGTTCCAGATTTCGCGGTCGTCGAGGAGCGTGCCCTGCTTGCTCTCAGATCGTTCACTTTCCGCAACCACAGGCGAGGCATTGGTTTCGGCGGCATATATGCCGCCGCACAGAACGGCGAGCAAAGCGGCAACCTGCACCTTCCGGGCGACGCGGCCCGCGAAGCGGCCGCGCGAGAACATGCCCGCGAGGAGGATCAGCAGCAAGCCCGGCACGAGGAACCATCCAAAGCGCTCGGTCGCGCGCAGTTCCTCCTCCTCGGCGAGATCCTGCTCCGCCACGTTCGAGAGGAAGCCGCGGTAGATGGCGCCGAGCGTGGTCTCGGCCGTGCCGGCCGTCGCGAGGGGCACGTAGCGCCCGCCGCTCGCGCGCGCGATGCGGTCGAGCGTCTCGTGTTCGAGGCGCGTCTTCACGGCCTTGCCCTGGTACATCTGCACGCCCGATCCGGAGGCGTCCGGGACCGAGCTCTCCAGGGCGTCGTTGCCGAGGCCGACCGTGAACACGGGGACGGACCGCTTCTTCGCGTCCTGCGCCGCCGCGAGCGCGCCGCCGCGCAGATCGCCGCCGTCGGAGATGAGGATGATCGCGTTGTGCTCGTCCTTCGCGGGGTCGAGCGCGTCGAGCGCCGTGCGGATCGCGCTGCCGAGGTCCGTCTCGCCGCGCGGCGCGGAATGGGGGCCGGCGTCCTCGATCGCGCTGCGGATGAAGGCGTAGTCGGTGGTGAGCGGACACAGCAGCACGCCCGTGCGGCGGAAGGCGACGAGCGCGCAGCGGTCGCCGTTGAGCGACGAGACGAGGTCCGCGAGGTCGGCCTTCGCGCGTTCGAGGCGGTTCGGCCGCACGTCTTCGGCGAGCATCGAGCGCGACACGTCGAGCGCGATCACGACGTTGCGCGAGCGGACCTCCGTCTTCTGCTCCGACCGGCCCCACTGGGGACGCGACGTGGCGAAGAAGACGAGGGCGAGGCCCGCGAGCAGCAGGACGGCCTGCAGGCTGAAGAGGCGCGGGTGGCGCGGCAGAAGGCGCGCCTGCAGCGCGGGCGCGACGAACGCGGCGAGGTGCTTCTCGGTCCGGGCGCGCAGGAACGCCCACAGCGCGCCCGCCACCGGCACGACCGCCACAAGGACCAGCATCCAGGGATAGACGAATTTCATACAAGCCTCCGTGATGCGGCCATCTGCAGCGAAACCGCGAACAGCACGAGGAACGCCCCCGCGAGGAGGAACGGCGGGAAATACTCGTTCCAGCGCTGGTAGACCGTGCGGTCCAGCGTGGTCTTCTCCAGCGAGTCGATTTCCTCGAGCGCAGCCTTCAGGCCGCCCTCGTCGCGCACGCCGAAGTAGCGCGCGCCCGTGGTGGAGGCGATCGACTTGAGCTGCGATTCGTCGAAGGACATGTCCGCGTACTGGATCACCGAACGCCCAACCATGTCGCGCACCCTGAACGGCGTGCGGTTCGAGCGGGTGCCCACGCCGATCGTGTACACGCGGATGCCGAGCTTGGCCGCGGCCGCGGCCGCGGCGTCGGGCTCCACCGCGCCGGTGTTGGACACGCCGTCAGAGAGGAGGATCACGATCTTCGACTTCATCTCGGCGTCCTTCACGCGCGCGATCGCCGTCGCGAGTCCGTCGCCGATGGCGGTCAGCGTCTCCTCCTGGTCGACGGGGCGCCCGTTCGCGTCGTATGCGATCGTGGGCACCTGCACGCCCTTGAGGACGTGCAGCAGCACCTCGTGGTCGGCCGTGAGCGGAGCGCGCGTGGAAGCGTAGCCGCCGAACGTGACGAGGCCGATCAGGTCGTCGGGGCGCGCCTCGACGAACTTCGCGAACACCTCCTTGACCACGTCGAGCCGCGTCCGCTCCGTGCACGAGCCGGGCGACATGAAGTCGTGGGCCTCCATCGACCCGCTCACGTCCCCCGCCTTGGCGATCGCAAGGGCGTCCACGCTGCGCGAGCTCCGCGCGTGCGAGGTGCGCGGCCGCGCGGCGGCGTCGACGAGCAGCGCGGC
>JAFRSR010000424.1 GCA_017427485.1 Kiritimatiellia bacterium
CAATGGTAGGGCGGTCGCCCCGCGACCGCCGCAGCTTGAAATTGACGTGTCAGCCGACGAGCGGTTTGTGCTGTTCCTCGATGGACGCGAGATCGCACGCGGTCCGCACAAGGGGCTTGTGAACCACTGGTACTACCAGTCGTACGCAATTACCGGACTCGAATCCGGCACGCATCGTCTGGAGGCAGTCGTCTACCGCATGGAGACGGTGCGTCCGCGCGCGGTGTTGACCGCCGGCAAGGGCGGTTTCCTCCTAAAGGCGAACGGCGCATACGATGCAGCGCTCACGACCGGTAAGGGCAAGTGGCGGGCGCGGCGCATCACGGGCACACGGATGGAAGGCTTCGGCGACAGCCAGGGGTTCGGAGGTTCGGGCCAGTCCGTCTCGGCAGGAACCGGACTCCTCGATCCGGCGGCCGCGACGGGTGCACCATGCGACGTTAAGGTTGTGCGCCGACGCGTTGTGGATAGCGAATACGGCGTGCCGCGCGAGGGCTGGGCGCTCTTCCCCACGGAACGGCCCGACCAGATGTCAGCCCGGCGGCAACCAGGTAGCTTCAAGGCCGGGCAGCCGCTTTATCGGGCGGGCACCAACGTCTACTATCAGGCCGCCGACGCCGGGTTTCCGCTCGTCGCGGAAATGAACGCCCTTCTACACGATGGAAAGCCCGTCACGATACCCGCCGGCACGACCGCGCGGCTCGTCTGGGACATGGGAGACTACTACTGCGCGTATCCGATCCTTGAAACCTCGGGCGGCGCGGGAGCGGAAATCCGCTGGGGCTGGGCGGAGGCGCTCTACGACCGCACACACAACCGCGCCGACCGCAGCGCCTTCGCCGGGAAGCGGTGCGCGCACGCGATGCGCGACACGTTCCGTCCCGACGGCCGCGCGCGGGCGACGTTCACGTCGCCCTGGTGGCGGTGCGGACGCTGGTGCGAGTTCGAGGTGAAGACGGCGGACGCGCCGCTCACGCTTACGAAGCTCACCTGCGACGAAGTGCGCTATCCGCTCGCCGCCCGGGCATCGTTCGACTGCGACGACGCCTCGATCGCGGACGTCTGGCGGCTCTGCCGGCGCGGGCTGGAGAACTGCATGCACGAGACGTACATGGACTGTCCGTATTTCGAGCAGCAGATGTATCCTGGCGACACGCGCGTCGTGATGCTGATCGCGAACGCGCTGAGCGGCGACGCGCGCCTCACGCGGTTCGGCATCGGCCACTTCGACTACGCGCGCCGCGAGAACGGTCTCGTGCCGATGAACAGTCCGTGCTATCTCGTGCAGGACTCCTCGACGTACTCGATGTGCTGGTTGGCGATGCTGGGCGACTACGCGCTCTGGAACGGCGGGAAGGACTTCCTGAAGGCGCGCCTCCCCGGCATGCGCCATACGCTCCACCTGCTCCTGAACTACACGAACGGCGAGGGGTTGCTGGAGAACCTGCCGGGGTGGAGCTTCCAGGACTGGGTGGAGGGCTGGGACTTCTTCGGGAACGCGCCCGACGGACGTCTCGGCCTCAGCGCGGTGAACAACCTGCTCTGCGTGTACGCGCTCGACAGTGCGATCCGCGTGGAGGAGTACGCGGGCGACAAGCTCATGGCGGACTACTGGCGCGCGCGCAAGAAGGCGCTGGCGGAGGCCGTCGTGTCCACGTTCTGGGACGAGCGGCGCGGGATGGTCGCCGACACCGCGGCCCAAGACCGCTTCAGTGAACACGCGCAGTGCCTCGCGCTGCTGTCGGACATCCTTCCGCCCGACCGCGCGCGGCGCGCGCTGGACGGCCTGCTGGAGAGCACGGACCTCGCCCGCACGACCGTCTACTTCTCGCACTACCTCTTCGACGTGTACGTGAAGTACGGGCACGCCGACCGCTTCCTCAAGCGGCTCGACCTCTGGCGGGGCTACGTGAAGATGGGTCTCAAGACGCCTCTGGAGGCGCCGGGCGTGCGCGCGCGCAGCGACTGCCATGCGTGGGGCTCGCATCCGATCTACCATCTGCTGACAGGCGTGGCCGGCATCAAGCCCGCGGCGAACGGCTTCACGGCCGTGCGCATCGCGCCGCAGCCGGGCGGACTCAAATGGCTCAAGGCGACCACGCCCACGCCCAAAGGCGACATTGTCCTCGACCTGCAGTTCAAGGACAATGCCGTTTCGGGCACCGTGACAGTACCCGACGCCCTCCCCGGCACATTTGTCTGGCAAGGCACCGAACACCCCCTCCACGCCGGCCTCAACACGTTCCGCTGAGAATCCTCTAATTATGGAGTCTTTGGCCAAGGATCAATTGTCACCTATTGGCAAAGAAGAGGAATAGGTGATAATTTCAGCGCACGAATTTCTGATCACCTATCATCATAAAATGCAGATAGGTGATAATTACGCAGTTGCGATATTCGGTAAAATATGGTAATATTCCCTGCGACAGGAAAGATAAGGAGAATGATATGGATTTCTTCGGAAGAACAGAAATGTTGCAACAACTGCAAGATCTATGGGGCAAGAGAGTGTCCTCTCTTGTGACATGTCGGGGTCGTCGACGGATTGGCAAAAGTACGTTGATTGAGCGGTTCGCGAATTTGTCAAGAGCAAGGTTCATTAAGATCGAAGGATTACGTCCTGAAGCGAATACGACAAAAGAAGACGAGCTTGATTCGTTCGCCTCTCAATTGGCATCACAAACCATGGCCGAGCGTTCGCGTCCTGTAGATTGGCTCACGGCTTTCATCAGACTTTCAAGGGAAATAAAGCCGCGCGAAAAGACGGTTGTGCTTTTGGACGAAATTTCCTGGATGGCGCATGACGATCCGTCCTTCGCCGCAACGCTCAAGATCGCGTGGGACAATCATCTCAAGAAGCACGACAGACTGATACTTGTCGTTTGCGGCAGCGTCTCGGCTTGGATAAAGGAGAACATCATTGAAAGCGGAGCCTTTTACGGAAGGCGGTCGCTGGATGTTGTCGTCCCCGAACTGCCACTTAACGAATGCGTGAAGTTCTGGGGAAAGGCCGCCGACCGGATAGCGGCGCGTGACATCATTGACGTGTTGTCCATCACCGGCGGAGTGCCTCGCTACCTTGAGGAGATCAATCCGCTCATGTCCGCGCAAGAAAACATCAGAAAAATGTGTTTTCTCCCGAAATCGCCGTTACGAGTGGATTTCGACGAGATGTTTTCCGATGTCATCACGCGCCAACCGAAGTTTTCCTCGAAGGTACTTCGTTCGCTTGTTGACGGCGCGAAAAGCGTTTCAGAGATTGCGGCGGCGCTGGATGTCGAGAAAGGTGGAAACATCACCAATGCGGTCGTGCAGCTTCAGGAGGCTGGCATGGTTGCGCCCGATTCGGGGAAGAACCCCGAGACCGGCGTGGATATTCGTGAACGCCGTTATCGGCTCAGCGACAATTATTCCCGATTCTACCTGAAGTACATTGAACCGGACAAAGACGTGATAGACGCCAAGGCATTCGTGTTCAACGGTCTAGACCAGTTCTCCGGGTGGAACCCCGTCATGGGACTCCAGTTCGAGAACCTTGTCGTGAACAACTACAGATGTCTTCTCAAGCCGTTGCACATGGAGGGTGCAATGATCAAGTCTGCGGCGCCGTATCAGAGGCGCGGAAGCGCGTCGGGCGGACGGCGTGGCTGTCAGATCGATCTTTTGATACAGACAAAGATGTCCATGTGCGTTGTGGAGATCAAGCGCCAGGCGCATATCGGGCGCGAGGTCATGGACGAGGTGCGCGAGAAGTGCAGGGCACTGCGCAAGCCGCGAAGCATGTCGTTGCATACGGCGCTCGTGTACGAAGGCGAGATCGCTCCCTCCATTGAGGCGGACGGGTTCTTCGACGCCATCATACCGTTCTCTCGGCTTCTTTGGAATTGAGGGAACCGGCATGATGAACAATCCCGATCCGGCGCAGGGCGACTTATGGTCAAAGGTGCTGATATGGCAGTTCCATTGAGAAACGATCTCTGCATCGACTCGTCTGAGCGACGTGTCCTTGACTTGGCGAAGTACGGCGTTTCGTGCGTGCCGGTTCTGGGCGCCACGCGCTTCCACCACAAGGCGGAAGACGTGAAGGAGCATGTCCACGAAGGATGCCTTGAGATCACCTACTGCAAGCGCGGACAGCTCGCCTTCGAGAGCGAGGGGCGCGTCTATCCGTTCCTGCCGGGCAGCGTGTTCGTGTCGCGTCCCGACCAGCCGCACCGGATGCGCGAGAATCCACAGGGGACTCGTACCAACTATCTGCTGTTCAGACTGCCCAAACGAGGGCAGACGGTTCTCAATCTCCCCACGCGCGAATCGAAATACCTTGTCGAACGCCTGCTGGCATTGCCTTCCCGCCTCTTTCAAGGCAATGCTCGGATCGAGGCCGACTTCCAACGGTTGTTCGACATCTGCGATTCGGACGATGCTGGCGTTTTCCGCAGTTTGAATCTGAGCTGTGTCGTTCTCGATTTGCTGCTGAACGTCATCGCCTGCTCTGCGAATGCGTCCGTCACGTTTTCCGGCGATGCTCTCCGACCGCTCATTGATGACATGCGGGAACAGCCTTGGCGTAAGTGGCCGATTGGCGAACTGACTCGTCGGACGGGCCTCTCCCCCAGCACGTTGCGCACGCGCTTCAAGGCGCTCACGGGCCTGTCCCCGCACGGCTATCTCGTCAGCTGCCGCATCCAGCGGGCGAAGAAGGAGCTTACCCACGGCGGCGCATCCATCGCCGATGTCGCTCTTTCGCTGGGGTTCGCGTCCCCCCGCCACTTCTCCACCGCATTCAAGCTCGCCACCGGCTTCTCGCCCCGTCAGTGGGCGCAGGCGCACTCCTGATTTCCCAGAACCGCCGAACTTCTCAAAAACGATAAAATTGTTTTTGGGAATTTTCTGAACGAAGATGTGGTATACTAATTTTGTCTCGTTTCAAGGAGGTAGTAACTCATGTCGTATGTACAGATTGCGTGTGCGGGCCTGACGGCTTTTGCCGTGTCGCTAGCCCAAGGGGGAACCGTCGCCTATTGGCCGATGGTGATGGATCCGGCGACCGGCGGAACGGCCCGCAAGATCGCGGATGTTAGCGGCAACAACTACTCTCTCGATGTCATGCTCTCCGATGCGCAGGCGGTGAACACGACGGAGGGGGCGTTCTCCCGTCCGCCAAATGGGCCGTCCGATGTCACGTCCGCAAGCTGCGTGGAGCTGGTCGACGGAACGTCGCTTACCGTGCAGCCATTCCAGCGCGGCACGGGTACGCAGAGCCAGACGAGCGACCCGCTCGTCCTCAAGATGGGTCTTCGTCACGACTTCACGATCGAGGGCTACATGTACGTGAAGTCTTTGAAGCACACCGCAAATGATCGCGACACGATCATCGCCTTTTCCGGCGTCAACGGCTCTGGTGACTGGCTCTGGAACCTGACCGAGACGGCCCAGAATAGCAATACGCGGGATGTGAAGGTGGTGATCCGCAGTGGGAATACTGTTGAAAATAGCGGCGTCTTGGGCACGATTGACGACAGCGAAATCCTCGGCGGCTGGCATCACTACGCGCTCGTCTTTAAGTTCAATGAAGACGGCAGCCGGAGCCGGTGGACGTTCTATCTCGACGGCGTGCTCCGCGGCTCCAAGATGATGAACAACCATGCCGAGGACAAGAACGTGCAGCATGACCGTTTCCAGCTTGGGGGAGCCAATTCCGGATCGAAGAAGGTGTTTGACGCGAAGCTTGCGTTCTGGCGCGTGTCCGACGAGGCCCTGCCGTCCGGCTCGCTGCTCTGCCACCAGACGTTTGCCACGACCGTCGCATACTGGCCGATGAACGTGTTCGGGGCGTTTTACAACGACGCCGCACAGATGATTGTGCCGGACGCCGCGGACGAGCGCAACACGTTGATGATCCGAGATACGACTAAAGGTGGCGTCTCCTATACCGCCCACGACATTGGCTGGACGACGCCGCCGAATCCCGATGCGGATCTGACTGCGGCCGGCGTCAGCTGCTGGAGCAAGCAGATGGTCCGTTCCGGCAACAACACGACGAAGATCAACAACCAGTATCAGCCGGTTTTCTCGACCGTGACGAACGCGCCCGTCATCGAGGCGACGAAGTTGAGTACGAACTTCACGATCGAAGGGTTCGCCAAGTTCACCGCGCTCCCTGCGGACAGTTCCAAAAACCAGATGTTCATCTACAATACGCTTGGGGAGGTGGGCGGCTGGTGCTGGAATCTCTATGGCGCGGACACGAACGGCAATCTGGCGATAAAGGTGTCATACGGCTACGGCGGCTCCAGTCGCGGCACGCAGACGCTCTGCAACAGCCTCCGCGCCGAGGAGCTGCTGAACGTCTGGAACCACTATGCAATTGCGTTCACGCCCGACAACGGCAAGGGCAAGACCGAATGGCGCTTCTACTTCAACGGACGTCTGCTCGGCGTGAACAACAATATGCCGGCATACGGTGACTACGGGTTCACCACGCCGAAGTTCTTCCTGTCCGGAGCCCCCTCGGGCGCCACTCCCCAGGCGCTGAAAGCCGACATGACCTGCTGGCGCGTCTCCAACAGGGTGCTCATGTCACAGGAACTGCTCTGTGGCGCGGAGGTGCCGACCATCCCCGCCGGCGCACTCGTCTGGAAGGGTGCGGCGGACAGCGCGGAGTGGTCGACGGGTAGTGCGCTGAACTGGACTTCGGACGGGGATCCCGTGGCCTGGACCGACGCCAAGGACGCGTACTTCGACGACACCTGCACCACAAACCGCATCGAGATCACCGGCACCGTCACCCCTGCGTCGATCAACGTGCAGGCCGATTACTTCTACAGGTTCGATTTCAGCAAAGACCGCTCAAGCGCCATCGGCGACGGCTGCACGAATTTCGTGAAGCGCGGCGCAGGTATCTTCGAACTTTACTATGACGGCGGTACGATGAGTCTCGTGAATGGCGCGTTCCCGATCGAGGTGCGCGAGGGGACTCTCCGGGTCGACGCCGCCAACTCCAACGGCGCGCTTGGCGACGCCTCGCGCGGCTACGAGGTCAAGGTCTACGACCATGCGAAGCTTTGGCTGTACATGCGCAACGCGATCGGCAGCGCGACGCCTGATGTCGCCAACGACAGCGTCTTCACCGTCTACACCAATGGCACGTTCGACATGACTGTCAGAAGGGATTTTTCGATTCAGGCGCTGGGAACCTTGGATCTCCTGGGCGGCAACTTCGTCGCGCCGACACGGAGCCATACTTTGGGGTATCTCCTGATACGCAACCGGTTGACGCTCGGACATAACCCTGGCAAGCGTCCGTATGTCTTCCCGGACATCCTAGACGGTGCCACCAATGTTACAGGAGGCATCACGTTCGGGCGAAACACCGAGTTCCGTGTGGAGGACGCGACAGGCGACGCGGCCTCGGACGGCATCTTCAACTGCGCGGTGCTGGCACGGACCCGCGACAGTTGGCAGACTGCGCAGAACCCGTGCGGGTTCCGCAAAACCGGCGACGGCACGATGGAACTCAACAATCCGTACAAAGGCGCGAACAATCAGCATGGCAGACCCACGGGAGTGATCGCGGTTGAGGCGGGTGAACTCAAGGTCAACGTCGACTACAGCCTGGCGTCCAAGTACACGGTCGCGGACGGCGCGTTCCTTTCGGGCACGGGCAAGGTGTCGAGGGTCGAATTCGCCGCCGGCGCGGGCTTGCGCGTCGATGCGGGAAAGACGGATGTCCTCGAACTCGCGGGGGCAGATTTCGCAGGGAGCGGCGTAATCGAGATTTCCGGCGTGGCGCCGGAGGCGGTCGACAACCTGAGGGTGAACTGCGCGAAGGTCGGCAATCCCGTAACGGGAACCGCGAACCTCGCCAACTGGACGGTGAAGGTGAACGGCGCGGAGGTTCCCCGCATCGCAGTTAACGTGTACGAAGGTTTCCTCAGGGCTTCTGCCGTGAAGGGAACGTACATTCTTTTCCGATAGATGACAGGAGGAAAACGAGATGAGGACGGCGATTGCCCTGGGCATTGTACTGTGCGCTTTTGTTTGCCGAGCGGAATCGGCTACACTGCCGATCGTACAGGAGCAGTGGACGCTGCCGACGCCTGATGCAAAGGTGGTTGCCGGCACCCTCGTGCTGAACGGGCGAGGGGGGCCGACATACGCTTTCTACAATGCGGAGACTTACGGCGACGTGTCGCTGGAGGCGCGCTATTCGGTTGCGAAGACGGACGGCGTGATGGCCGTCGGATTCGTGATCGCCTCGACCGATTCGGAGAATTTCATCCGCGTGCACTACGACCGCTGGAGCGCGATCCTCTACGAAAGTTCCACCGGTGGCGCCTTCCGTGAGATTAAACGCGTGCGGAAGGCGCAGAAGCCGGACTCGTGGTACACGGCCAAGCTGGTACGGAGGGGCAAGACCCTTGATGTTTTCTTCGACGGCGCGAAGCTGTATGACGCGGAGGTTCCCGCCACGCCTGGACGCATCGGCTTCTACGCCAGCCAGACAATCGGTACCGTGAAGGACATCCGCATCGGCGGAACGCCCGTTCCGCTCGCAAAACCGTGGAAGAACATGGATGAGGGCCGCATCCACGGTGCTCCAAAGGAGCAGACAAGAGCTGAAATCATCTGGACGCGCGCCATCTGCAAAGAAGCGGGGCGGTACATCGGCTGGCCGACGATCTGCCGCCGCAAGAACGGCGAACTGCTCGCCGTCTTCTCCGGTGACCGGCAGTTTCATGTCTGCCCGTGGGGCAAGGTCCAGATGGTGCGAAGCACGGACGATGGCGAAACATGGTCCGCCCCCGAAACGATCTGCAACACGGTGAACGACGACCGCGACGCGGGCATCATGGAGATGCAGAACGGAGACCTGCTCGTAACATGGTTCAGCTCGCTCTGCTACGCGGGGAACTTCCCCGCAGACGGCAAGTTGGCCAAACCCGACAGCGAGCGGTTCGTTTGGCAACGCCACTTCGAAAAGTTGCCGCGCGACCTGGTGAAGGCGCAACTCGGCTACTTCACGCGCCGCTCGACCGACGGCGGCAAGACGTGGGAGCCGCCTGTGCGCACGACCGGCTCGGCCAACCACGGCGGCATCCAGCTGAAGGACGGGCGTCTGCTGATGGTGGGACGCCGCTGGAACAGCCAAGGGAATTTCCTGCCGGACGATCCTGTCGCCGCCACGGTCACGCACGAGCTGACCGTCGATGAATCAACGGACTTTGGACGTAGCTGGCATCAGATCGCAAGCATCCATCCCCAAGAGGACATCAGCAAGTTCCATGAGCCACATCTGGTCGAAGCTGCCGACGGCACGATCGTCGCACAGTTCCGCTGCCACATCGACTTCAATCTCCGGCAGTGCGAAAGTCCTGACGGCGGCAAGACGTGGACGCCCGTTCATCGTCTCGACATCCACGGCCACCCGCCGCATCTGATCCGCCTTGCGGACGGAAAGCTGCTGACCGTGTACGGCGTCCGGGACGGCGCATTCGGCGAATACGCCTGCCTCAGCGACGACAACGGCAAGACCTGGGACGTGAAGAACCAGATCAAGCTGGCGGGGCACTGGTGCGGCGACCTCGGCTATCCAGCCTCCGCGCAGCTCCCGGACGGTTCGATCATCACCGTCTACTACCAGTCGGAAAAACACGGCGAGAAGCCGTGCCTGATGGCGACCAAGTGGCGCGTGAAATAGCCCTCCCGCTTGACAGAATGCACATGAGGATAGAAAGATGAAGATTGTTCACAAATCACAATTGTCACAATTGTTCACAAATCGCAAGTTTCAATTGCTGGCAGTGGCGATGGTGGCCGTTGGAGCCGTGCTTTGCGCGCAGGCGGACGACGGCTGGGAGGCGAAGCGCGCAGCGCTCAAGAACCGTCCGCGGCCGCTGATCCTCAATTCCGACGGCAACGAAGTCGTCTACTGGAAGACCAACCTGCCGGTCACGGTGGGGAACTTCACCGCGCAGCGGCTCCAGACGTACCGCGGCAGCCAGGTCTCGACCGTCGCGTACTGTCCGTGGAGCTCCGGCTTCGGCCTGATGACGACCACGCGGGCGGGCGAATTCTTCGACATGCCGCGGTGCATCCCCGAGCTGCAGCCCGCCTGCCACAACGCCGCGCCGCTCCTGAAGGCGATGGGACTCGACTGCCTCGACCTAACGGCCGACTACTGCCACACGAACGGCATGGAGGTGTTCGTGTCGATACGGATGAACGACACGCACGACGCCCACTACTTCATCCCGGGCACGCAGCCGCCGCGCAGCTATCTCTTCCCGAAGTGGAAGGACGCGCATCCGGACTGCCTTTTCGGCAGTTATTCGAACAAGCCGCCGTTCTGCGCCTGGACGGCGGTTGACTTCGAGAACCCCACGGTACGTGCCTACATGAAGGAGTTCGTGAAAGAGTTCGTGGAGAACTACGATGTGGACGGCATCGAGTACGACTTCTTCCGACACGGACAGCTGTTCAAGACCGTCGGCTGGGGCGCGTACGCGACCGAGGCGCAGTTGAAGCTCATGACCGACTTCATGCTGGAGCTGAGGGCGATCACCGAGGCTGCGGGACGGAGGAAAGGTCGGCCGATCCTCGTTCTCGTCCGCACGTCCGACTCGCTCGCCTACGCGAAGGCGCAGGGCATCGACGTCGAGGCGTGGCTCAGCCGCGGGGTGATGGACATCTGGTCGGTCTCCGACTACTTCCAGCTCGACTATCTCAGGCCAAACGCCGAACTCGCGCACAAGTACGGCGTGAAGTTCAATTCCGCCCTCGCCGAGTCGCGCGTTCCAGGGACCTTCGGACGGCTGAAGAAGTCCAACAAGCGCTTCGCGAAGGCGATCATGCTACCTGGGCGCAACACGATCGCGAGCTACGCGGCGGAGTATGCGGCGGCGATGGCCGCAGGGTGCGACGGCATCTCGTCCTTCAACCTGAGCTGCACCGGCGGCATCAACAAGCGCGGTCTCCTCGACGTCGATCCGCGTCGGACGAAAGACCTCGACAAGGTCTATTTCGCCCTCGTGCGCGGTTCGGGCGGGTACCGTCCCGAAAGCTGGGTCAAGGACGGCGGACGCTTCTACGTGCGGCCGCGAATTGATCCGGCGACGATCTTCAGAATTCCCGCAGGCAAGCCCTACGTCTTCGGCATCGAGTTCGGCGACGAGGACTGGGAGCGCTTCGACATGGTTGCAAAGGCGGCGCTTGCCGGCGGCCAGAAGGTCATCACCGAGCTGAAGGTCAACGGCAAGACGATTGCCCCCGGCGCGTTCACGGACGGCGTCCACGCGTTCCCGCTCCAGCCCGGCGATCTCAGGAAGGGCTACAACGAGTTTTCCGTCACCGTCGATCCGAAATTCGGGAAGGAGCTGACCTTCCACGATTTCGCGGTTTACCTGAACAAGCAAAAATAGGATCAACGCCTCATGAAAAACAAGATACTGTCGTTTGTCCTCGCGGGTGTTCTGGTTGCGCCGCTCATTGCGGCGGAGAATGCCCCGAGCTACCAGCCGCCGAAGAACCAGGCGCGCGCGGAGATCAAGTGGGTGAAAACCATTTGCGTGGAGAAGGACCGCTACATCGGCTGGCCGACCGTCTGCCGCCTCGCAAACGGCGACGTCATGGCCGTGTTCTCCGGCGACCGCGACTCGCACATCTGTCCGTGGGGCAAGGTGCAGATGATCCGCTCCACCGACGACGGCGAGACGTGGTCCGCGCCCGTCACGATCGCGAACGGCCCGATCGACGACCGCGATGCCGGCATCGTGCAGCTGCCCGACGGCGAGATCCTCGTCACCTATTTCACGTCCGTCGCCTACCGCGCGCCGTACATCATGAAAAAGCACCCCGACTATGTCCGCCATGACGAGAAGATCTCGGACGAGGTGCGCGACGCCGCGCTCGGCAACTGGGCGGTCCGTTCGCGCGACAACGGCAAGTCCTGGTCGAAGCCGGAGAAGCTGGCGCTCAAGGGACAGACCCCGCACGGCCCCATCCTGCTGAAGGACGGCGCGCTCTTCCAGATCGGGCGTTCGTTCACGAAATCCCGCGTCGGCACGGCACCGAAGGGTCGCACGCTCATCTCGGCCGAACGTTCCACGGACGGCGGGCGGACGTGGCAGATGCTCTGCCCCGAAATCCCGGACATGAACGGCGAGAACGCGAAATCCCACATGTTCCATGAGCCGCACGCCGTGGAGCTCGCGGACGGCACGCTCGTGGGCATGGTGCGCTACCACGGCGACGACGGCGGGAACGGGCTTGCGAAGCACGGCAACGGCTACATGCGCGCGACGGTCTCCAAGGACGGCGGCAAGACGTGGACGCCGATGGCGAAGACGGACATGCTCGGTCTGCCGCCGCATCTGATCCGCCTCGCGGACGGAAAAATCGTGTGCGTCTACGGCCGCCGCCTCGCGAACCCCGGGTTCGGCGAGTTCGCGACGATCTCTGACGACGGCGGCGTCACCTGGGATTCCGCCCACGAAATCTCGCTTGCGCCGAGTCATACCGGCGACCTCGGTTACCCCGCCTCGTGCATCCTTGCGAACGGCGACATTTTGACGGTGTTCTACCAGCAGCCAACGCTCGGCGCGAAACCCTGCCTGATGGCGACGCGGTGGAAGGCCAAGTAAATACAAATACCACACACGGCAAGGCGTTTTTTTGGTATAATTCACGTCATGGAGAAAACAAGGCCCATACTCTACGGTGTCGCTGACTACGCCGAAATTCGCAAGGCGAACGCCTGGTTCGTGGATCGTACTGCGAAGATTCGCAATTTGGAGACAACCCGTTACGCGATGTTCCTCAGGCCGCGTCGGTTCGGCAAGTCGCTGCTCGTATCAATGTTGGAGTACTATTACGACATCGCGTTTGCCGACAGTTTCGCGAAGCTGTTCGGCGGCACGGACATCGGCGAGAATCCGACGGAGGAGCACGGTAGATACCTGGTTCTCAAGTTCGATTTTTCTGCCGTGTCAAAGAACGTCCATGCCGTTCAGGAGGACTTCAACGCCTATTCGGGGCTTTGCTGTGACACGTTTGCGAGGAAATACGCGGCGGAGCTTCCGGATGGACTTGCCGACCGGGTGCTTGACGCGTCTGGCGTGGCCA
>JAFRSR010000425.1 GCA_017427485.1 Kiritimatiellia bacterium
AAATTCGTCATTTCATTTTCCATGCACTCCGTTATATATCACGCAGAGGTGCAGAGAGGCAGAGTTTTAAGAGATTACGTCGCTTAATTGGTGTCGTAGTTGTTTTCACCAATTGGGTGAAAGAAATTTCCTGGTCGTTTCGTGTCATATCTTTCTTTTCCTTCTGATTTTTGACTTTTCTCTGCGCTCTCCGCCTCTCTGCGTCTCTGCGTGAGACATTCAACTAACGAGTATAGGATTACTGGATAGGGATTGACACGCCAACCCGGTAGAACGCCCTGTCTGGTGGGCGGTCTAGGCTGGCATCGATCAGCTGCACGGACTTGCCTGTGCCGATCGCCTCGGCGGCCTTGGCGTTGACGGGAACGAAAGTTCCATCGAGGTCGGTCGCCCGTTTGAGTACATAGCGGAGATTCTCAAACGTCGCGACCGACACCGAAAAACCGTCCGCACCATCTCCGGCCTGCACGCCCTCCAAAACCGGCGGCTTGAGCGTCAGCGAGAACTCCCCTTCCGTAGTCCCTTCGGCGAGTCCCTCGAATGCGGCGCCGGGGATCTTCGCGCCGTTCACCACAACCTCAAACCTGGGGTCGTCCTTGAGGTTCTCAAGCGCTACCGGCGCGGCTACGCTGTCGGGATGGATCACATATACGCCGCCGATGTTCTCCACCTTTCCGCCCGTGCATATGCCCTCCTTGGTGAGGTCCCGCGCAATGGAAAGCTTCCTGCTGCCGGCATAGTAGTTGAAGGTGTAGTAGCCGCTCTCGCTGAGGTGCAGGGGACAACTCGCCCGCGCCGCGAGCGGAACGCGGTCGCAGTAATCCGCAATAGCCGTCTCGCTGGCGTATGTCGTGTTCGTGGCGGTCACTCTTATCGAATAGTCTCCGGCCTCGAAGCGACGAGTGAGCGAGAAGACGTCCTTCGCACCGGTCTTCTCAAACGCCGCCTCTCCGTCGTCCCAGACGAGATGGTAGATTGAGGCGCCGGAAGAGAGCGTGTCTTCGCGATAATATGTGACGTCGCAGGTGCCGTTGGAGTTTTTGACGAACGTGAGGGTTCTGTAGGAACCGTCGGCATTCGCCGCGCCGATTGTGGCTTTCGCTCCGGCAGGGGCGTCGGGATCCATCGTCACCTGCTGCCCGCTGACCGTCACGAATCCCGGCCACGTCGTGTCGCCTTCCAGTATCGGCGTGGCGTTGAGGTTCAGGGAGAACGACGTTACGATCTCCGACATCCTCAAGACCGCACCCGACTGGGCGGGGAATGGTCCGTATGAGACATACGTGGTCTTCTTACTGTAGTTTGGATTGAGCGTGAGCTTCCCGGGGAACGCGCGAGCCGTAAGCCCGGAGATGTCGGCATCCAGATCCTTCGCGATTTGCGAAAAGCGGACTATCGTTTCCTTTATCGCGCCATTTGCCACGACGAACGAACTGTTGTTGCTGAGGTTAAGCACATACTTTATGAACCCCGCATGTTCCACCGGGTCGAGTTCGATTTTCGCGCTCGCGCTCCCGCCTACGGGATAATACTCCAGCTCGTTGGTGCCGGACTCGAGATGGAGCGTTCCCTGAACGGTTATCTTGTCGCTGTTGAGGAGAGTGTGGATTATGCGGTACGTGCCATCGGCGAGCACCGTCGGGACTGCGAAAGGAGCGGAGAGGACTGGCTCTTCGGCAGGCTCTTCGAGGATATACTCGGCGAGGGTCTTGCGCTGAAGGTCCCTGAGGAGTTCAGGCCACCGCGTCGGCAGTTCGAGCGCGACCGTCACGCTCTTCCCGCCCGGCATGACCTGGGTCTTGTTGCGCGAGGCGTCGCCTGTGACGAATATGCGCATGTTCCCGCCTTTCATCACGGCGCCGGTCATGATCCTCGGATTGGTGATGCCGTCGATCCAAGGCGGCGCGTCCGTGACGCGCGCATCCTCCTCTTCAGCCGCCACGAGCGCGTCATAGACTTCGTCGTAGGTCTTTCCGGAAGAGAGAACGCCGCCTGTATCTGAATAGCAGTAGGCGAAAGCGCGCATCGCCATCGGGCGCCTCGCGTTCTCGGCTACGGCTTCGGAAAGGGACTCTTTCGTGCGGTAGTACGAGCCGAGGACGGCCGCAACGGGCGGAGTTATGAGCAGCGTCCGCCTCGTACCCGCATACGTCGCCGTGTCGGCAGCGCCAAGCCCGCCGATGTTCTTCTCCGTCACGTCCCACGCGATGAGCTTCATTATCTCCTCTGGGATGTCTGTTGCGGGCGTGGAGTTGTTGCCCCACATGTTGAAGGACGTCATCGTGACGGTGTTGTCGTTCAGCCTATACCCCTGCTGGACGTGATACGGTTCCCAGCCGGCCGCAAGGCATGCCTCGTCATCCTCGGCCAGGACGAGCGCCTGCACCGTCCCGAACGTGCCGCCGCGATTGTGCGGAATACCCGCCAGGTTTATCATCGCGAGCTCTATGAAGCGCGACAGGCAGATGTTGACCTCCTCGGTCGTCATGCCCTGCCCGTGGTCAACGCCCACCTGGCGCGCGACGGGGCCGTTCAGGAACGCGAGCGGCACGCGAGTGCCGTCGGAGATCTCCCGCAGGTATTCCTCGTCGGCCATCGCCTTCACGAACGCGGTGCAGATCGGCAGGAGGTCCGCCGTGCAGCCGGACATCACCGCGTTCACTGCGATCTGGTACGGCGTGACACCGCGACCGTTGAGCGTGACGATCGGCTCGTGGTCGGCGCTTGTCGCGTAGCGCATGAACTTCTCGACTTTGATGGTCGTAGGCGGGACTATCGAAAGGCCGTCCGTCCAGCCCCTTGCATCGAAGAGCGCCTGGACCTGGTAGTACGCGCCGGTGTACACGACTGTCGCGCCGGTATTCTCGGTGTTTACGGGCGAGACGACCTTGAAGCGGTTGTTGTCCGGCTCCAGGCAGTCGCAGTCGTCCTCGGCGCAGTTAAGGTCTTCGTAGTGGCCTTCGTAGTCGTCGTCGTATCTCGCATTCGACGCCAGCGGAAAAGTCGCGGCGAGGAGGATGGCCGGCAGGACGCGGAACGGAAATTCAAAAAGCTTTTTCATGGGGACACACCTTTTTCTTTCTGCGCTTCCTCAGAGATTGAATGTGCTGATCAGCGGATAGCCGAGCCCTGTCATCAGCGCATCCCAGTTGTCGGGCTTGTAGTCGTCCGCCTTGTAGATCACGCAGTCGCCGCCCGGCATGACGAGCGCCTCGGCCGCCGCATCCCCGCCGGAGACGATGATGTGCGTGCGGGTGTTGTACTGCTGGCCTTCGGACGCCCTGTACATCGTCTGCGCGCAGTCTATCTCGCCAAACGGGACGATGGGCGCGAGCCACGCCGGGGCGGGCTTGGCCGTGACGATGTCCGCCTCCACGTTTTCGGTGGATTCGCCGCCTTTGAGCGCCTGGTAGTATTCGTCGAACGTCCTGTTCAGATGTATCTTGCTGCCGGTGTTGGCCCAGTAGTGCGCGTATGTCCGCATCCACAGCGGACGCGACGCCGCGTCGACGAGCGCATTCTCGAGCGCGGCCTTGCTCGCGTAGCTTCGTGCGAGGATCTGCGCGGCGGGCTTTGTCATGACTATCAGGCGCGGCACGCGGGGGTTCGTATTGCCGAGCGCGTTCTGCTGCTTCTCCGTGATTTCCCAGGCGAGCATTTCCATCGCCTTTTCGGGGGCGTCCGTGCCGATGGCGATCGGGTTCCCCCATGTCATCGTCGAGCCGCAGATTATCCAGTTTGAGTTCCGGGCATTGTATCTGTTGGAATACGACTCCTGGTACGTCGTCCATCCGGCGTCCAGGCAGGCCGCCTCGTCTTCCGCGAGCACGAACGGCATCATGTAGCCGAAGGTGCCCATGCGGTTTTCCTTTATCTTGTAGCCGGCGAGATTCAGGAACGCGAGCGCCATGAAGCGTCCGAGCTTTTTGTTCGCAGGTGCGTTGATTCCGCCGGGGCCCGAGGAGAAGCCAAGCTGACGCGACATCGGGCCGTTGACTATCACGTAAGGCGTCCAGGCGTGGGTGCTCTGGAGCGGCTGGTAGAAATTGCCGTTCCCCATGCATCGCGTGATCGCCATGCAGAGCGGCATGTATTCCGGCGGGCAGCCCGCCATTATCGCGTTCACCGCCACGTGGTATGCCGTGACGGCACGGTACGCGGGCGGAATGCCGCCCGGCGACCCGTCCGCATTCTCGTAGACATACTGCTCGGCATCGTACTTCGTGAATGAAAGGTAGTGCCGGACCTTAGCGTCGGTCGGCGGCACGACCGTCAGGCCGTCGGCCATCTCGTTCACCCTGTAGAACTCCTGCACGCGCTGGAACGAGCCGGTGAAGACGGTGTCGTCGTACTTCTGGCTGCCGACCTGCGCGGCGATTTCGTCGGCTTCTTCCTGGGTAAGCTGCGTCGTAAGGCCGGCCACAACCTGATCGTACAGGATGTAGCGGGCCTTGTACTGCTGCTCCGCCGTCGTGTCGGCCGCGAATGCGCCCGGGTAGGCGGCGGTCCGCACAACCGGTATGCCGCGGTTGAAGCCAGTGGATTTTATCTGCGCGATAAACGACTCCGCGCCGACTACCACGGCGGGGATGCCGATCACCTCGGCGGCCAGTCCGTTGCCCGTCTCCTTCACCGTGCAGATGCCGCAACCGCAGTTGCCGGAAATTACGGCGTCGACATTGTACTTCCTGAGGTTCTCCTGGAACTCCAACGTCTGCGCGCTGGGATTCAGGGGATTGTACGGACCGCCCTTGCCGATTTCCTCCATGAAGTATATCTTGCAGTGGAACTCCTCCACCAACATGTCCCTCAGGACTGCGTGGGTAACGGCGGCGGAGAAGCTCCCGCCCACGAGCGCAATCGTCTTGCCCTCAAGCGTGTCGAGGCGCGGCGGCTGCGTTATCATCGCCACCGATGAGCCTGTAGGCACTGGCGAGACGATGTCGTAGGAATTCTTCGCCGGTTCGAGACTTGCGTCCTCGGCGAACGCAAACATACACACGGACATGGCGACCGCAAGCGATTCTAAAATCTTTGTATTCATTGCCTTAATCTCCATATAAAACCATTTTCACCTAAACAGCCACTTCCATGCGTCGTTTTTCGAGTACGCGGCGGCTTCCGATTCGATGTGCCCTGTCTTGTTGAGTGTTTCGATCTTCATGCGGCCTGGCACCTTGGTGTTGACGGCTTCTGCGAACGCCTTGCCGCGGCGGCGGGGCGCCGAATACTGCCGTGCAAGTGCAGACCGTAGCCGACAGCAAAAACAATATAATTACTATATTCTTCATGTTATGCGTCCTTTCTTTGAACTATTGGCGTTGTCGCTCCATGGATAAGAACGCGAACGCTGAGACTAATCTACACAGATTTTTGACATTATTTTTTGTAGATTCTCGCCAGCGGCTGCGTTCTTATGCATGTCTGAAATCATGCGAAAGGATCTGACAGATGAGAACGATAATAGGAATCGCGACGGCGGCAATAGCCGCAAGTGTCGTAGCGGCGGAATGTAAAGACGGAATATGCCCGCTGCCAGCCGGCGGGGAGGCGACGTACACTGTCTTGTCGCCCGTGCCGGAGTCCGCCGTGGAGCCGATCAAGTCCGCGACGCGCCTCAAGTCCCTGGACGGCAAGACGATCGCGCTCGTGGGCGGCAGCTTCATGGCCAATGTCACGCATCCCGAGCTGAAGCGGCTCATCCTCGCCGAATATCCGAAGGCTAAGATCTATCTGCTGAGCGAAATTGGCTCGGCAGGGCCCTACCCGCGCCCGGGCGTGGTGCGGCGCGAGAAGGACGAGTTCCAGCGCAAGCTGAAGGAGTTCAAGATTGATGCCGTCATCTCCGGCAACGGCGGGTGCGGACTCTGCACGCCGAAGGAGACGGGCTCGTGCATCGCCGCCGAAGTGCTGGGCATTCCGTCCGTGATGATCGCCGCACCAGGGTTCGTGAAACAGGCGAAAAGCGCGGCAGCTTCGGCGGGGCTCTCTGAGCTGCGCGTCGCGGAATATCCGGGTGCGTTCGCAAGCCACACGCGCGAGGAGCTTCTCGCAAACACGCGCAAGGTGCTGTGGCCGCAGGTGAAGGAAGGATTGACAGGTAGGGCGGGGCGTCCTCGACCCGCCGATACGGCGCGTCCGGAGGCCGCGCCCTACCAGAATGACGGCAGGGTTTCCGGCACCCTCGCCGAGATCCAGCGCATTTTCCTCGATTCTGGCTGGACCGACGGGCTGCCCGTGGTGCCGCCGACGGAACAGGCCGTCGCCGAGTTCCTGCGGTTCACCGACCTGCCGCCCGACCAGTCGCTCGGCGCGATCCCGCCCGCGCAGCGCGACGTGACC
The DNA here is from genome assembly GCA_017427485.1 of Kiritimatiellia bacterium. Classification (GTDB taxonomy): domain Bacteria; phylum Verrucomicrobiota; class Kiritimatiellia; order RFP12; family UBA1067; genus RUG572. The sequence goes on from JAFRSR010000425.1 coordinate 6,343, forward strand.
GTCCGGCACGTGGCCGTGAACGGCGTGATGGCGGGATGCCCACCCGAGTTCATGCCGTTCCTCCTCGCGTTCGTCGAGGCGATGAAGGACGGCGACTTCCGCCGGACGCTCGCCTCAACCCATGCGTGGACGCCCTACTGCTGGCTGAACGGCCCCGTCGCCCGCCAGCTGGGCTTCGACTGCGGGCAAGGCGAGATCTCTGAACCGAAGAACGCCGTCCTCGGGCGCTTCATCAACCTCGCCCTGCTCAACCTCGGCGGCTACCGCGTGAAGGAGAACCGCATGGGCTCGTTCGGCTACCTGATGCCGTGGTGCCTCGTGGAGGACGAGGCCGCCGCGCTGAAAATCGGCTGGAAGCCGTACCACATGCAGCGCGGCTACTCCGTCGACGACTCCACGCTCACCGCCGCCTCATCGATCAACTGGGGAAACAACCTCGTACCCGCATCGTCCGACGGCGAACGCATCAAGGACATGATGGCGTGGGACGCCGTAGAGAAGTCGCAGATGGCTGTCGCGAGCGGCATGCCCTGCACCTACCGCACGTTCTTCGTCACGGAGGGCGTCGCACGCGACCTCGCGAAGACCTACCAGACGAAAGACGCGCTCTGCCGGGCGCTGGAGGACGCCGCGCGCATCCCGCTCGGCGCGCGCGCGTTCGCGAACTATTGGGGCAACCCCGGCAGCGCGTTCGATCCCGAGCGATATCCGCTCTCACGCCACGAGGACCGAATCGCCGACAAGGAAGGCTCCGCCACGACCCAGACGCCGCCGTGGCTCGCGTGGACGGGCGCGTCCAAGATGGAGACCGTTCCCGCGATGGCGCCGGGCAAAAGCGCGTTCGTCGTGACGGGCGACCCGTCGCGCAACAAGTCGCTTTGCGTCCCCGGCGGCGGTTTCTCGACGATCAAGATCGCCCTTCCGAAAGCATGGGACGCGCTCATGGCCGAACGCGGATACAAACCGCTCTCCGACTTCCGTCTCGCAACGGATCTCACGCCGGACACGCCCCCTCCCGCGTTCCGCGATCCCTCGCGCCGCCGTCCGCCTTCGCACTCCGGCGCCCGCGGCGATTTCGACCGTGGCAATTTTGGTCGCGGCACTTATCCTCGCAGACGCCGATTCCGGTAATGTAGTCAATTGACTAGAGGCCCCTCTCGAGGCATCATGTCTGCCGACGGCAACACGGAGTGCACGGAGATTTCACGGAGACAGGGAGATTGTTATGGAGAATGTGCTTCGCGCAAAGCAACAACAATGTTTAACTGAAACAATATTTAGCTGATTGAGAGGTTTAGTCATTCTGTTGCGCGAAGCAAAACTCCAAAATGAACTCCGTGTCTCCGTGGTCACTCAAACCTCCGTGTTAGCGCCGCAGGCCAAATACCCGCAAAACAGTAAAAAGATGGTATAATGTAGCCCACACGTGAGCCCAGACCTTGAAGCACTTGCGCGCGAGCTGGACGAACTTGGCAAGACGCCGGCCCGACGCGAATCGGACGTGCCGCCCGACTTCGGCGGCACGGACTGGCGTCTTGTACGTCAAATCGGTCATGGGACCATGGGTACGGTCTACGAGGCCGAACAGATTTCCCTCGCACGAAAAGTCGCGATCAAGGTCCTGCCGGTAGCGGTCTCGTCGAATCCCTCGCGCCGCGCCCGTTTCCTCCGCGAAGCCCAGACGCTCGCGATGCTCCACCACCCGAACATCGTCAAGGTCTACGCGGCGGGAACGGCGGGCGAACGGCTGTTCTACGCGATGGACCTGGTGCAGGGAACCGATCTCCGAAGCGTCAAGCCGGCGGGCGCGAACGACGTGGTCGTCCTGGGTCTCTCCGCCGCGCAAGCCCTCGCCTACGCCCACCGCTGCGGCGTGATCCACCAGGACGTGAAGCCGGCCAACCTTCTGGTAGACGGAGAGGGCAACCTGCATCTCGCGGACTTCGGCATCGCCGCCCTGCTGCAAGGCGCGGATTACGTAGCCTCCAGCGGCGGCACCCACCGCTACATGGCGCCCGAGATGCAGAACGGACGCGGCATCGCCTCGCCCGCGAGCGACCAGTACGCCCTCGGCGTAACCTTGACCGAACTCGCGCAAGCCGCGAAGGACAACCGCATTCCATCGGAACTCACGGCAATCTTCAACAAGATGACGGCTTCCGAGCCAGACGCCCGCTATCCCGACATGGAGGCCGTCGCCGCCGACCTGCAGCGCTTCCTCCGCCACGAACCCGTGCGGGCGCAGCCGCCCTCCCTCGTCCGACGGTTCTCCCTTTGGACGAGGCGCAACCCGGCGGCAGCGATCGGTGCGGCGGTCGCGGCCGTGTGCCTTGTCGGATTCATCCTGGCGCTTGCATTCGGCTTCGTCCAGTCACGGCGCGCGTTCGTGCAGACCCAGGCCGCGCTCGCGCAGACCCAAGCCGCGCTCGCGCAAACCGAAGCAGAGGCCGCACATGCGGCGCAGGCATTGGCAGAGGCGCTCACGGTCACCGACATCAACGAACCCGACAAGCGCGACGGCGAACTGCAACGAGCCCTCGCCGCCGCCGAAGAGCTGGCCGCGCGCTTCCCCGCAAACGCCGAAATCACGGCCGCGGTCGAACAACTCAAGAAGGTTCGCGAGAATCATGCCCGCTTCCTGAGGCGCCGTGGCGGCATGGGCCGCCGCCCGTTCCGCCGCCCCCCGCCCAAACGCCCGGCGGACAACTAAGGGCCACGGCTCACTGGTTGCTACAGTACGACAAAGCGCCACTTGCGGGACTGGTCGCGCTTCGACGCGTACCCGATGCCGACGCGCGTGGTCGCCTTGAAACGCGGCGCGGGGCCGTCCGTCCTCTCGATCCAAAGCCGCTCGGAATCCACGAGATTCTCGCGGTTGAGGGCTCGCGTGATGCGCATCGCCTTCGTGACGCGTCCAGGGCCCGACGCGCCCTCCACGCCGCGAATGAGGACGGCTTCCGGATGGTCGGCAGGACCTGTCACCACGTTGAGCATATCGTGCATCCCGTAGCAGAGATAGACGTAGGCGTAGCCGCCAGGCGAATACATCACGTCCGTGCGCGGCGTCCGTCCCTTGTGCGCATGGCAGGCGGTGTCCTCCGCGCCGAAATACGCCTCCGTTTCGACAATCCGCGCCCGCAAGACCGAGCCATCGTCCAGCCGGCGACACAGCGTCATGCCGAGCAACGCCTTTGCCATCGTCACGGCGTCCGGCCGATAGTCCTGTTCCGTCAGTCTCATTCCGCAAGCCCTGGGCAAACTTTCTGGGAGTCGGCATTTGTCCATTCGTATGGAAACGTACGGCATTTGTCGGGCTTCACGGAATGGATCCGGCAGCGGTTGTCGTCCGTGAGCCAGACGCACGCGCCGTCCGGGCGGCTCTTGAGCATCAGTCCGCGGCGATCCGGCGCAACTTCCGTCTCGCGGTCGATGAATGCCTGCTCCGCCATACCAAGGAACGCGGCAATCCGTGCGATCTCCGCGTCTGATACGCGCACGATTCCGTCCTTGATGCGGCAGCACGCGCCGCATTGCCTGCAAGCGAACCCCGAAATCGAGACTTTTGATGCCAGAGGCATGATCACTTCTCCAGGATGAAGCCGACGAGCGCGTGCGCGAGGGCGCGGCGGACACCCATCAGCGAATGGTCGGCTTGATAGCGCAGGCGGACATGCCGGGTCGGATCGTTGGGGAGCTGTCGCCACAAGGCGTCAAGCGGTTCGGACGGAACCACCGCGTCGTAGTCGCCCGTCGCGAGGAACACCTTTCGGCCGCCAACCGACTTCGCGGCGTTCGCGAAGCGCATCGCGCGGGCGTTCGCCAGAATGTCGTCCACCACCGCTTCGTTGGACTTCCGATGAAGCACATGCAGCCCTTCGCCGACGAGGAATGCCGTCAGATCCTTTTTCGTCATCCGCTCGGCCATGTAGCCGATGTCGCATGGCGCGATCATCGCGACGCCGCGGATACGGACATCCCGCGCGGCGGCGTTTATCACGCTGTTGCCGCCCATCGAATGCCCGACGAGGTAGACGGCCTGAGGGTCGATTCCGTATTTCGACGCCGTTTCCCGCGACATCGCCCACGCCGCCAGGTTCTCGGCGTCGCGTATGCAGCCCGAGACGGTGTAGTCGCCCTCGCTCCCCCATGCGCCACGATGGTGCGGGATCACCACGACGATCCCCGCCCTGCACAAGTCGTGCGCCACGTCGTCCCAACGCGTAAACCCCGCGAATCCGTGGCAGATGATCGCGCACGGACGCGGCCCTTTGAACTTCGGTGACGGCACAAGCACCTGCCCGTAGATCGCGCTTCCGTCGCTGTCCAGTGCCAACGCGTCGAGACGCGGCAACTCGCCGCGGTCGGCGTAGTCCAAATCGCGGAATGCTCCGCAATCGACGCACCCGCACAGACACAGCGCGACGGCAGCAAGCAGAATGTTTGCGGGAATCTTCATTTTGTCGTGATACGATCGGTGACGAAGGTTTCAAGGGCCTTGACGCTCGACTTGACGGACGAACCGGCAAACGCCTTGGGCGGAAGGATTTTCGCGTCATCGCCCACCACCCCCGCGAAGTCGCGTCCGAGGCTCTGCATCCCGCCGCCACCGTGCGTCTGGAAGAGGCACACGGTCTTGCCCTTCAGCGCGGCGCTGTTCTGCGTCAGCCACGTGCGCACGGGCGGCGCGATCGTACCCCACCAGTTCGGCGAACCGACGAACACGACGTCGTACTTGCCCAGGTCAAGGCCCTCGATCGGCTTGATCGGCCGGAGCGTCTTGGCGCGGCATTCAGGCTTCGCCTCGTCGCAGCATTTGTGGAAGTCGCTGTTGTACGGCTTCTCCGCCTTGATCTCGAACGTCTCCGCACCCGCCTTCTTCGCGATCGTCTCCGCCGCGAAGCGCGTATTGCCGCCCCACGAGAAGTAGACGACCGCGACCTTGCCCTTCGTGACCTCCACGGGCGCGGCGGGCGCCGCCGTCGTCTCCTGCGGCGAGCATCCCGCCATCAGTCCAAGCATGATCATGCCTCCTCTAATTAGTTTGTTCATTTTTTTGTTTCCTTTCGTTACCAGTTAAGATAGAGAATTGGCCAAACGCTCTCGATATTGTGCCATGGGCCTCCAAGGTTGAGCAATCCGATTTGAGCGAAAATGCCCTTTGTGTCTGCGCTTCTTAAATTAAACAATCCAATCTGCATCCCACACGCCGATTCCTGTACTTCGTTCATAAACAATCCCACTTGAACACCTCTAAGATTTTTGGCGAGGTTACCCAATCCCGCTTGAAGTCCCACGCATTCGACCGACAATCCCAGAACGGGCGAAATCTGAATGCCGTACAGATTCTCATTGAACGTCCAGCATGAGATTTGCGGACCATATACGGTTTCGCGCACCGACACGACCGGGAAACCGTATATCGCCGGAAATTCCTTATCGTCCTTTGCGGCAGCCGCAAAGACCAAGAAACAAAACAACAGAAGGATCACTTTCTTCGCCAAGTAAAAGCCCTTTCAATCCGTCTGCAAGACAAAATAACCAAGTGTTCACCTCATCCTTCGTATCCACTCGCGGAAGAACGGACTTGAGAACCTCCACCCGGAAGAAGCCGAAAAGACAAGCCCGGTCTTCTCAAGCGAAGCCAGCGAACGTCTCACGGTAGCCGTGTTCGTCAGGCGCGCCTCGTCAAGAAACGCACCCGAGAGCGGATGTTCACCGCCCAGTACGGCAAGAGCCTTGAGCACGCGTAGCTGAATGTCTGTCAATGGCTTCACGAACATGGCATATACGCCGTTCTCGCGTTCGAACACAAAGGCAAGCCCCTTCTCGAAATGCTTGTCAACGAGCGTGTCGCCAGGCTCGGATGTCTGCCATATCGCATCGCACATCTCCTGCACATCACCCGACGTTCTGTCAACGAATTCAAGGACTCGATCGAAGAGCGACCTTGGCAGTCTGCGCCGTCCAGTGGCGAATCTAGCCTTGGCGAATGCGAAGAAGTCATCGTCTGGTATCGTGCCCACGTCAAAGACCGCAGCAGACTTGTAGAACGGACTCTTCGGCGACATGAAGATGTCCATCATGGCGTTTCTCGCGCTGCCGAGAAACACGAAGGATGTGTGCGACAAGAACTGAATCCTTCCACGCATGAGCGCCAGCATCTGTTCACCGTCCCTGACGTCGAGGATGTCCTGAAACTCGTCGAACACAACGCAGACCTTGCGTCCCTTGACATGGCTTTCTATGGCGTTCATGACTGCGTTGACAGACGACGGATCGGACGACGCCCTTGCATCGACGGAAATCGTCGGAAGTCCCGTCAGTGCGTCTATCGTCGCAACCGGCCTCAAATGGACAAGCGCGGCGAATATCTTGCGCATGAACGAATCGCTGGAGTCAAATCGCGCCAAGGCGTCGGCAATGCGGTTGCAGACGTCGGGCACGGACTTCACGCCCATGAAGTCCGCGTACAGGATGGACCAGCCACGCATCGACGACACCGTCTCCTTCACAAGGGAGGTCTTGCCGATGCGACGATCCCCCTGAATCACAAGGTTCTGTCCGCTCTCGATATAGTTCGAAAGCGATTTCGCGAGCTCCGGTCTTGCGCAGAAATTCTCGCCCTCAACCGAGCAGCCGTATTTGAATGCGTTCATGTCGTGTTCTTTTCTTTCTGAATTGGTACAGAATTGTACCATACTCTTTTGTACTGTGCAAGAGTGTACATAATTAATCAGTAATAGGGGCGCGGCCGGGGGCTTCACCCCCGGACGCGCCTCGCCCCTCTCACTGACCGATTACCAAGAACCAAGCGACAAAATCATCTTTTTCTCGTTTTTGTCGTTGTCCCTTCATGCTTCAAGAGGGCGATTTTGTTGTGGATCCCGCCGCCGTAGCCGGTGATCGCGCCGTTTACGCCCATCACGCGGTGGCACGGAATGATCAGGCAGATCGGATTCCAGCCGACGGCGCCCCCCACTGCGCGCGCGGACATCTTCACGATGCCGCGACGCCTGGCAAGCGTTGCGGCGATTGCGCCATAGGTGGTCGTCGCGCCGAACGGGATTTTCAGCACTTCCTCCACCACTTCCCGCCGGAACGGAGTGAGGCCGTCGATCCGGTACGGCGGCGTGAAGTCGGGCTCGTGTCCGGAAAAGTAGATGTCAAGCCAGCGGCACGTCTCGCGAAAGATTTGTCCACACGGCGCCGCGGAAGCATGCAGATTGCCTTTGTGTTTTTGTGCGTCCGGAGCCCCATCGAACCAGAGGTCGGTCAGAGCTTCGCCATCCGAGGACATCAGCATGTCGTCAAAGCCGTCGGGCGTCTTGTAACGGCACTGACGATTTATACGGCGGTTAGACATTGTGGGGCGGCAGTTCTCAATTGCAGTTTCGACGATTTGGAACTGTTAAACGACACTTTCCAGTATAGGGCACATGAAGAATCACTCAAGACCTGATGAAGACGCTCCTCGCCCGCCACACGTGAATAGGACAGAATGTCGATGACCTTTCGTGGTGTCATTTCGACACTCTCCACGCAGACGTACGCTTGCGCGCAGAAACACGCTTGCGGGCAACTCTAGCCATCTTCAAGCAGAACGCACGCATTTCCGCATTGCTCTTAAACTCCTCCGCATGACATGCATTAGGATCGGGTTTGATGACTTTGACAGGTTGCACAAGCATACGCACAAAGGCATTTGCCGCCTTTGCGTCATCGCAGTGGAAGTTTGCCGTTATGCTTGATGTTGCCATATCTCACCTCTCTTTCCGTTCAAGGGCATAGCGACCCTCAAGAAAAGATAAGCGTAGTTTAGCAGAAAAACGCGGCGGACGTCAATCGGGCACGGCCGGTTATTGCCCTTTTGTGGCCTTTACAAGCAATATACCAAATCTTTTGGCAAGGCCCTGGCTTGGTGGCCACCTATCCAACCTTTGGCGCACCACCTACAATCTCTACTAAGGCATGATGCGCAGGATCCAATCGGAAATGTCCTTGATGACTTCCTCTGAGAAGGTTTCCTCTATCTCTCCATATTCGGTCGCCATGCCTGTTTGACAATGCTGGAAGAGATGGTTCAGATTAGGATATGTCTTTACGGTGCTCAACTTGTTTGCCTGTAAAGCGCGGCGAAGCGCAGGGACGTTCAGCTTGGAAACGACTTGCCTATCTTTCTCACCATTCAGCGCCAGCACCGGACACGTAACACTTCTGATAGCAGGCTGCGGATCGTAGTCCATGAAAAATCTAAACCAGGCGTTTCCCTTAACGGTGGGAGCGTTGCGAACTTGTTCAAGCGTCAAACCTTTAGCAACATCTCCCAGCAGCGCGCGGTTCTGCTCAAGCAACAGAACATCCCCCTTGACCGCTGGCCCCGCAAGACTTACAATGAAGTCAACCGTTCCGCGAGCGCCGAGCATATAGGCTATGGAACCACCTTCGCTGTGGCCTATGATGCCGACCTTGGAGAACTTACCAAGCCCGCGGAGGTAGGCAATCCCAGCCGCTGCATCCTCGGCGAAATCTTGCGTTGTGGCAGACTTCAGAGAACCACCCTTGGACTTTGCGGTGCCACGATCGTCATAACGCAATGTGGCGATTCCTTTTCTGGCCAGGTAGTCTGCAATGACGGCGAATGGCTTGTGCCCGAACAACTCTTCGTCGCGATTCTGCTGTCCGCTTCCGGTTACCATCAAGGCGACGCTCTTTGCGTTAGCCGGAATAGAAAGCGTTCCCGCAAGAGTCGCGCCATCGGAAACGTTGGTAAAGACAACCTCGGCAGTCTCATACGGAAACGGCGGACGCGGTGCTTGCGGACGATTGACTTTCGATGGCCCTCGCTTTAACTCAAGGGGCAGTTTCATTCCGTTCTGCGTAAAGGTACCACTGAGCGTTTCGCCTTTCATTCGCCCAACAAACTTGGCGCCTATGGAAGATACGCTGACCTCTACCGTGTCTGACGTTGGTGTCTTAAATTTTGCCGGAATCCCCTTCGCGCTTTGATCTGGACTGACAAGAACGCACGAACCATCAGCGAATATGTTGATCACTATCCGCAATTTTGCAATACCCAGATTAAGCCGTCCATTCCACGAACCGACAAAATCTTGCGAGGCTCTTGCGCCGAGGCAGATCGCCGCCGCAATGGCGAGTATCAGCCTCCTGATTGATGCTTTCATGCTTGCCTTCACCGTCGTACGTTTCCGTTACATCAGGACTATCCCGCCTGGACGGCCGTGGCGGCGATGGTGTTGACGATGTCGTCGACGGAGCAGCCGCGGGAGAGGTCGTTGCAGGGGCCGGCAAGTCCTTGAAGGACGGCGAAGCAGGACGCGCCGCCCAGGCGCTGGGCGATTTTGTAGCCGATGTTGCCCGCCTGCAGGTCCGGGAAGACGAGCACGTTCGCGCGCCCGGCGACGGGGCTCCCCTTCGCCTTGAGCGCCGCCACCTCCGGAACGAGGGCGGCGTCCAGCTGCAGCTCCCCGTCCAGGAGAAGGTCCGGCGCGAGGGCATGGGCGATTGCCGTCGCCTCGCGCACCTTGTCGACGAGCGGATGCTCCGCGCTGCCCTTCGACGAGAACGACAGCATGGCGACGCGCGGCTCCCCGAAGTCGCAGTGCGCCCGGGCGGTGTTCGCCGTCGCCACCGCGATGTTCGCGAGCTCCTCTGCGTTCGGGCACGGGTTCACCACGCAGTCCGCCAGGACAAGAAGCCCGTTCTCCCCGAACGCCGCAAACGGACTCTCCAGCAGGAAAGCGGAGGAGACGAGTTTCATCCCCGGCGCGGTCTTGATGATCTGCAGCGCCGGACGCAGCATGTCCCCCGTCGAGTGGACGGCGCCGGACACGAGGCCGTCCGCATCGCCTTGCTTGACCATCATCATCCCGTAGTACATCGGATCCGACACCAACTGGGCGGCCTTCTCCTCGGTGAGTCCCTTCGCCTTGCGGAGTTCGTACAGCGCGGCGGCGTATGCGTCAAAACGGGACTTGTTCTCCGCACGTGCGATAACCTCGGGCGTAAGCAAGACCGGCTCCGCCACGCCTTCCGCCGCGACGATCCTCGCCGCCTCGACCGTGCGCGGCTCGTCGCCCTCGGGCAGCACGATGCGTTTCACGGAGGCGCGCGCCTTCGCCTTGATTCTCTTCACCACTTCCATGTCCGACTCCTTCCGGATCAAAGATCCATGCCTTCAAAACCCTGCCACACGTCGCGCCCGGTATACGTGAGCGCGGTGCGTTCCCCGCGCAGCACCTTGAGCGCGGAAAGCCCCAGCGCCTCCTGCTCCATCTCGCCCGGATACGCGCTGACCGGCGCGATGAATCCGCAGTGCTTCTCGATGAATGCGACGATGTCGGCGAAGCGGACGAGTCCGCCCGTGAGGAGGATACCGTCCACCTTTCCGCAGAGGACCACCGCCATCTCGCCGATGAGCTTGCAGATCTGGTAGATCATCGTGTTCCACACGAGCGTCGCCTTCCTGTCGCCCTTCTCAACGAGCGCGTGGATCGTGTCGGAGTTGGACGTGCCGAAGAAATCGACAAATCCGCCGGAACTCGTGCAACGGCGGCGCAGGTCGTCGGCGGAATGCGTCTCAAGGTAGTTGAGCACCGTCAGGACCGGCAGCGAGCCGATGCGGGTGGGGGAGTACGCGCCGTCCCCGTCCGCGCCCATGTTGCTGTCCACCGTCCTGCCGTGCTCGTGGGCGGCCACGGTGATGCCGCCGTCGATGTGCGCGACGATGAAGTTGCAGTCCTCGTACCGGCGCCCGATCTTCTTGGCGTGGAACTCGGCCACGGCCTTCTGGTTCAGGCAGTGCGTGTGCGCAAAGCGGTACACACCCTTGATGCCCGTGAGCCGCGCGTAGTCGTTGAGCTCGTCCACGGTCGTGGAATTGAGCGTGAACGCGGACTTCCCAAACTCCTCCGCGAACTTCCACGCGAGCATCACCCCGAGCTTGGCGGGATGTTCCGAACCGTCAAGGCCCTTGACGGCGTCGTCGTAGACGTTCTGGTCAACGCGTATGACGCCGCTGGGCTGGGAGTGCGTTCCGCCGCAGCGGCCGACGAACGCGTCGATCGTGTCGGGATCCACGCCCTCAGCCTTGAGCATGTCCAGGATCACTTCGCGCCGGAATGGCATCTGGTCGTTGACGTGCGAAAACTTCAGAAGCACAGACGCTTCGTGGAAGAGTTTCCGCTCGAAGACCGACGTCTCGTCCTCGAACAGGCTGACTTTCGTCGAAGTCGAGCCTGGGTTTATGACAAGTATCCTGAATTTGCCGTCTTTCATTTCTACCTCTTTTACCGGGAAGTGGATAGTATACCATATCCCGCATGTTCAAGCAGAGACGAAATGCGCAGCCGGGAATCGTCACATCAGTTCCTTGCCACACGAGAACGCATTGGCGACGACGTCGCCCATGATGCGGTAGACATGTGCGCAGGTGTCAAAGCAGATGGGCTTCATCTTCGCGGCGTCCGGCTTGCCGTCCGTGAGCGCCGACTCCTCCACGGCGCAGTTGACGATCTTGCCCACGACATTGCAGGTCTCCTCGTTCATCGAGACGAGCTCGCATTCGAGGACGAGCGGCAACTCGTTCATGACCGGCGCATCGACAAACGAACTCTTCACGACGGTGAAGCCACTCTTCGCCACCTTGTCCGGCGCCTTGTTGCCGCTGACGATGCCCAGGTAGTCGCACGCCTTCACGGTATCCGCTGTGCCAAAGGCGATCGTGAACGCCTTGCGCGCGGCGATGTTCGCCCATGTCTTGTGGCCGGTGTCGATGCAGATGGTGATCTGGTCCTCCAGCGTCACCCCGCCCCACGCGGCGTTCATCATGTTCGGCGTCCCGTCCTCGTCGTACGTGCCGATCATCAGCACCGGCATTGGGAACATCCAGTTCTTCACTCCAAGGTTCTTTTTCATCTGTTTTTCTCCTTTTTTTGCATAATGCCTGTCAATCACACTCCACAAATCCCGTCATTGATAATTTCTTATGCGCACGTCGATGGACGTGTCGGCGAGAAGTTCTGCTACGCGTTTGACGGGCGTCTGTGAATAGTGATAGGGGAACAGCACCTTCGGCTTGATCGTCCGCGCGGCCTTTGCCACCTGCTCCGGCGTCATCGTGTAGGGCTGGTTGCACGGCAGGAAAGCGACGTCTATGTCCTTGAGCTTCGCCATCTCGGGGATGTCCTCGGTGTCGCCGGCAATGTAGATGCGTAGCCCGTCGATCGTCAGCACGTAGCCGTTGTCGCGTCCCTTGGGATGGAACTGCGTGTGTCCAGGCGTGGTATTGTAGGCCGGCACCGCGTCAAGTGCAATCCCTTTGGCGAGGGCGTGGCTTTCGTCATTTGCCAAGGCCGTGCCGAATCCCAGCATCTTCTGGACTGCGGGGTTGGCGATGATCTGCGTGCCGTCCTTCCGAAGCGTGGCAATCGTATCGCGGTCGAAGTGGTCGAAATGCTCGTGCGTGACGAGGATGACGTCGGCCTTGGGGAACTTCGAATAGTCGGTTGCGGGCGCGAATTCGGCAACGGGATCAACCTGGATTTCGAGTCCGTCGTACTGGATGCGCAAGCTGGCGTGCTTGATCGCGGTGATCACGACCTCCTTGCCGCCTTTGGTCTTGAACGTGTCTGTCTGATAGTTGCCCGCGACGCATCCCGTCGTCATCAGGACGGACGCCGCAAGTATGGTTGGTGTTTTCATTGTTTTTATCCTTTCGATGGTGGCCAGGGGAAGCCGAAGTCGCTGCGTTTGATCTTGCACATCGGTTCGCCATCCAGCCAGAACACGATGCCCTCGATCACATGCGCCTCAAGATATGCGCGCAACCCTTCAAACGTGCGCGGACAGTCGCGGACGACTTCCGAGCCGTGCCGTATGAGCGTATCGTGCGTGAGGGCGTAGGGATTGCTCTGGAAATGCGGTCCCACGGCCTCGTACGTGCCGCTCTTGAGGTTGAATCCGCCTGCGTTGTAAAACGCCGCGAGATGCCAGTTGTCCGCCGTGTTCTTGAAATCACACTCAAGCCAATGCGGCCAATGGCCGGTCACGGGATCGGGATCGCAGCAGGGAATCGCCCCCTCCGGCGGCGTCTTGCCCTTCTTCGCGTCGTAGCGCCGATAGAACCTGCCGTCGATGAGGGCGCAGCAGGTTCCGTCAAACTTCACCGTCGCGACGCCGCGTCCCTCAGTCACCCATTCAAGCCCGGGCGTCACCTCGCTCGTGACGTGCTTGCGGTGTTGCGCGTCAAACGTCCTTCTGAACAATGTCGGTATCTTTTTCATCGCTTCTCCAGACGGGCGATGTCGGCTTCTCGCTGCAACCGTGCCAGACGGCGACGCTCTTTTGCCCGTTCTTGTTTGCGCTGTTCGCGGCGTCGTTCGGCCTCTGTCTTCGGGAAATAGAGCGTCTGATCCTGATAGTCCTCCATATCCATGCGCATTTCACGCATGATTTTGTCGCACACATCCATCTGCCGAGCCTTCTTCACAAGGAATGATGTACATATCCAGTTTTTGTTCTCGCCCTCAATCTCAATCTGGATTGAAGACTGGTCTGTGGTCAGAAACGATGCTGCGGACTTCGCCGCTTCAATGTGCTTTTCCGCCACTGGCACAGACAACTCAATTTCCGATACGACTTTCATGTTCGCCATCGTTCGCTCCTTTGCTTGTTGTCGCATTACCATGCGGTACGCCGTAGTTAAGAGGCGCATCAACCCACTATATGCCTGCTACTGACGGCGTAGGGGGAATGGGACATTCGCGCATGATTTGACGAATCCCTCTCTGTCAAACACAATGCCGTATGATTCAAGCATCGTACGGGTTTCGGAATTGGCTTTGGAATAACGCCCTCTCCCCGGTGCCCAAAAGTTGGTCAATTTCTGATGAATTCCTCCAGCCGTACTAGGCTTGCCGTTTGCTTCCGCTATTGCGTGTGCCAATGCGGTATAATTCGGCCAACTTCCTAATGGAGGTCTGTGGTTTTTATGCGGAAGAGGTTCCGATGTACGACCTTGCGAACTTGACTGCTCAATACGAACTTGCCGCTCTGGTTGCCCAATTACAGTTGGAGCTGTGAGTTCCCCTCTTTCAAAACCAATAACATCCAACAATGACACTATTGCTCGCAGAACTTCTTCTCCACTTGCAGGACTTGGTGGGTTGTGGACTTTTTTCGTGAATGTCGGATGTTTCTTTGCGACGATTTCCTTTAACCGTTTTTCATACCACTCCCTATCATCGGTAGAAGCGAATGCCGATGATGGATGTTCATCCCAGAAAAATATGGAGTGCTTCCACCAGCAGAACTTGTCCTCGCTCTCATGCCTTGCCATTCGCTCCTTGAAATTTTTAGTCTCGCCGACATAACAACAGTAACCGCGATCATCTACTAGAATATACAATCCCGGTTTTGATTCAACTGGCCTACCTCGTGGTTTACGATGCATCCAAATTAAGCTAAAGCTACGTTCTGCTATTTTAGCCTTCATTACACCATCTTCGATTGTAACATTATAGTTCATCTCCATTTCTCCTCTCATTCTTTCAGAAAATCCGTGGGCGACACGGCCCGAACAGGCGATCCGGCAAAGTCTTTGGCATTACGAGTGATTATACAGTCACAACCTGCAGACACAGCAGCGGCCACCACAAGCGCGTCTTCGAAATCGGTCATACCATAACTGCGGGCGGCCGTCAGCTCCGCAACACCTTCCTGCGCAACCTCAAACGTGTCAAATACCCATTCCATTAAGTCAGCTCTTACAGCCCGCGTTTCCGTAGCACCCAAGAGATAATAAAGTGTAGGAAATGTATGCACCGCAAGCAAAATTGTAGCTCCGACCTCCGCCGCTTTCAAGAGCGCCGCATGTGAATCACCATAAAACGGCGAGCGGTTGCCCACTATATCCAGCACCACATTTACATCAAACAAAACCTTCATGAGTGGCGGTTCCTTAATAGATCCAACCTTCGTTCACCCGACTCGATGTCCAGCGGCAACGAAACGCCAAGGGATGCAATCCTGTCAAGCGATCGTTTCATTTTCTCTAGCCTTGCCTTCATCAACGCTGATGCTTCAGACGACTCTGCAATCGACTCCTCAACCTCTGCAACACTGGGTTGTGGGAGCGATTGCAAGAGAACGCCGCCGTTGACACCAACGAG
Source organism: Kiritimatiellia bacterium (assembly GCA_017427485.1). GTDB lineage: Bacteria > Verrucomicrobiota > Kiritimatiellia > RFP12 > UBA1067 > RUG572. The sequence continues at coordinate 21,531 of JAFRSR010000425.1, forward strand.
CATAAGCGTCATACCCTGCCGCCATCCGTAGCGTTTGCGAAACGCCTCAGGCACGACAAGTTGTCCTTTTGAGGACATTTTTGCTGTCTCAATTGCGTACATGTACAATCCTTTCAAGTAAGGCTGGTAAGATTATACTACTTTCTGTACGACCATGTCAATGCCGCTGCGCATGGCATCACTTCCACCATCATTCAAGACTAAATCACTTCTCCAGCTTCCAGCCGAAGTCGTTGTGGTAGATCATCTGGCGGGTCATGCCACCGTCGATGCAGATGTTCTCGCCGGTGATGAAGCCGGCCTTGTCCGAAGCGAGGTAGAGTACCATGTTGGCGATGTCGAGCGGATTGCCGACGCGTCCGGCGAAATGCTGCGCGGCGTCGGGGCCGTCGTACTCCTTGAACGACGTGTCGATCCAGCCTGGCGAGATCGAGTTGACGCGAACGCGTCCCGCAAAACTCGCGGCGAGCGCATGCGTGAGCGCGGCGATTCCACCCTTCGCGGCGGTGTAGCTCTCGCTCTGCGGCTGGCTCATGCGGTCGCGCGAGGACGAAATGTTGATGATCGACGCGCCCTTCGCGAAGTGCTCCTTGAAGAGCTTCGCGAGATAGAACGGCGCGACGACGCCGACGGCCTGCGCGTAGGCGAACTCCTCGTACGAACACGCGTCGATGCCCTTGAAAAGCGGCATCGCGTTGTTCACAAGCACGTCAACATGCCCGCTCTGGGCGATCACCTCCGCCGCGAACCTCTCCAGCACGTTCTTGTCCGCAAGGTCGCCCACGAACCACGGTCCCTGCTGGATGTCGATGACATGGACCTTCGCCCCTTCGCGCGCGAAGCACTCGGCGCAGCACTTGCCAATGCCCTGCGCCCCTCCTGTGACGACCACGACCTTGTCCTTGAACATTGGATTTATCCTCCTTAGATGCTATTCTTCACACCGGTAAGTCTCCGCGAGAGACGCTCGTTTGACGAAGTCTTCTTATCGTTCTTCATGTTCCCTCGCCAATCTCACGTCTTCAAATGTAAGACTGGCCGTGTCTATTTTCACGTCAGCAGGCTTACCCAATGGCTCTCCATGGACTTCAAGGAGCTTTTTCGCCCGTTCGCCGTTGCCGAGCCAAACGTGTTCGAGGACCTGCATAATGTTCGTGAAGTCACCGAAATCGGAATACCCGCCAGCGGATAGCTCGACCGACTCGCCCTCTGATGGATAGACGCCGCGCGCCACCATCCACTCGCGCATCCGTCGTGCCCTCTCCTGTGTAATGGACGCCACGTCCGGCCTCTCGCCCACCTTGCGCGGCGTAATCCATGTGACGATCTTTTCATTCCGCGACTGCGACGATTTCTTCGGCTGCGGTGGGATCGATTTCTCTCCACCGGGTCTCGCCTGCGCATCGCCCTTCATGTTTGCCTGTTCAAGGAGACGCTGTATCCATCCGTGCGGAACGTCGCCCTCCCCGAACGAAGCAAGCTCCACAAGCCGCGCACCGAGGTCCTCTATGCGATGGTTGCGCCGTTCCAGTTCGCGCAATTTCGCATTGAGCTTGCCCCAGACCTTTCGCGCGGAATCGCCTACACGGGACATGAGCGAGACAAGCGTCCCACCCGCACCGTAGAAGAATGACGCATCCGCAAGGATGCGCTGTGCATCAGGAACCTTGAGAGACGCGATATGCCGGAAGCGTGATGCCTCGACCTTGAGCGCCGTTGCGCAGGCCTCCCACCTCTTGACATGACATTCGCGGCGCATCTCCTCCACGTCGCGCAGAATTTCCTCGCGCAATGTTCCGAACCGGCGTCCAAACCGCTCCAGAAAGACGGCCAGCTCACCGACAATCGGCTTCGCCTCATCTGCAGTGAACTCTGCAGCACCGAATCCGAGAAGGCGCAGATTCAGTTCCTGCAAGGTTCGCGCCGTCGCGTCGATGTAACGCGACATCTGGTCCGCGCGAAAAAGGACATCGCCCGCCGTCTCGTAATTGACCGCCGCCGCATCAACGCGGTGCAGCATACGCCGCAGTTCCGCCGCAAGCGAACGTTGCATGTCGAGGAGATTCCCCGTCTCGTCGCCGCCGCCGGGTGCGAGGTCGCGTTCACGGCGTTCGGTGAGCCATTCCACGAACGCCGCCGCGTCATCGCAAATCCTGTAGCGGAACTTCGTGCGCCTGTTGTCACGGTAACCGCGCAGTCGCTCCTTCTCGATACGCTCGGTGATGAGTCCCCATTCCTTCAACTGACGGATGTCACTTTTGAAAGTAAGAGCGGCAGACGGATCGGCGTCATCGCCGCAAACCTTCAGCTCCACGTCCTCGTGAAGCGGCTCGGGTTCGTGTTCGTCCCGAAACACGGCAAGTACACGGAGAATCGCCACATACTCGACGGCGCGTTCGCTCGCAAGCATGCTACCAAGTGTAAGTGCGCGCGCGGAAAGCCAGTCCTTCGTCTCTTCGACCAGCGGAGATCTTATCAGCGAAACCTCGCCGACAGAACCGTCAACCTCGGCGAACAAATCCTCCGCCAGAATCTCGTGCCGCCTCTTCACCGAACAGGTCCCTTCTTTGACTTGCGAATTATCGTACCGAACGACTCTTGTTCGATCCAACGCCCACGGAACAAAATACGTTTCACATCATCCGCGAACCGGAAGTTCTTCCATTGCGGATTTGCAAGGAACGCCCAAGCGCGTTTAGACTGATCGGATGTCAACTCGCGTCCCGCATCTGGCGCGGCGCACTCAAGAATGTCGGCCGCAACAACGCGCTTGAGTGCGATGCATTTGCCGATTTCAGACGCAATCCTGAATCCGTCAAGATCTGCATCGCCTTCATGGTTACATTCTGATCCAGTCTTGCCAAGCTTATGGAGAAACATCTTAACCGCCAGACACGGATAGCCCCCCGTGTAAACGCAGGCATCCCCTTTTCGTACCATGTTCGCAAACGGCGCGGCATTTTCACTCGTCGTCACGGCGCGAGGCTTCCCGGCCCATCTTACCTCCGCAATCTCAAGAACCGTCTCAAGCGGAAGTTGCGTCGCCATTCTTCTGACATAGTAATCGCGAGGATAGTCGAAAACCGCCCCATCCTTCATGACCAGATACACAGGCGCTGAGAACGTGACGCTACTCGTGTAGGGGTTGTCAACGATTAAGGCCCCTTCAAGTGCACGTCTTTCATCATCTGCTGGCGAATCGGCCAGCGTCGCTGCAATTATGACTAACTGACGCCGCAAACCGCCACTTCTCAGCTTTTTGCTGTCTCCAAACCAGTCCGACCCGAGCTGTGAAAGCGTCGTGACAAGTCCGCACTCTGGGCCATCGAACCTACCGACAAAAGAGCGGAAAAGCTGCATCCAATCTTTTCGGTTCTCCGGCGTTGCAAGGAAACGCAACACCTCCTCATTTGCGGCTAGCTTATCGATGAATGACGAAAGTTCTGGTTCAAGCAGCTTCAGTCGTACAAAAACATCCTCGTCGTCACCATCACCATCCGCCACCTTAGCAAGGCCAAAATACTCCAACGCTCCTCGCCACATGATGGGATCGCGGAGAAACGAATGAATCTGCAGATAAAAACGACCGTCAGCGGTGCGCTGCCCCACTGTCCCGAAGAGATGCTCCAGTTCACGCTGGGCGTCGTAGTTGAGCCCCTTAGCCGAAAACGTCTCCGGCAGTCTCACCCCACGCGCCACCTTCGAGGCGAGTTTCTTCACGATATCACACACCACTGGCGCCTTCTCCACCGCCGCCTCAATCGCCGCCTTGTTCAATAAACTGTCGTTCATTTCGTCTCCTCCTTGATCGTCATGCCTACCTCGGGCGAGTCGCCACCAAGAAGATCGGTCTGCGTAGGCGTGTTACGCCAGACGACGGGCGTGAGATGCACGTCAAGGTTCTCGTCCTTGATCACGATGAGGGACACCGAATGCCTGATTTCGCGCTTCACGCCGTCCTGGTCTGGCGACGAAACGAAGAGCTGAAGCCCGAGATCGTCTGCAAACGCCAGAAGTTGGTCGCGCCGCGCGGCGTCGATTCCGTAGAACGCCTCGTCGAAGAGAATCGGCAACGTCTTCGGCGGCTCCGCGCCGTCCCCGCCGTGATACAGAAACTCGGCAACCGTAAGAATCAGGAGATAGTTCGGCACGGCCTGTTCACCGCCGGATCCCATGCTCTTTACCTTGCGGTCGATGACACGTCCTTCCTCGTTCTCCGTCACGACCTTCAGCTCGAAACGGAACCACCTGCGGTAGTCGAAGATTTCGGGTATCGTATCTATCTCCGCGTTGAGTATCTCCTCACGGTGCTGCGCAAGATATTCGCGCAGCTCGTCCTTCTCGCCGCCGGAGTCGAGCGCATACCCCTTTCGGACAAGCTCGACGAAATGCTCGTATTCCGGAACAGGCGTGATCGCGAACGCATAGCGGTTCGACCCGAAATGCCGTCCCGCAAGCTTGCGCTGGATGCGTCCCGTGAGGTCGGTTATGCGCATGAGGTCCATGTACAGCCTCCGCATCACCTCGCCCATGAAGATACGTTCGAACACTTCGCGGCTCTTCTGGTCAAGGACGCCGCGCAACTCGTCAAGTCGACGTTTCTCGTCCAAAAGAACTTCCGCAAGCGGACTCCCACGTCTGTCCGTAATCTTGTTCGCAGACCTGTCGAACGAGAATGCATAAGCCTCACCTTTCTGGTCGCGGACCTTGCTCTCGATCTTCGCCTCCGTCGCACCGGCATCCTTCGCAAGTTGTTCCCTGAGAGCAGCAAAGTTCACGCCCTCTTCCACACATTGCGGACACTCTGCCGCCGCAAACGCGACGATTTCCGTTCCTTCTGGGATCTGCGCCTCGAATCGGACCTTAAACGACTCGGCCCGCGTAATTGCGTCGGCCGCCTCTTTTTCCTTCGCCTCGCGGGCCTTGGCAAGCCCCTCCAGCTTTACACGCACGCCACCGATCTCGCGGTTTTTCTCTTCCGCCTCGTTATCTTTCGCACGCACGGCCTTTTCTGCGGAAGCGATGCGCTTTTCAAGCGATCCGTCAATCCCCTCGGCGCGCATCTTCACGCGGATGTCCTCAAGCTCTTCGCGCGCCGCATTCGCATCTGCCCTGCGCTCGCGCGCCATGTTGCCTGCAAGCGCCGCGCGTTCCGCCGCCCGCGCCACTTCGCCTGCCGTACCACGCACCGCAGCCGCCTCACGCCAAGCGACATCACGCGCCGCCTCAAGCGATTGCTCCAGTTTCTTCAGATGCGCAAGCTCGTCTGCACTGGACGAAGCGGTCTTCTCTGCCGCCTTTTGCGCCTTCTCCGCTTCGGTAAGCAGCACCTCCGCCTCTTTCTCACGCCGTGCCTGTTCAGCCTCTCGCGCCTTGCGTCCGATAAGGCGCGGCTTCACAACCGGAGCCGTCCCCTCGCGTCCTCTGAAAAGCCACGTCTTCTGCGAAAGGAAATCTCTGTCCATCGGGCCGACCTTCGCCGCAAGATGCCGCGCAAAGAGAACAATTGACTCCGGGTCCGACTCCTCAAAAGACACAAACGAACCTAACCACGGCGCAATATCGTTTACCACCGACACATCGCCGGCCTCGCCCCGCACAGCGATAGTCGAGCCTACACTTTGTTGGCGTCCGCTTGTTGTTGCCGCCCACGCAATCCGCCGCACCTGATCGGCCTCTTCGGGACTTACAAGCCATGTCGCCAGGAACTCGTCGCCGACAAGTCGCTCCAAGAGCGCCAGATGCCGTGCGTCACACCCGGAGGCCGGCTCCACCAGTTCATAGACAGGACGCGCCCCGAGCATCTGCGAACGAATCTCCGCGCGTACCTCCTCAAATCCCGCCACCCCCGGAAAGTTCTCGCCACGCGCACGAATCGCAGCCAGTTCTGCACGCCGCGCATCCGTTTCGCGCGTTGCCGCCTCAGCCTCCGCACGTGCATGAAATGCCGCATCCGAACGCGCCTCGCGTTCGACGGCAACCTTGGAGCGAACTTCGGCGAACAAATCAGAGAAATCCCCTGCGGGAGGGCGGCTGTCCACAGCCGCCGCTCCATACAGCGCATCTGCAATTCCGCCAACGGCGAAGTTCGCCGACTTTCCTGCGGTAATGATGTCGTCCGCGCATTTCCTGAGCACCACGCTACGTTTCGCACGTGCATCCCGCTCCGCCTTCTCAGCGGCGTCCGCCATACGTCGCATCTCGGCATAGACACGCTCCGCCTCTACTGCCTTGCGATTCGCCTCCGTGAAGCGCTGTGCGGACGCCTTCTCGCGGTCAATGAGGCCTGTCTTGTCCTTTGCGCGGAGTTCCGCCAGACGTTCCCGCAACCTCGCGGCCTCGCCCTTGAGCGTCGCACATTCGCTTTCGGCAGCTGCAAGCGCGACCCTCTCGCGAGACTCCGCCTCGGACAGAGATTGCACCGTACGCTCGGCCTCCGCACGCTTGCGCGACTCCTCGCACCAAGATGTGACATCCGCCTTTAGCCTAAGTTTTTCAAGACGCTCGGACTCGTGCCTCAGTTCGTCAAGATATGTAGCCCGCTCGTCAATCTGATCGAGTTTCCCTTTGCTCTCCTCGATTTCCCGCAATCCCTTCAGAAGCGGCTCGAACGTGTCTCGGCTCGGATCCTCCAGAAGCTGCCGGAAGAGGTCGTCGTAATTCGCGGCGCGCGCGGCAATCTCGCGGTACGCCTTGCCGGTTCTGAGAAGTTTGCAGACGTCAGCGTACTTCGCCTCGCCGCCAAAGAGCCGTACCCCCACTGCGTCTGCGTAGTCGTTGATGTGGGCATAGTACTTCCCGCCCGTTAGTGATGCCATGCCGGTCTTGAACTCGCCCTGCGATGCTGGACGCATCTTTCCAGAATGTTCGCCCGTACCAGGAATCATTATCGGCAGTTCTTTAACCGGCACGGACGCGATGCCGCCCCACCGTTCGTAGGCAACGTCCATGCCGCTTGCGGAAAGCCCGATCGCGAGCGAGCAGACCCTCCCCGCGTCTGAACGCAGTTCAACGGCGGCATACGTGATACCGGCCTCGCGGACGGTCTTGCCCGTGACGGCGTTGTACCGAAGCACGATGCCCTGGATGGTGCGTCCGCCGGAATCCTTCGCGCCTGCGACGCGCGCGGCAGAGTTGAACTCCATTTCGCGTCCAGCGGTCAACACAAGATGGATTGCGTCGAGAATCGTCGTTTTGCCCGAACCATTGTCACCAAGAAGGAACAGATGTCCGCCTTCAGGGATTTCAATCGTCGTCGTTCCGAGGTTGTGGAACTCCACCAGCCTCACGGCTGTGATCCGATACATCTCGCGCGGCTTCATTCTACGCCCACCTTTCCGTCTGCGCCTATGTTCTGGGCGAGTTGAGCCGCCTGATAGTGCCACATTGCAGGAAGACACTCGAAGATCGTCTCGGACTCGCTCACGCTGTCATCGGCGGAAGGCTTGACCTTGCGCAGAAAACGGTACTTCTCCAGCTGCGGCATGATACCCTTCAGAATCTGCCGCACGCGCTCGTCAGTGTAGTTCTCCTCTTTCCCGGACATGAGCGCCCGGAAGCGCGCTGCCGCATATTCCAGCAAGTCGCCGAAACGAAAGCGCAGGTTCTCGCGGTCATCCGCCGTCACTCCCTGTTCGCGACATTCGCGCTCAAAGAATTCAAGGACAAGCAGGAACAGCATGCAATCGTCGCGCTTCGTGAAGGTGAACATGTCGCGGTTCGGCAACGTGATCTTCTCATTGAACCACTTCGGCTTGTAGAGCCTGGCGCATTTCGCATCCATCACAAGTGACCATCCGAAGAACTTGTCGAAGAATGCTTCGAATGCGCGCTTGTACCGCACCAGAACAAGAAACTGCCGCTCATCGTCCGTCTTGTAGAAGTACGGGGATTCCAAAAGGATGTTTAGGACAGACCGCACACTCTGCGCCGTCTGCTCCCCTCCGTCAATCAATTCTTCAATCTTCATCACAGCCACCATCTTCCTCAATACAAGAACCCGAACAGCCAGAGCGGTATCTTGTTGCCGAAACCGGTTTCGATGTCGTCGGCGGCAATAAAGCTGTCAGGAATGTCCTTGATCTGCGAGAAGCCCTTGCCGGGGCCGCCCACCTCGAAAAGATAGCGCCCGTCGACCAGGAAGTCGCCTTTCTCCGCGCAGACGACCTCATGCCCCGCCGAGCGAAGCTGGTTCACGAAGAACGTCTCGCGTATCGTCCCTTCATTGGCGCGAGAGACAAGCGCGTGCATGATGTTCGGATTGTCGCAGAATATCTTCTCGGGACGCGAGAGGTTCTTCAACGTGTCCTTGCCAGATGGCACAAGCGCAAGAAGTCCGGCGCGTTCCAGCACCGAAAGCATCTTGAGACCCTGGTTCCTGTCGGTCTCAAGTTCGCGATACAACGCCGACATGTTCGGCTGCTGCGGACAACTCGCGGCAAGCACCATCAGCATCTTCTTTGTCTTTCTTATCGTGGCTGGCGTCACGTCCTCAACCGCCGGATAGTCGCTATCCAGCACCTTGTCAATTGTTTCCACCACACGTTCGTAGTAGCCCGAATGCTCCGTCTTGTAGAACGGATAGTAGCCGGTCTTCAAGTAGCGCTCAAAAAGCGGAATGGGGCGAATATTCTTCACAAGCTCCATGGCGATTTCGACATGCCCCCGCAACAGCTCTTCAAGCGTGAGCGGAGAAGGATCCAAAACACCTTCGTATGCGAGAAACTCCCTGAAAGAGAGACCGTTCAGGTTGTAGGACATCTGACGTCGCGAAAGGTCGCCCTCGCGGTTGTCCATTTTCAAGATGGATGAACCGCTGTACACCACGTTCATCCCGGAATAGAAATCAGTGATGTTCTTGATGATCGTCTGCCAATGCTCGAAGTGGTGGACTTCGTCGATAAAGAGATGTGTCACCCCCTGCTTATGGACTTCTTCGACGAACTCGAGTGGCGAATGCGTCTTGAACCAGTAATGGTCGAACGAAACGTAAAATGCGCGCGCATCAAGGCCAAAACGCTCTTTGACGCTTTGGCGCAAAATCGTTGTCTTGCCCGTTCCCCTTGCACCCTTGACGCAAACCAAGCGATTCTCCCAATCTATCGACGGGAAAAGATATCGATGAAACGCCGTCGGCGTTTCGTCAATCAGCCGATTTGAAATCAGCCGCATTCTCGACAATTCTTCGTCCATTCCATTGCCCTGTTAGTGTTTCCATTCACGAACGGAGCGCGGTCTTTAGTGTTTCCATTCACGAACGAGAAAGATTATATCATATTTTCTGGCAAAATGCCGAATCTTCTTCAAATTAGTTCAAACCGCTTCATCGTCCTTCCGTCGCGCCCTTGAAGTGCCTGAACTCGCGTCCGATGAACTTTTCTCATTCATTCTGTTCAACGCTCATCGATCTTTCCTCCTGTATGAATGTATTCAAGTCTCTCGCCCATGATCTCCTTCATGCGCGCAAAAGGCTCCACGCCGGTGCAGTGGCAGGTGTAGAATCGGCACGGATAGTCCATGAGCCGCCGCGCGATCTCCTCCTGCTCGCGAATATCCGTGCCGTCATAACCCGTCTTCCGCATCAGATGGAAGCCACTAACAACAACTTGCGGGAGATTCTCGCGACCGAACTTCCGGACAAACTCATCCAAGATGTTGAGGACGCCACTATGCGCGCATCCCGAGATCACGGCGCTCGCGCCGGCGCAACGGACATACAGGCTCTGCTCGTGGACGAAATCATCCTGCACATAACCCTCCCCCTCTTTCTTCATGATGCGCTTGTTCGTTGAGGGGAGCGGATGATTGCGCCTCTCCATCGTGAACACCGCGATCTCGTCGTCGATCCGCGTATCGCCGTCGAGAAGCCGCACCTGGCGAAGCGAGAGAATGGACTTTTCGATGCCAATGTAGCGATAGCCCTTCTCGGGGCCGTCGAAGGCGTAGTATTCGCCCCCGGCGCTGCGCTGCATGTAAATGGCCGCCGTCGGATTCAACTCGGCAAAAGCAAGAAGACCGCCCGAATGGTCGTAGTGCCCGTGGCTCAAGATGGCCACATCAACCATACGCAGATCAACACCCAACCGTTCGGCGTTGCGGAGCGTCTCGTCCGACGGCCCCGCATCGACGAGAATCCTATGCGCGGCGGTCTCGACATAAAACGCCAGCCCATGCGCAGGGACACATCCCTCCGCCCCTGGCGTATTCTCGATCAGGTTAACGATTCTCATACTGCTTGGCTCATCGATGATAGACCTTCGGCAATGGGCTTGTCGCGCCCGGTGTAGCTGTCACTTCAGGTTTAACCACCGTTCTTTTTCATGGTTTCTCCCAGTAGATTGTCCGGGCGTATGCGTCACGTCGTACGCCGCGCGCGTATCGGACGGCCGCCTTGCCGAAGAGCACTGCGTAAAACGGTGCCGTGCGGCGAAGTCCGAGCGTGCGCTCCAGTATCTCCGGCACTTCTTTCTGGATGAGTCCGAGGAAACCGCACCAGCATGTGGCGATTCCAGCCGCGTTGGCCAGCAGTTCAAAATGCGCGCACGCGATTGTCACGTCCTCGCGGGGCGTCGTCACCGCCGCGTTCGTTTCGTCCGTCGATACGACGAGCATGCCAGATGCGTTGCGGAAGAAGATGTCCCCGACGCCATTGCGAAGCCTTATCGCCGGCACGGCAAGCCAGCGGGGAAGCAGCCTGCTGCCGTCGCGGTGGCGCTCCAGCGTCGTTATGAACGCTTCCTTGAACCGCTCCATCGCCTTCCGCGTCGGCAAGCACGTGAACGTGAGCGACCGCGCATTGCACCCCGTAGGCGCGTTACCAAGGACGCGCAGCACCCGGTCAAGCGTTTCGCGGTCAACGTCCTCCTTTGCGAAACGGCGCATCGATCGGCGCGCCCTCAGCCAGTTGACGGCAGCGTCGAAGCCCGGCAATTCAAGTCCGTTGGTGGATATGCACTGTTCAGGTGCAATTCCGTCGAACGTCACGGCACCCGCCGGGCAAACGGCCAGACAATGCTGGCAGCGCATGCATGCATCCGGTTTCGCCATCACCGGCGTGCGAGAACCGTCCATCCTCAACGCTCCGAAGGCACAGTCTTGGACGCACAAGCCGCACTTCAGGCATTTCGTGCCGTCAACCTGAAACAACCTACCTGCCGTTGTAGCCATTTTTGCCGTTCCTTTTAAGGTCAATTCTTTTCGCGTTGACAGTCATAATGCTGAAAACTTCTTCAGATTAATTACAAATCCGTATTCTCACTTTGCCACGCCATGTCCTTTGCGCAGTTCCTTGTAGCGGAAGCAGAAACGGGCATGGTCGTTGACGAGACCGACGGACTGCATAAACGCATAGATTGTCACCGAGCCGAGGAACTTGAAGCCGCGCGCCTTGAGTTCGGCGGCGATACGATCCGAAAGCTCCGTACGCGCGGGCGCGGTCCAGTCGTCGGACTTCGCGTTGTCGGGATTGTGCAGCGTCTTTCCATCCGTGAACGCCCAGAGCCACTTCGAAAACGTGCCGCATTCGCGACGCAGCGCGATGAAGCGCTGCGCGTCGTGGATGATGGCCTCGATCTTGCGCCGCGAGCGGATCATGCCCGGAACGGCGAGGATGCGTGCGATGTCGCGTTCGCCGTAGCGGGCGATCTTCTCAAAGTCAAACCGCTCGAACGCGACGCGGAACGCCGCGCGCTTTTGGATGATCGTGTCCCAGCTCAGGCCGCACTGCAACACCTCGTACATCAGGTACTCGAACAGCTTGCGGTCGTTCCGGCACGGCGTCCCCCACTCCTTGTCGTGATATGCGCGCTCCAGATCGTTGAGCTCGAAATATGGACATCGTATCTTTTTTATCATTGACCGCAACCTTTCAACAATCAAAGCCTTTTTGACGCTTCTGAACGCGAATATTATATCATTTTAATGCTCCCGAACCGCATCATATCCGCAAATTAATCGAAAACGACAAAACCGTTTCAGGTTGTCCGATTCGGCATTGGAGAGCAACACATCTCTATCTCGCCAAGAACAGCGTCGAGTCGTTCGCAGACATCTTCTGCAAGGAAGCGGAGGATTCGATAACCGTTTCTCTGTAGAAGCGCATCTTCGCGTCTGGCGAGGCGGTAGAGCGAAATGTCAGACATGGATTCAGAGGTGTCCAACATGATCGCCAGTCTGTTCCTTTCAGACCAAATGTCCACTTCAAGATAAGGATTCGTGCCACAAGGTATCGGCAGACGGCTATTCTGCGCGAACATTCCCTTATAGCCGTCAAGCGAGTCAAGCCGCGCAAAAAGGAATCGTCGGGCGGATTCTTTCGGGCTTAGCTTGACGGGCTCGTCAGCATCGCCTCCTAGAATCGCCAATGTCGCCCGAAGAAACAGGTCGGCGAGTGCGACATCCACGCCGTCCCGGCACAGACGCCTCACGCTGTCGGAAAAACGTTCCTTCCACTTGGGCTCCACCGGAAGACGCACTTCCACCGGCCACCCCTCTGTTGCTCCCAGGGGTACCATCATCGTATAGCCAATCGCCTGATAGCCTGCCCTCCGCTTCTCAAACATCTTCTGGCAAACGGCGACATTGGAATCAAGATAGTCGTAGATGCGCACTTCACGCTTCCCGTCGTGAAGGCGGTGGAGCCGTCCCGCATATTGCGTAATTCGCCCTTTCCATGATATCGGCGTTGCCAGGAAAAGCGTGTCCAGTCGTGAATCGTCGAAACCCTCGCCAAGATACGAACCTGTCGCAATGATGACACGTTCCTCACTATCGCCTATCGAGGCAAGTCCTTCCTTCCGCTCCCGTGTTGCCTTCATCCCCATGCCGCCGGTAAGAGAGACTACGTTCTTTACGCGTCCATCCAAAAGAGCCTCGAATACGGCGACGTGCTCCCTGCGCTCGCTGAGGATGACGGGCGAACGTCCCTCTTTTACCGCAGCGGCCACGTCATCGGCAATAAGACGGTTACGTTGGGAATCGGCGATCATCTCCTTCAACATCCCATCGTAGTCGAAATGGCCGTCGTTCTCAGCAAGTTCTATCTTCATGCGAAAACCTGTCTGCCTGACATGGACAACATGCGCAAAAGGCTCGCGGCGACTGAGGAGTTTGGCATCGACATGATGGCGGATTGGGCCAAGTTGCATCATGATGAGCGGATCGTGTCCATCCTTGCGCATGACGGTCGCCGACAACCCCAGTACGTATCGGCAAGGCGCGGCATCAACAATGGCCTCAAACGATTCCGCAGCCACAGAATGACACTCATCGACGATTATCTGTCCGTACTCTTTCACACGAGGATCGACAACGCCCTTGCGGCAAAGACTTTGCATCAACGCGACGTCAATCTTCCCTGTCCACCGACCGGAACCGCCGCCGATCTTACCAATGTCCTTTTCGAGGACATCGAGAAATGACGCGATCTTAGCAACCCACTGCGCTTGAAGTTGGCGGCGATTCACGAGGATGAGCGTGTTGGTCTTTCGCTGCGCAATTACAGCGATTGCGACAACCGTCTTGCCAAAGGCCGTTCCGGCGGCGAGTATGCCCGTATCATGCTTCACGACATCTGCAACGGCAGCTTTCTGCTCCGGTCTTAGTTCGCCGTGGAACTCTACTTGCAGCGGGACGCCGCCATAACGCTTGTCGACAATCTCCGCACGTAATCCGCCGTCTTTCAAGATCTGGACCGCGGAATCAAGGCACCCCCTCGGCATTTCAAGATACTTGCCGCCATTCAGTGCGCGGGATATGATGCGCGGCTTGCCGTACACGGAAAACCGCATGCGTTCCGCCTCGTAGAATTCGGGATTGGTAAATGACGCGCTCCTGATCAGACGACTCCGCAACTCGTCGGTCAAACCTTCCTGGGAAACATAAATGCGGTTGGCAAGCACTACTTCAATTGGTGTCTCGGCGATCGGCGATGGACTGTCCCCTGGTGTCAAGGTGGACCATAACGGAAGAAAGAACGTCCATGGCTTCTCTTCGTCCCGCGCAGCATTACCCATTTCAACCAACGAACGGTTTTCGGACTTGGCGCGCGCCACAAGCGCGGCGAGCTCCGCCTTGGACAGTCGACGAACCGAAGAAAGAAATGCCCATTGATCGTCATACGGCACCCAATCATCGTTGACGAAACAGCTGTTCCCAAGCTTGCGCGCCTCAAACTGAAGAGGGAGGGCGACAAGGTTGCCGAAACCACCCTTGGGCAGCGTCGCCTGACTCGGTATAATGCGATCGTATGAATCGAGGCTGATTTCCGGGTGCGCCTCCAAAGTCAAGGTGATGATGTAGGACAACGCAGCGCGGACCATCCGCGCGCTGATGCTTTCCGCGAAAAAGAACCAGACGTGCGCGCCTTTCCCCGACCTTGATCGCTCCAATGCGACAGGAATGCCCAACTCGCGATTTTTCCGAACCACGCACAAAGCATCCCTCCGACAAGACGACTCGTCAAAGTCAATGACGGCAAAAGAAACTGTTTCGTCTTTTGCCATCGGATATGCGCCCATCTCAAATGGCTTCAAGCCACCATCCTTTCCGCGCAGATGCCATCTGATTACTTCATCCGAAACGGGTTTCAACTTTCGATTGGGACAATCGGAACACTTCACACCATGCATCAAGCCGCACAACCCGCGCATCCACTGATTCTCGCAATAAGGGGAATACCCCTTCTTGCCCGTCTTGGCGTTATCATAACGCTTGGCGAAAACATCTCCACGCCCGCTGAACAGAGAGCGGAAAAACACCACCTTCTCATCGTTGGATGATTTCTTGTCAATCCTGGCCATGATACGGAACGAGCGGAATTATATCATTTTTCCCGCGCCATGGGAAAACCGAAATATGTTATACTATTTGCAAAGGAAATTTTAGACAATGCCAACAATCTCTGAAAGCAAAAAGGGAAAGATTAAGATCGCCATCAACTACAGCGACCATAACCCTCCGAATTTTCATGTGGTCCGGGGGAAGAAAACAATTGCCCTTGTTTCCATTCGCGATGCTGTGGTCATTGAAGGTGTCCTTCCGCGGGTGTTGTTGCACCGTGTTCTCGGTTGGTGTGTTTCACATACGAAAGAGCTGCTTGCAGATTGGAATCTTGTGCGTCAAGGCAAAGAGCCCAAATGGATTGACTGGACGATTGACTGAAGGGAGGAAACAATGCTTCATGACATTTGCATGGTAAAGCCGGCAACTGGACGCAAGGTGGACTGTTATTTCACCACAGGTCACGTCAAACGCTTTGACATGGCTTATTTGCTTAAACCTGACTGTGGTCCGGTCTTTCGTCCACTGCGCAATCGCAAGACGTTCCTCTCTACCATGACCGTAATGAACGGAACGCTCGCATTTGATGTTGCCGGTGGCCGCAATGATCGCAAATGCGTAGACATTGACCCCGAGACGATCTTTGAAGAAGGGGTAACGGTGACTTCGCCGTACTAAACGGCAAACCAATTTTCACACATTGGCAAAATTGCCATTTTTCTCAGCGTGTAAGGCACAGAAGAGTCACGCCGGCGACGATGGCCGCGAGGGCGATTCCCTTGCGCAGCAGGTTCGTCTCATGGAAGAACCGCGCCCCGAGCAGGAACGTCAGCACGACCGAGAAGCGGCGCATCAGCGAGGCGGCGGAGATCGGCGCGCCAGGATAGGCGAGACCCTTGAAGTAAAGCCAGTCCGCGCCCGCGAGCAAGATGCCGACGAGCGGGATCGTCCAGCGCCACTCGAACGCGTCGCGCCCGAGGCGCAGTGCGCGCGACGCCGCGAGGGCCAGCGCGTAGAACGCCACCAGGCCGGCCTGGAACACGAGCTGCAACTGCTCCACCGGCAGGGCGCGCACCTGGAATACGTATTTGTCCCAGATGGACGACACGGCGGAGCACACCGCGCCGGCGATTGCGTACCACACGGCGCGGTTCCGGAAGAAGTCGATGCCCTCGTGCCGCCCGGCCCACGAGAAGGCGAAGTAGCCGGCGAACACGGCGGCCATGCCGACGCCCTGCAGCACGGACGGCATCTCGCCGTACAGCGGAATGGCGATCAGCAGCACGAGGGCCGGCGAGGAGGCGCGGATCGGCGTCGCGATGGTGATCGGCAGCGTCCGCAGCGCGCAGAACGTGAACACCCACGACGTGCCGACAATCACGCTCTTGACGAGCCCGAGCGAAAGCGTCGCGCCGGAGATCTCATTGAGCGCGCAAAAGTGACCGGTTGCGAAAAGCCCCGCGGAATACGCGGCGAAGCCGAATGACGTCGACGTGAGCAAGACGGGCAGCACGGCATTCGCGCTGACGCTCGCCTTCTTCGCGATGTCGTAGAGCGCGAGCAGCACCGAGCTCGCCAACACCCATGACGTCCAATCGGTCATATTACAATGGTCGGACCGAGGGGATTTGAACCCCTGACCTTTTGCACCCCAAGGGGTTCCGAGGGGGTTGCGGCAAAAGGCCGAATGCAGCGGAGGCCCGTTTTTAAAGGCTTTCGTCGCACGTCCAAGGTCGCGGTTTTTCCATTTTCAGCCATGTGCCCTAAAGATTGCCCTAAAGGCTTTTCGGGTGGTTTTCGTTGTTTGTTTCGTTGCCCCAGCGGCGGGTGCCGTCGGGAAATCTGTCATGCGAAGCCCTGGTCCTTCAGTATCTGCTCGTACGACTCGCGGGACAGCGGGCAGTCTACAAGATCGTAGAACTTGGGACCGGCCAGCTTGCACTGGCGCGCCATCATGCCGAGCACGGGATCGCTGATGTCCTTGCCGGAATGGCTCACCTTCGTCTTGGCCACGGTCTTCCGGCCGTCAAGCGTGAAGTAGATGTAGTAGGTGTGATCCCCTTCCGCCTCGGACAAGCCCTTGCGACGGAGCGTAGACATGACGGCTCGGCGGGGCCTAGGCATGGGATGCGTCCTCGAACGATTCCAGGAGGTTCCGCTTGATCTTGCGCGCGGATTCCGTGAGCGCGGCGTCGTCGGCAAGCGCGTATTCCTTCCAGAGCATCTCGAGCTGGCGCTTCACTTCGGCGCCGAGCTCCTCCCGCGTCTCTGCGAAGGCGTCAAGGCCGATGGCTTCCAGGCTCGTCGAGAACAACCCGTCGGCATACTGGACGATGGGCGCAAGCCTCGCGCTGCGGCGCGGACGCTTCGCCTTGCCGTCCACGACGAACTCGAGGGACAACGGTTCTGGCAGGAACGGCAAGCCACGCGAGGAGACGACGATCGACAGGAGACCGTTCAAGTCCGTGCCGTAGCGGCGGAGCTTGCGGTTCGCGCGGCGCACGAGGTCGCGGTCGATGGTGAATGTCCTTTCAAGCGTTGCGGGCATCTGTCGTTTCTCCTTGTCGTTTCAGCCTTCCGGCGGCGTGGGCGCGGAAAGGCGGCGGATTATTTCGCGGGCCGTGTTCTCGTTTATCTCTCGGTGGCGCGGAACTGCGGCCATATTGCCTGTTATCACGTTGCGGTACCAGTCGTGATCGGAGCCGTGACGCGCCAACGCCGCGCCTTCCTCGGCAATGCGGCGCAGAAGGACACGGCGTTTCATGCGTACTCCATCGCGCCGACGGATAGCGGAGCCTCGGACCACGTGCCGTCGGCTATCATCGCGTCTATGTCGCCGCGCAATGATCGAAGCATACGCTGCAGCTCCCGCAGCGTCTTCCCCTGCGTGGAATGTTCGGGGTAGTCATTCCAATAGCCGACGTACCAGCCATCGTCCGACTTCCAGTATGTGTATGGTATCTGCATGACGGCGGGTATTGTACCACAAACGGCGGCGGGTTTCAACGGTTCTTGACAACTGTTTAGCCAGGCCGGCTTTGACCTGAGGGAGCACGAGGGTGGCGCGAAGACGCTGGTCGTACACGTGCGCCTGTACAAGCGCGACAAGTGGCGGTGCCCCGTGTGCGGGCGCAAGTGCCCCGTGCACGACTACGTCTGCGGCGAGGCCTTCTGGCGCGGCATGGACTTCGGCCCCGTCAGGGTCGTGGTCGGCTCGCGGGTGCCGCGGGTCTGCTGCCCCGGGCACGGCGTGCTGACGGCGGGCGTGCCGTGGGCGAAGCCCAGCTCGAGGTTCACGCTGGACCTCGCCTACTCGGCGGCGTGGATGGTCAAGTGCGGCCTCAGCAGGAGCCGCGTGGCCGAGCGGCTGGACATCGACTGGAAGACCGTCGGGCGGCTCGTGGAGCTCGTGTGGCGCGACCTCGAGCCGGACGTCGGGAAGCGCTTCGACGGCCTGAGGAAGATCGGGATCGACGAGACGAGCTACAGGAAGGGGCACAGCTACATCACCACCGTCGTGAACCACGAGACGAACACGGTGATATGGGCCTGCGAGGGCCACGGCAAGGAGGTCGTCGACAAGTTCTTCAAGGAGCTGACGCCGGAGCAGCGGGCGTCGATCGAGGTCGTCACGGGCGACGGCGCGCGGTGGATAACCGACTCGTGCGCGGAGCACTGCCCCGACGCGAAGAGATGCCTCGACCCGTTCCACGCCGTCGAGTGGGCCAACGCCGCGCTGGACGCGGTCAGGATCGAGGCCTGGCGGCGCGCGCTGGAGAAGTGGCGGGGGATGGGGAAGCCGAAGAACGGGGACAGGGAGGCCAAGGAGGCCCGCAGGGCGGCGAAGCAGGCTGCGAACGGCATCAAGCACTCGAAATACGCGCTCGGCAAGAACCCGGAGAACCTCACTCCCGGCCAGCAGGAACGGCTCGCCGTGATCCAGGCCGGAGACGGCGCGCTGAGCCGCGCCCACGCCATGAAGGAGCAGCTGCGGCTCATCTTCAAGATGACCGACGCGGACGAGGCGGCGGCGGCCATAGACAGGTGGACCGCACGCGCGCAAAGATGCCGCATCCCCGCGTTCGTCGAGCTGCAGCGCAAGATAAGGCGCCACCGCGAGCACATCATCAATGCAATCCGCTATCACGTCAGCAACGCCAGGATTGAGGCGTTGAACAACAAGATAAAGCTGCTCATCAGAGTCGCCTACGGCTTCCGGAACATCGACACGATGATCGCGCTCGTAATGCTGTTCTGCTC
>JAFRSR010000426.1 GCA_017427485.1 Kiritimatiellia bacterium
CTGCTGGGCCGGCGTGCCCTCGCCCGCGCCGCCGAGGGCCGTGGACTCCGCACGCACGAAGATCAGGAAGAGCTGCTGCTTGTTCGCAAAGCAGTCGCGCCAGTAGCTGTGGAGGAACATCCGGTCGACGTCGAAGAAATCCCTGTAGCACGCCGTACCGCTTGTGTTGCCCGTATACTGTGCGCGGAGCGGATCGGCCTTCAAGCCAAAGTCCTCCTTGTGCACGGCCCTGTTCTTGTTCAAGCGGATGCCCGTCCGGGCGGTCTTCTTCCCGCCGCCCCGCACGTAATGATTGAGGGACGGGTAACCGTTCCCGCTTCCCTGCGTGTACATCTGCCGGTAGTTGTTGTTGTTGGCATCTCCCGAATTGTAGTAATGCACCAGATCGTCGTAGACCTCTTCGACCGTGCAGTCAAGCGCGCCGCTCCAGTCCAGGGCGTCGAACATGTCTGCCCACACGTTCTGGCATGCATACAGCTCAAATCCCATCGACTCGTCATCGCCGCCCCCGATGTTGGGCATCTCGATCATGGCGGCCAAATCCTCAAACCGACGGCGCAGGAACGTGGCGACTTTGTTGACGTCTTCCCCTTTGAAATGCACGCCCTCGCTTTGGGAAACGTTGTCGTTGAGGATGAGTTTCTTGCTGTTGTAGTCGTTGAACGAGGTCGGCTCCCGATATCCGCTCGTCGTCTCCGTCTTCCAGAGATGGTTCGTGCCGGCCAGCCAGTAGTTCAGCGGCGTGTTCGCGAGCGCGGCGAGCATCACCTCCTGGCTCTGCGTGAACGGATTCACGTAAAAGCCCTGCGAACCGTTGACGAGACCGCGACGATACAGGTTGGCACCGAACTCAAACGCATTGTTTTGCGGATTCGTCCGGTAGTTCTGGTAGGATTTCCAGGCGGCAAGCGCGCACGGCATCGTCGCGAGAACTGCCTGGTCGGGTGCGGTTTTGTCGATCACGCGCGGGTCGCCGTTGTAGAGACTGCCCGTTCCGCCGCCGGTTTCCACGACCTGCCTTGTATCTCCCAACACGCTTATCGGATAACCGTCCTCGCGCATGTTGGAAAGGTGCGGCAGAAACGCCAGCTCGCCGACGGACTGGAGATAGCCGAGGTTCGAGACGAACAGGAACGGGTCGTTTGCACGGTCGCCGCGGTCGTAGTCGCTGTTCTGAAATTCTTCCGCCACCAGCTTGTTGAGGATGACGTTCTGGCTCTGCCTTCTCACCTCCGGATCAGCCCCAACCTGGCCGAAAACGGCTTCAAACCACTTCTGCCCCGAAGGGTTGTCGTCGGACGTGTCAAACCACCAGTTCTCGGGCGCCCAGTTGTAGCGAGGATCGACCGCATAGCATGACCTGTAATCCCAATTTCCCGCCGTGGGAGCCGTCGCCGTGCTCGCGTCGGCGTATGTGAACGACATGGTGTTCTGGAAACGCATGATGGGCATGGCGTGCTGGGTTGGCTGTGCGGGAGGGGTGTTGCCCAAGGGATTGTTAATGTCGGGCAGATCGGGAAATGACGTGTTGTCGATGTTGTTGAAGGCCTTGTCGTCCTCATACGTGGCGGGCACCATGTCAACGGTCTTCTTCCCATCCGGCGTATCCTGCGTCACGCGCGCCCATGTCACGAGATAGGGCTGGATCGTGTACTTGGAAGCAAGTGCGGTGAAAGCCGCGGCGGGAATTCCATCTCCCGCGCCCTGGCTTTCAGATACAACATCAATAACGGTGCCATTTGCGTCAAACGGATTGAGCAAGACCTGATAGTAAGAATCAATAAGTGCGCCTCTCGTGGGCTGTCCACCTGGGGTAGTTGCCGGCACGACGTTATATACGTCCACCTTGCGGAGAATCGGGACGCCATCATTCCGAATGCCAGAGTCGACGTCCTGGAAACGCAACAACGTGTCGTGCCAGCTGTCTCGCTCGTCCTGTATGTTCGCCGGAGGCGTCCACGACACATCCTGCGCCGGCAGGGTGATCAGCAGGCAGTTATCGGCCGGCGTGTGCGAGAGAACGCCCGAACTAGAACCCGCCGTCAGCTTGAACTGATCGTCCTTGGAGACGGTGGCCGTCCATTCCGCGTCGCTCAACGGCCGGAAATTCTTCGCGAACTCGTTGTTGCGCAACGAAACGGTGGTTGAGGCGCCGCCCGCGCCGCCTGCGGCACCGGCCACGAAGACAAGGCGCGCAAACGCCTGCGCCGTACACGGCTTGTTCACGCGCTTTCCGTTCCCCCCTCCGTCATTGAACGGGAACAGGATCGTGGACTTCAACGCCATGCCGACGGCGTTGACCTTGATATTGACTTCACTTGTTTCGCGCCAGTCGGTAGCCGTGATTTGCGGAGTGCCAACTTGCGTCATCGGCGTGAACTCCACGATGTTCGCGGGGAGTGGCATGGGGGCAAGGGCGGTGATCATGGGCACGCGCTCCGCGCACGGCATGGCAAGCGAGAGGGGCACGTCGTTCTTGTCGAGGTAGTCGAACAGCGTAAACGGATCCAGCATGCAGAAGGCGTGGCCGTTCTGGTACATCGTCTTCCAGAACTCCTGATTGCTCGCACCGGAGAAGACCGTCATGAGATTCGCGCTTTCGTTCTCCAGCAACCCGGGCATGAACGGCGCGCTCCGGGCCTGGGAGATGTCCAGCGGCGTGTTGGCGGAGCCGTCGCTTTTCAGGTATTCGCCGGACGGGAACCAGGAACCCGTCACGAACGGCTGGCGTTCCGCCCCCCTGACATACGGTGAACTCTGGCTTGACGCCTCGTAGAAAAAGCGCGTGTTGTTGGCCCCGCTGGCCAAATCGGCGAATGGCGACCAGATGTGCCCCAGCCTCTCCGAGCCGATCACGAGGTTGTAGTCCATCAGGGAGACGAGTTGCGAAGTAGACCATTGCCCGGGCGGATTGTGGACGAGCTCGTCAAATCGGTCCATGCGGCTGGCACTGGCAAAATTGTCGCTTGACGACGAGGTCGAGTTCCGAAAGAGGTATGCAAGCGAGAAACGGGACGCCGGCGGCTTGCTCCCCGCCGAAAGGGGATGCGCCGCGGCGGCGGACGTGCGCGGAGAATCGGCCGCGATCTTGTTGATGTCGAGGAAATCCGACACGTTCACCGCGCAGAAGGCGTAGCGCCCCGCGTCGAAGTTGAAGTACTCCCACTTGGCCGCCCAAGACGACCGGGAAAGCAGGCGCACGTCGTTGGCGATGGCGGGCGGCAGGTAACCCAGCGCCTCAAGGTTCAGCACGGAGACGGTCTTCGTGGCGGGCGCGTAGCGGGGGAAATCAATCCCGGACGAATCGGGCTTCTTCGCGCCCTCGGGATCCGGCGGCATGAACACGCGCGACTCCCACCAGTCGTAGGCGCGGTTGTTCTTGTCGTGGTACACCGTGTTTTCCTCGTTCGTGTACCAGGCGCCCGGGAAGGCGTGCGAGCGGACGGCGTCGTCCACGCGGCTCATCGCCTGCGCGAGCGCCGCCTTCACGAGGTAGCGGTTCGCGACGGTGCGGCGGAGCGCGCTTGAGGGCAGGCGCTCGGTGCGCATCCAGATGGCGAACGATACGGCGCTCACCACCATGAACGACAGGAAGCCCAGGACGATCAGGAGGGCGCTGCCATTTTGGGAATGTCGTTTCATCAGTTCACCTCGTCCGCGGGAATGCGGTTGATGTTCGGGATCGCGAAAGACGCCGCTCCCATGCTTCCGTCATGGTCGTCCTCCGTTTTCACGGTTGTCGACATGATGCGGTACCGGTACGGATGCCCCCAGGGATCGCGGATGCTGCCGCCGCTCACCGCGCCGTTGAACAGCACCGGCACGTTGCCATCCTGGCCGGTCGGGTTCTTCTCGTTGCCCAGGACGAACGCCATGTCGGACTCGGTCGCCATCTTCCAGCTGTCGCCCGTCGCCTTCGTCTCAAGCGGCGACGACCGCCCGACCTTCGAGAAGTTCTCGTAGGCGAGAATGGCGTCGGTCAGCTGCTGCGCCTCGGAAATCGCCTGCTGCGTCATGGCCCGGCGGCGGGCCCCCGTCACGGACGTCGTGATCGCCCCCATGAGCAGAAGGAGGATGGAGATGACCGTGATGAGCTCGATCATCGTGAAACCGCTTTTTCCGTTCATTCTCATCGCCGCACTCCTCAATCCAGATCCGGCCAGGTGCTGATGTCGTCGCCGGTGTTCTCCTTGCCGTCCGGCCCCACGGACCAGACGCCGACGGCGTAGGCTTTCGCGCTGCCCGAGATCTGCACGCTTCCCGGCTGGATGGAAGCCCACAGGAAACGTCCGCTGTCGCGCACCCATCCGCCCGGCCCCGTCTGCCCGTTCGCCTGCCGAATCGGCGAATCCATCTGCATCGCGGCCCAGGTCGGACCGGCCACGTTGTCCTCCTTTATCTTCACGACCGCCCGCTGGCGGAGGACCCCGTTTCTATCCCAGGGCCCCACAAGAAGGCCCCATTCCTGCGAATCATCCAGGTCCACACGCGGCACGGCGTTGTCCGCCACCATGCTCGCGGCGGCCATGTTGTTGCGCACGGAGTCCATTTCCGCCACGCCCGCCTTGCCCGTGCTCCACGCGATGGACGACGAATTGAACACCATCGTGAGAATCGTGATGAGCATCCCCATCAGCATGGACGCCACCAAGACCTCGATCAGGGTGAAACCGCTCTGTGATACTCGCCGTGTCATTGTTCCATTTCCTTCTGGTCGCCCTGAAAGTGGATTTCCGTGTAGTAGATCGGCGCGGCCATGAGCGCGCCCGCCCGGCGCGACAGGCGGAAGCCGATCGACACGCGCGAGTAGTCGTTTTGCGGGGCGCACCTGTCCGCCCCGTCCGCGATGACCCGCTTGCCCCACTGCACCACGAGTCCGTGGGCGTACTTGCTGTCGGGGTTCCAGGAAGGCGCCTTGGTGGCGCCGGACGCGACTCGCGTGAGGGCGTTGAACACCTGCCGCGCATGGCCGTTCACGCTGGCCCGGTCCTGGACGACGAACGTATCCTGCCTGTGTTTCGTGAAATAGGAGAGCCAGCCGTTCCCGACGCCGCCGGTGTTGGACCTCTCGACGGCGTCCGCGACGGCCGCCTTCCAGTCCTTCCACTCGATGTTGCGCGAGGACAGCATCGCCGTCAGCTTGCCGAGCACCTCGTCGGCGACGACGGCCGCGCGCACGTCGTCGCGCGACTGCTGGCTTTCGCGGAAACCGAGCGGATAAAGCGCCGTCATCGCGAGCACGCCCACGGCCATGATGAAGATCGCGAGGTTGACCTCCATCAACGTGAAGGCTGCGCGCGCCCGGCGGATCTGTGCGATGAATCTTTTCATGATGTCGCCTCAGTTGTTCGTGTCGTCCCTCAGCATGCGCTCCGTGACCGTGTCCACTTTCTTCGGGACAAGCCTTCCGCTCGCGTTCGGGCGCATCGCGGAAACCTCCGGCTCGTGGGACGGCCGGGGCGAGAGGTCGTGCGGATCGAAGGACACCTCCTTGACGGATGCCGCCTCCAGCTTGTTGTCGCTCGGGGCCTTCGTGCCGAAGATGTAGCCGACGGGCAGGTCAAACCGCGCGATCTCCACGCCGTAGGGATCGCCCGCATGCCACGACGTCCCGTCCAGCCCGGAGCTGCCCCCGGCCGTGCTCACCTTGAACCCCCACACGTAGTTGTTGCCGTTCGGCACATACGACGACGGCGCGTTCGGCGACCGGTTGTCGTTCGCCGTCTTGCGGTGTTCGGTGCACCAGTAGTCGATTCTCGTGCCGGCTTGGATCATGTAGTCGCCCAAGGGGTAGTGGGTCACGAATGGCTGGACGAGCGCGCTGCATTTCTCGAAATCCGACTGCTGGTCGGTCAGCCTCATGCGGTAGAACCGCATGCCCGGCGAGTTTTCCGATCCCGACATCGGGTAGGACTGATGCCAATCGGCGAATTCGTCGACCAGCAACCCGCCCACGGCCCTGGGATCGATCGAGATGCGCCCCGCCTGCTTGATGGCGATCGCCGTCCCCTGGTAGACTTCGGAGGATTCGTCGTGCTTGTCGCGGAGGAGGCGCTGGTTGAAGAAGAGCACCTTCGTGGGCACGCGTTCGAGCTGGCACGTCTGCTGGGCGATGCGCAGGGTTGCGGCCGTGTTCTGGATCACGCCCCGGTCGGCCATGCCGCGGCTCGCGGCGCCGTAACCCGCCACGGAAAGCGTCGCCAGCATGGCCATGAGGCCGATGACGACCAGCAGCTCGATGAGCGTGAACGCGGCCCGGCCGCCCCGTTGCCCGTGCTTCAGCGCCATACTTCGCCTCCCGTCCAGCCCCCGCCGTTTTTCGACGTGTAGTCGCCCCGCGTCATCACGGTGACCGAGTCGCTTTCCGCATTGTACTCGATGATGTACCGGTAGGCGTATCCGGTCTCCTTGTCCGGGTAGACGACCGTCATCTCGCTTGAGGACATCCGCTTCGCGTATTTGTGGTTTTTCGTGGCCACCGCGCGGTAGTCCATGCCGCCGGACTTCCCGTCGGCGATGCTGGCGCTCATGACGAGCAGCCCCACGGGATCCATCACGCGGTTCCTCGCCGCCTTGCCGGCCGACATCTTGAGCAGCTCCTGCATGACCTTGTCGTAGTCGCCGTTGGACAGGTAGCCGAGCGTGCCGTCGTTCTCCTGCTCCGCCCATTTCTCCAGCTTGCCCGGCCATTCGTCCTTCCGCGCCCGGTAGGCGGCGATGCCGTTCTGCAGCGTCTGCTTGACCGCCTGCGTCCGCCGCTCGCGCGCCTGGCGGATGGAGGCCGTGGCCGCCGTCGTGACAATGCCGAGCAGGACCGCGAGGATCGCGACCACCATCAGCAGTTCGACGATCGTGAAGCCCTTCTTCATTTGACCTCCTGCGCGCGCTGCCAGCTGTACACGTTGTCGGAGTTCGAGACCGAACGCCCGTCGGCGGACATCTTCTTCGGCTTGTCGGTGCTGCAGTCGCTGAGACCGCCGTCGGCGCCCGCGCACCAGGTGAGCGCCTTGGCGCGCACCCTGGCGACCGGCGCGCCCTCGGACTTGTCGACGAATCCGTCGTCGTTCCTGTCCACCGCAAAGTAGAGCCGGTGGTCTTGCACCTTGCCGCCGGACGACACGGGCTTTGAGAGAAGCGTCTGACCGCCCGCGTCCTTGTACCTGGCTTCTTTGAGGACGGCCTGGGCCCACGGATCCACGATGCCGCACCTGTCCGTCCCGCGCAGCGTGTAGGTCTTCTCCCCCTTGTCGTTCTCCTTCTCCTTGCAGTCCACGTTGAGCACCCCGTACTTGAAAAGCACGATCGCGACCTTATCGTCCATCACGTGGTACCCCCCGTGCTGCGGGGCTTCGAGAATCTCTTTCGGCCACCTCTTGAGCTTCATGTAGAGGCTCTCGAGCGCCGTCTTCGCGTTCGACACGGCCTCCGTCGCCTTGGCCCTCTGTGCGGACTTCAACACGTAGGAGAACCCGCCGAACAGCGCGGCGGCGAGAATGCCGATGATGGCGACGACCACCATCATCTCGATGAGCGTAAAGCCTGACTGCCTCTTTTTCATTCTCGGTCCTTTCTCCATTAGGTGTCTCCCACCTTGATGTCGTCGGCGATCCATTCGTTCACCGTGTCCGCCTCGGCCTTGCCCTGCGGCTTGTCCATCCACGGCGGAAATGTCAGCTTGTTCGGCCCGGACGACCAGAGCTGGTAGCTCTGGTAGGGCGGGGGGGAATAGTAGAAGAAGTCCTTGCCCCAGCCGTCCAGGACGGTCTTGACGTTGTTGACGTAGCTCGGTTCGCCCTCGTAGCCTCTCTCGCTGAAGACGAACCACGTGCCGGGGGAGTTGCCGTAGTCGTTGGGCGACCGCGTGTCCACGCCGAAGAAAATCGTGGCGGCTTCTATGGGGCGCGTCGACACGATGCCCGCGAGGTTCGGCATCCACCTGGCGCAGACCGCCTGGGACGGCAGGCTCTCGATCTTCGTGCGCATCGTCGGGTCGGGCGAGGTCGTCCGGTTGATGTTGTCCGGCCCCAGCAACAACGCGTCCTGCACCACCGTCCAGTCGTTCGGGCGGGTGCCGTCGAGCAGGAACGGCAGGCGGTTGTTCGACTCCCAGGGGCCGAGGGCGTGGTCCCTGTAGATGTTCTTGTCGCCGTCCAGCATGAACAGGTAGCGGGGCAGGAGGAACGACATGAGGCCGAACATGAAGACGTTGTTCTCGCTCCAGTCGGAGCTGTCGCGGTTGAATCCGCCGTAGTTTTCGATGACCTGGTAGCTTTTCGGCCAGTTGTATTCCTTCAGCAGCGCGTTGACGACCTCCTTGTCGTGCCCCTTCGGGTTGATCGGGTAGCCCGCCGCAACGGGCTGGGCGCGGCACGCCGCCTCGACCTGCTTCTTCATCCTCTTGCCTTCATCGCCCGAGGCGTTGAGGCTGCCGGTGTTCCGAGTCTCGCCCGATCCGCCCTGGATGCTGTAGCCCACCTCGCCGTATCCGTAGTTCACGGGCGTGTAGATGTCGCGGCTGCGGCCCTGGAGCGGCACGGGCGGATAGCTGCCGAACGCGGCGTAGTAGCCGCTCAGCGCGTTGGCCAGCTTCTGCAGGCGGGAAATCGTCGTCGCGCGCGCCTTGGACTCGCCCCCCGACCCCGCCAGGCGGAAGACGATGCCCATGAGCGTGACGATCACGACCGTCACGATCAGCAGCTCGATGAGCGTGAATCCTCTGCTCTTCTTCATGGAGACCTCTTTTAGCCGCCCGCCGCGGAGACCGTGGAGATGATTTTGATCATCGGCAGGAACATGGCGATCACGATCGTGCCCACGACCACGGCGAGGAAGATGATCAGCGCCGGTTCGATGGCGGCCGTCAGGCCGGCCACCGCGTTGTCCACCTCGTCGTCGTACGTGTTGGCGATGCGGGTGAGCATGTCCGGCAGCGCGCCCGTCTCCTCGCCCACCTGCACCATCGAGACGACCATCGGCGGGAACACGCCCGACGACGCGAGGGGGTCCGTCATCGACTCGCCCTCCTTCACCGCGTCGTGCACGGTCTGCACCGCGCGGCGCACCACGCGGTTCGCCGTCGTGTCGCGCACGATCACGAGCGACTGGAGGATCGGCACGCCCGACGAGAGCAGCGTGCCGAGCGTGCGCGTGAACTGGGCGATCGCCGTGCGGCTCACCAGCGTGCCGATCACCGGCACCTTCAGCTGTATCTTGTCAAAGAGGTAGGCGCCCTTCTGCGTCTTGCCGATCAGCTTCTTGGCCACGACGAGCGAGGCCACGATGGCCAGGCACACCAGGCCGTTGTTCTTCACGAAGTCGGCGAGGTTCATCACGAACTGCGTGATGCCCGGCAGTTCCTGGCCGCCGAGGATGTCGTCGAACACCTGCTTGAACTTCGGGATCACCGTGAGGAGCAGGAACGCCGTGATGCCGATGGCGGCCACGAGCACCACCGACGGGTAGATCATCGCGCCCTTCACCTTGTTCTTGATCTTCTGCGCCTTCTCCGCGAACTCCGCCAGACGGCTCAGCACCACTTCCAGCACGCCGCCCGCCTCGCCGGCCCTCACCATGTTGATGTAGAGGTTGTCGAAGATCTTCGGATAGGCCGTGAGCGACTCGGAGAACGTGGCGCCGCCGGCGATGCCCTCCGAGATGCCGTTGAGGCAGTCCATCATCGCGGGCGCCAGCTTCTGCTTCTTGAGCACCTCGATGCAGCGCATGAGCGGGAGGCCCGCGTTCACCAGCGTGGCGAGCTGGCGCGTGAAGGCCGTGAGGTCCTTCGTCTTCACGCTGCCGCGCAGGAAGGCCGGCAGCTTGATCTCCATCTGCCCGAAGCCCTTCTTCTTCGGCTTCGGCGCCGCCGGTCCCTTCGCGGGCTTCTTCCCCGCCTTCGCGGGCGCGGGCGCGCCGCCGCCCTTCACTTCGCCGAGCGCCGTGGGCATCAGGCCCTGCGCGCGAATGGCCGCGATCGCGCCCGCGCGGTCGCCTGCCTCGATCGTTCCGCGCTGCTCCTGGCCGGCGCTGTTTTTTGCGATAAACTGGAATGTCGCCATTATGAATGCCTCGGTTGGTTTCTTGGACGGCCCCTATTATACCCTACTCACCGCGTGCACACAAGAGCCATTTTCCATTTTCCATTTTTCATTTTCCATTCTCCATTCGCACGCGCAGCTGGCCGCAGGCGGCCGCCACGTCCTTACCCCGGCTCCGCCGGAGCATGGTCTGGATGCGCCCCTTCATGAGCACGTCGAGGAACGCGAGCTGCGTCGCCTCGTCCGGGGTCTCGAGGTCGGGACGGTGGTCGACGGGCGAGAGCGGGATGAGGTTGACCTTGCACGACGGCAGACGCCGCAGTCGGCGCACGAGCTCCTCGGCGCACGCGCGCGAGTCGTTCACGCCCTTCACGAGCGTGTACTCGAAGGTGATCACGCGCCCCGTCGCGCGCGTGTAGTCCGCGCACGCCGCGAGCAGCTCGTCGACCGGCCAGCGCCGGTTGACGGGCATCAGCCGCGAGCGCAGTTCGTCGTTCGGCGCGTGGAGCGACACGGAGAGCTCGAACTGGTAGCCCTCCGCCGCGAGCTTCGCGAACCCCGGCACCACGCCGCACGTGGAGAGCGTGATGTGGCGCGCGCCGAGGTTCGGCCCCTTCCCCGCGTTGAGCAGCTTCAGCGCGCGCAGCGTCGCGTCGTAGTTCAGGAACGGCTCGCCCATGCCCATCACCACGAGGTTCGTGAGGCACAGGCCGGACCCCTGCCGCCTGTTCTCCGGGGAAGCGAAAAGACGCTGGGCCGTCATCACCTGCGCCACGATCTCGTCCGCCTCCAGCGACCGCACGAGCCCCCTGCTGCCGCTCGCGCAGAACACGCAGCCCATCGCGCAGCCCACCTGCGTGGAGACGCACTGCGTGAAGCGCCCTTTCGCCGGAATCACAACCGTCTCCACCGTGTTGCCGTCCGACAGCCCCAGCAGGAGCTTGACCGTGCCGTCCTCCGCGCGGTCCTGCGCGAGCACCTCCGGCACGCGCAGGGGAAACTCCGCCTTCAGCGTCTCGCGGAATTCCTTGGGGAGCGTGGTGGCGGCGTCCCAGTCCGTGATCCAGTCGCGGTAGAGGCTGTGGAGGATCTGGTCCGCGCGGAACGGACGCAGCCCGCGCGCCGCGAGAAGCGGCTTCCACTCGTCGGGCAGCACGGACCACGCCGGTCTGGACTCGGCTTCGGTCACTTTCCGTTGCCGCGGGCACAGACGCGCCCGTGCGCCGCCTTCAGCACCGCCGGATTGTACTTCAGCACCTTGCGGTCGTACGTGAGCACGCCGTTGATCTCGATCTCGACGTCCGTCGTCTGCGTGTAGATCGCGCCGCCGAGGCCCTTCTCGGCAAGGTCGCCGAGCTTGTCCATGAGGCCGAGGTAGGTCTTCTCGAGGCCGTCGCGCGTCTTCGTGTCCTCAATGCCGCCGTAGCCCCAGTTGCCCTTCTTGGACGTCCGCCAGAGGTGCCCCTCCACGGGATGGCCGAGGCCGCCGAACTCGCCGAGGAAGCTGATGCGGCGGTCGTTGACCGCGAACATCTCGGGGCCGCGGTAGAGGTGGAGGTCAACCGTGTCGGCCGCCTCGCACTCCCCGGCCGGCTTGTGCTGGGTCCACACGCGGTTCTCCCACTTCCAGCCCTTCGGCAGGAGATGGCCGCCCTCCCAGTCCCAGCAGCCGCTCGGGCCGTTCACGAGGCGCGTGGGGTCGTAGCGGCGCGTGAAGTCGAGCATCGAGTGGGACAGGAACTCGCCGGGCTGCGTCCAGCCCTCGTTGTAGGGGTTCCACATCACGATCGAGGGGACGGCCTGCAGCGCGTCCATCATCTCCTTCTGCTCGAGGCGCTGGAGACCGTAGCGCGCCGTCTCCTTCGCGTCG
Source organism: Kiritimatiellia bacterium (assembly GCA_017427485.1). GTDB lineage: Bacteria > Verrucomicrobiota > Kiritimatiellia > RFP12 > UBA1067 > RUG572. The sequence continues at coordinate 11,905 of JAFRSR010000426.1, forward strand.
AGCGGCGTCTGCGCGTTGTGGTTGCCGCTCGGCAGGTCCTGGATCACGAGAATGCCCAGCTGGTCGCAGAGGTAGTAGTAGCGCAGCGGCTCCACCTTGATGTGCTTGCGGAGCGTGTTGAAGCCGCAGTCCTTCAGCACCTGGATGTCGTAGGCCATCGCCTCGTCGGAGGGCGGCGTGAGCAGGCCGTCGGGCCACCAGCCCTGGTCGAGCGTGCCCATCACGAAGTACGGTTCGTTGTTGAGGTAGAAGCGCAGCACGCCCTTCGCGTCCTTCCGCTTCTCGATCTTGCGCATGCCGAAGTAGCCGCCCACCTCGTCCGCGCCGCATTTCGCCGTGAATGTGTAGAGGTTGGGCGCCTCGGGGCTCCAGAGCTTGAAGCCGGACGGCATCTTCACCACGACCTCGCCGTCGCCCGCGAACTCGCCCACGCCATCCACCGACACCTTCACCTGGTCGCCGCCACGTCCCGCAAGGTTGAACTTGAGCGTGGCCGTGCCCTTGTCGATGTCGGTCACAACCGTGTAGCTTTCGATGTGGCACGCGGGCACGGTCTCCATCCACACCGTCTGCCAGATGCCGGAGACGCGCGTGTAGAAGCAGCCCTTCGGCTTGAAGCTCTGCTTGCCGCGCGAGTTGACGAAGTCCTCGGTCGGATCCCACACGCACACGGTCAGCTCGTTCGCGCCGGGCTTCACGTAGTCGGTGATGTCGAGCGTGAACGGGTTCTGCCCGCCCTCGTGCGGCACGTCCGTCACCTCGTCGTGGCCGATGAACACCATCGTGCGGAAGTCGACGCCGCCGAAGTGGAGGAGGATGCGCTCGCCCGGCTTCGGGTCGCACGTGATCGTGCGCGTGTACCAGAGGAACTGGTCCGGCTCCAGAAGACGCCCCACGCCCGAGAGCGCGCTCTCGAGGCAGAACGGCACGAGGATCTTGCCGTCCCACGTCTTCGGACGCCCGGGGGTGTTGGTGACGCTCGTGACGGCGTAGTCCCACTCGCCGTTCAGGTTCGTCCAGTTCGCGCGGACCATCTGCGGGCGCGGATACTCGCGCCAGGCGTTGGCGGGCGTGATCTGCTCGCCCCAGGTGGTCATGAGGGGGGATGGCGCGTGCGCATACGCGAGCGCGCCGGCGGTCAGGCCGCACGCGGCGGCGAATAGGATGTTCTTCATCGTGTCTCCTTTGTTAACGGGTGCTGTATTGTACCATATTCCCCCCGCTCCCTCAATGTCTGCTTTCGCGCGGACATGCCAAAAGGTCAATAACCGCACAAACCCCCTTGCGCATGGGCGGCGTGTTTGATAAACTATGCGCCGCTTTGCACAATTGGTCCCGTCGTCTAACGGTTAGGACACCAGGTTTTCATCCTAGTAACAGGAGTTCGACTCTCCTCGGGACTGCCAAAGCCCTCGTTACTTGCGCGATTCCTGGAGCAGCTTGCCGATCTTGAGCATGCGCTCGTTGAGGTCGCCGAACGTGACGTCGGACGAGTAGACGTCCTTGTAGTAGCTGTACGCCTTCTCGTAGTCCTGCGCCTCCTCGGCGCAGAGGCCGAGCTGGTAGACGACCTTCTTCTTCAGGTCGTCCATCGTGGGAATCTGGTCGCGCGCCGTCTCCAGCTGCATCACGGCCATGTCCGTCTGCCCCTTCTTGAGGAAGCACATCGCGAGGTAGTAGAGCGCCTGCAGACGGTCCTTCGGCGACTTCTGCGCGAGCTGGAGGTGCTGGATCGCGTCGTCGTAGTACTCGTAGATGTAGTACTGGTAGCCGAGTTCGAAGCGGAGGTGCAGGTCGTTCGGGTAGTGCTCCACGCGCGTGGCGAGGTCGTCGAACACGAACTGGTTCTTCTCCACCTCGAGCGCGTCGGCCTCCTCCGTCTTGCCCTCCTTGCGCAGCTCCTCGATGCGGGCCTCGTAGTCGGCCGCGCGCACGGTGGAGAGCATGCGGTCGAGCTCCGGGTCGGCCGAGTTCACCTGCTGCGCCTGCTCGAGCGTCTGGATCGCCTCCGGAAAGCGCTTGCTCTGCATGTAGAGACGCGCGAGGGCCCGGTAGAAGTTCATGTTGTTGGGCTCTTTCTCGATCTGCTTCTTCTTCTCCTCGATGAGGGCCTCGGCGTCGTCGCCCGTCACGACGGCCTTGTTGGCCTGGTCGAGCTTGCGCGCCTGTTCCCTGTTGGCGAGGATTCCCTGGAATCCGCCCTTCTTGCCAACGGAGTCCGACCAGCCGCTGGACATGGTGGTCTGCGCCTCGGCGTTCTTGAGGAGCTGCAGGATGCGCTGGTCGCCCGGCTTGAGCTTCGCGAGCTTGTCGTAGGCGTCGCGCGCCTTCGCGTAGTTCTTCGCCATCATGTAGTAGGTGGCGATGCGCTCAAGCAGGTTCGCGTCCCCCTGGTTGCCGGAATAGGCGGCCTCGACGGAGATCGCGGCGGCCTCGGGCTTGCCGGCCGCCTCGGCGGCCTTCACGGCGGCGTCGATGTTGTCCGGGTCGAGAGGGTTGATCGAGAGCAGCTTCTCGGCCTCGGCCATGGCCTCCACGGCCTTCCCCTTCTTGATGAGCCCCATCACCTTCGAGCGCTGGAGCATGCTCTTCATCTTCGCGCCGAACCCGCCGCCGCCCGACTGGCGGAAATACGCGATCTGCGCGGCGCGCAGGAGACGGCGCGTCTCCAGCGTGTCCGGCGCGCATTCCAGAGACTGCGTGAGCATCTCCACGGCCAGCTCGTACCGCCCGGCCTCCAATGCCTGCCGCCCGCGGTTCATGAAATTCTGCGCTTTCTGCGCATTTGCATCGTTCGCCATAACTTGTCACTCCTTGAAATCGGAACGCATACAGTATACCATGCCTGACGCCTCCGCGCAAGCGGTCAGTCGCCGGGACGCAACGTGGGGTCCACGTCCACCGCGAGCGCCACGTCGCCCGTGACGTTGCGCCGCCAGTACGCGAGACCCGCGATCATGGCCGCGTTGTCGCCGCAGAACTTCGGCTGCGCGAGCAGCAACGGCACGCCCGCCGCCTGCGCGACCTCGGCGAGGCGCGCGCGGAGGCGCCCGTTCAGCGACACCCCCCCGCCCACGACGAGCGCCTTGTACGCCCGGCGCTTCAGCGCGCGCGCCGTGCGGTCCGCCAGCGCCCCCACGATCGCCTCCTGGTAGCCCGCCACGAGACGCGCCTTCTCGGCGTCGTCCTTCGGCGGGTTCCTGCGCACGGAGTAGAGGAGCGCCGTCTTGAGGCCCGAGAAGGACACGCAGAGGTCGGCGTCCAGCCCCGCGAGCGCCGCCGTGCCGGGACGCGGCGCGCCCTTCGGGAAGCGCGGCAGGTCGTCCGTCAGCGGCACGTCCCGCGCCCAGCGGTCGATCACGGGACCGCCCGGGTAGCCGAGGCCGAGCAGCTTCGCCGCCTTGTCGAACGCCTCGCCGGCCGCGTCGTCGAGCGTCTGGCCGATGATCTCGTATTCGCCGTAGGACGGCATGTCGATCCACGTGGTGTGCCCGCCCGACACGGCGAGCCCGAGCGCGGGCATGCAGGATTCCGGCGCACCTGCCGGCGCCGGTCCCGGCGCGTCGAAGAGGAACGGCGTGTGGAGGTGCGCCTCGATGTGGTTCACGCCGATGAGCGGCACGCCAAGCGAGAGGGCGAGCCCCTTCGCCGCGTTGAGGCCCACGAGGAGCGAGCTCGCGAGGCCGGGACCGTACGTCACGGCCACCGCGTCGACGGGCACGCCGCCCTTCATCGCCTCCTGCACCACGCCGTGGATCTTCTCGATGTGCGCGCGGCTCGCCACCTCCGGCACCACGCCGCCGTAGGGCTGGTGCAGGGGAATCTGCGTGTACACGACGTTCGCGAGCACCTCGCGCCCGTCCTTCACCACCGCGCACGCCGTCTCGTCGCAGCTCGTCTCGATTCCCAGGATATTCATCACCAGAACTTCCACCAGGCCTTCTTCACCGGCTCCACGCCCCCCGTGTCCTTGTAGAACTCCTTCACGCGCTCCGCGCCTGCGACGTCCGGATCGGCCATCACCTCGCGTCCCCGGAACTCCAGGATGTCCGGCAGGCTCCAGAACGTGCTGTACAGGTACTTGCCCTGCGTGGCGAGATGGAGCACGACGACCTCGCCCGACGGCATCACCGAGACGATCGGCGGCTTCACGCGGATGACGGGCCCCAGGTCGGTCGTGCGCCACCGACGCGTGGAGATTCCGTCGTCGCGCGCCTTCATGAAGAGGTGCTCCACCTTGTCGCGTCCCCAGTGGACGAGCTCGAAGTGGCGCTGGAGGCCGTCGCGGTTCGAAAACATCTGCAGCGCGTTGCCGCAGGGGAGACCAGGCACCATGTCGAAGCTCTTGAGCGAACTCTCGAAGCGCATGCCGCCGTGCACGAGCACGGCGCGGGCGAGGTAGCGCGTGTTCTCGTCGAAGCGGAAATGGTCCGCGAGGAACGTCTCCAGCTTCTGCCCCTCGCCCGAGAGCAGGGCGAACGGCGCCACGAACGGCTTGTCCGTGATGCGGTCGTACCGGTTCTGGTCGTGCGCGCGGAACAGCTCCACGAACAGCCGGTCCGCCGCGTCTGGCTTGCGGCAGTCGATCACGTCCGCCGAGGCGTTCGCCACGTCCACGACCGCGCGGATGCGCTCGCCCTCCACGTATACGTCGTGCGTCATGACGAGCTGCACCGTGATCTCGGTGGGCAGCGCGGCGGCCGACGCCGGCGGCGCCAGGCGCGCGGCGAGCAGCAGGAGGAGCAGGGGCGTTGTCTTTTTCATGTCGGTTCTCCTAGACTCTGATCTTCATTCCGTCGTACGTGAGCCGGATTCCTCGCGGCAGGCGCGCCTCGAACTCGGCGTGCTTCACGTCGTGGCACATGTGGACGAAGTAGCCGCGCCGCGGCGCGATCTCCTTCATGTAGGCGAGCGCGCGGTCGAGCGTGAGGTGCGTGGGGTGCGGCCGCGTGTCGCGGAGGCAATCCAGCACCAGCACGTCCGCCCCCCGCATCTTCGCAAGCGTCTTCGGCGGAATCTCGTAGCAGTCGCTCACGTACGCCACGCGCCGTCCGCCGTGCTCGAAGAGGTAACCGACCGTGGGCGTGCTGCCGTGGACGACGGGAAGCGGCGTCACCCGCACGTCGCCGAGGCGAAACGCGCGCGTCGCACGGCGGAATTCGATCAGCGGACGGTACAGCCCCAGCTTGTTCGGCTTCGTGCCGATGTAGGGGAAGATGTGGCGCATGGCGTCGATCGTCTCCGGCGCCGCGTAGCACGGCAACACCGTGCGCCCGTTCAGCGTGTTGAACCGGCGCAGGTCGTCGAAGCCGGCGATGTGGTCCATGTGCACGTGCGTGAGCAGGCAGGCCCGCACGTCCACGACCTTCAGCTCCAGGCACGCCAGACGGAACTCGGGCGGCGCGTCCACCACGAACGCCGTCCCCGGCGACTGCACGTAGAGCCCCGTGCGCCGGCGGCGGTCGCGCGGGTCGTCGGATGTGCATGTCGGGCACGTGCATCCGATCTGGGGCACGCCGACGGACGTTCCCGTCCCGAGAAATGTCAAGCGCAGGGCCATGGCGCGTATTATACCATGTTTCGGCGGGAGAATTCACAGCCGCAGTAAGATTGGCGGTAGAGCCCCAGCTCCTCCGCACGCCGGGTCGAGCGCAGGAAGCCGTCCTTCTTCTTGAAGTCGACGGGGAGGAACTTCGGCGCGGCGGCCGCCGATCCGCCGCATTCCTTCGCGGAAACGCCCCACGCCGCGTCTTCACCCGCCGCGAACACCATCGAGCTCACCTTGTGGGGCGAGACGGTGAGCGACGAGGTGAACGCCTCGTGGCCGTGCGCGGCCGCCCAGGCCGCCGCCCGCGCGAGGCTGTAGCGGAAGCACTTCGCGCACCGCGCGCCCTTCTCGGGCGCGTCCTCCAGCCCCTTCGCCACCTTCTCCAGCCAGTCCGCGTGGTCGTAGGCGTCCGCCACCAGCTCCACGCCGTCGGCCTCGGCCAGCTTGCGCGCGCTGTCGAGCCGCTTCTCGAACTCCGCCTCCGTGTCGATGTTGGAGTTTGAGAAGAAGAGGGCGACCTCGTTTCCGAGGTCGCGCAGCGCGGGCACGCACGCGCTCGCGCACGGCCCGCAGCACGTATGGAGCAGCACCCTCACGCGCGGTAGTTCGGGGCTTCCTTCGTGATCGTGATGTCGTGCGGACGCGCCTCGCGGAGGCCGGCCGGCGTCACGCGGTAGAACTTGCCGCGCGCCTGCAGCTCGGGGATCGTCTTCGCGCCGCAGTAGCCGAGCGACGCGCGGAGGCCGCCGCAGAACTGGGTCATGATCGCGTGGACGCGGCCGGAGTACGGCACCATGCCCTCAATGCCCTGCGGCACGAGGTCGTCGTCCGCCTCGTTGTCCTGGAAGTAGCGCGCGCGCGAGCCCTTGCCGTTCTTGAGCGCGCCGAGCGAGCCCATGCCGCGGTAGACCACGTACTGGCGGCCGTTCTGGTAGATCTTCTCGCCCGGGCTCTCCTCCGTGCCCGCGAGCACGCTGCCGAGCATCACGCTCGACGCGCCCGCCGCGAGCGCCTTCGGCACGTCGCCGGAAAGCTTGATGCCGCCGTCCGCGATCACGGGCACGCCCGTGCCGCGCAGCGCCTTCGCCGCGTTGTAGACGGCCGTCAGCTGCGGGATGCCCACGCCGCAGACGACGCGCGTGGTGCAGATCGACCCGGGGCCGATGCCCACCTTCACAGCGTGCGCGCCGGCCTTCGCGAGCGCCACGGCGGCCTCGCCCGTCGCGATGTTGCCCGCGATCACGTCCACGTTCGGGAAGTGCTTCGTGATCCACGTGGTCATGTTCATGATGCCCTTCGTGTGGCCGTGCGCGGAGTCGACCACCACCACGTCCACGCCCGCGTCGGCGAGCCTCTCCATGCGCGCGTAGTCGCCCGTGCCGCCGGAGACGGACGCGGAGACGCGCAGGCGGAACTTCTCGTCGCGGTTGATGGTGGAGTCCTTGTTCTCCACGATCTGCTGCACGTCCGTGAAGGAGTAGAGGCCCACGAGACGCCCCGCCTTGTCCACGAGCGGCAGCTTGCCGATCTTGTTGGCGCGCATGATCTCGTACGCCTTCTTGAGCGAGGTGCCGGGCTTCGCGGTGATGGCGGCGGCCGTCATCACGTCGGAAAGCTTGGCTGCCGTCATCGGCGCGTAGCGCATGTCCGAGCTCGTGATCATGCCCACGAGGCGCTCCTGGTCGTCCAGCACGGGGAAGCCGTTGAACTTGAGGCCCATGCGCTTCTTCTCCGAACGGAGGAAGCTGATGTCGTCGTTCGCGTGGAAGCAGACGGGCTTGGCGATGAGGCCGTTCAGGTAGTTCTTCACCTTGGCCACCTGCGCGGCCTGCTCGTCGTTCTCGAGGTTCTTGTGGATCACGCCGATGCCGCCGGCGAGGGCCATCGCGATCGCCATCGGCGCCTCGGTGACGGTGTCCATCGCCGCGGAGATGAACGGGATGTTCATCTTCTGGCGGCTCGTGAGCTGCGTCTCGAGCGAGGTGTCGTCCGGCAGGAAATCCGCGTACTGCGTGACGAGCGTCACGTCGTCGTAGGTGAGGCCTTCGTACGGGAAGGTCTTCATGAACGCGTCGAGATACTTGTTGATGGCCATTGTCTGCTCCTAATCTGTGCTTTTTCCCGTATAGTTATACGCCTTTTGGCCGCGAAAGTCAAGCCGAAACGGTCCCAAAACGTATTCGGTCAGCGGTTGGGAGGACGTCTTTCGCGGCACATGTCTGCCGACAGCAACACGGAGAGCACGGAGATTTCGCGGAGACAGGGAGATTGTTATGGAGAATGTGCTTCGCGCAAAGCAGCAACAACATCTAGCTGA
>JAFRSR010000427.1 GCA_017427485.1 Kiritimatiellia bacterium
GCTCGTGTGCGACACGAGCGCGGCGGCGGAGATGCGTCCGGCGATCGTGGCCGGGCTGCGCGGCGTGTCGCATTTCACGGTGCGGCTTGAGGCGGCGAACTACGATCTCCACAGCGGCGAGCACGGCGGCATCGCGCCGAACCCGGCACAGGGTATGGCGGAGCTGATCGCGAGCCTGCACAATCCCGACGGGTCGATTGCCGTGCGCGGGTTCTGCGACCACGTGGTGCCGCCCACGGACGAGGAGCGCGCGGCGGCGGAGAGTGCGGCCGTGACGCCGGAGGAGTACGAGAAGACCACGGGCGTCGCGCCCGTGGGCGGCGAGGCGGGCTTGACACTCACCGAGCGCAACTCGTTCCGTCCGACCATCGAGGTGAACGGCATCCACACGGGCTACGGCGGGCCGGGGTCGAAGACCGTGATCCCCGCAGGCGCGCTCGCGAAGCTGTCGATGCGCCTCGTGCCGGACCAGAATCCCGACGACGTGATGGCGGCGGTGTCGCGCCATCTGCGGCAACACACGCCGCGCGGGATGAAGCTGTTCATCGAGGACCTCACGGGCGAGGCGGCGGGGTTCCGTCTGCCGCTCGCGTCGCCGGTGTTCCGTCTGGCGGCGAGCGTGCTGGAGGAGCTGGACCCGCGCGGGGCGGTCTACCAATGGGACGGCGCGTCGATCCCGGTCGTCTCCACGCTCAAGACATGCTCGGGCGCGGCGCCGCTGCTTGTCGGGTTCGGCCAGCCGGAAGACCGCATCCACGCGCCGAACGAATCGTTCGGACTCAACCAGTTCGCGCGCGCGATGGCGTGGGCGGAGAAGATCCTCGCCGCCCTCGCGGACTGACCCGGGAATCGGTTATGGTATAATATGCCGCAAGGAGACAAGAGAAGATGGAACGACAGGAAATGCAGGCGGACATCGTGGTGACCGGGTTTGGTCCCGCCGCCGCCGGTTTTTTGACGACGCTCGCCCCTGAACTCGCGAAGACGAAAGAGGACGGCACGCCGCTTTACGAATCGAAGGCGATGCCGGGGTGTCCGCTGCAGGTGATGTGCTACGAGCGCGCGGACGACACCGGCTTCGGCGTTTCGGGCGTGGTCACGAAGGCGGAGGCGATCCGCGCCTCGTTCCCCGATTTCGCGAAGGAGGTGCCCAATGCCGTGGAGGTGAAGGCGGAGAAGACGGCCTATCTCTTCGACTACCTGGGCTGCTCGAAGCGGTCGTTCAGCACGAAGTTCGTCGACCTCTGCTTCAAAATGGGTTTCTTCATGCGCGGCGGGAAGTGGAAGGCGCGCGAGCTGCCGTTGACGCCGCCGTTCATGGACAAGCGCGGCGGCGTGGTGATGGGCATCGGCGCGTTCACGGGCTGGGCCGCGCAGAAGGTGATGGAATCCGGCATGGCGCAGATCTGGCCGGGATCGCCCGTGGCGGGGCCGCTCTTCGACGGCGACCGCGTGGTCGGGGTGCGTCTCGTGGACCAGGGCGTGGAGAAGGACGGTACGCCCGTGGAGGGCGCCTACATGCCCGGCATGGACGTAAAGGCCGCGCTCACCGTGGTGGCCGACGGTCCCGTCGGTGCCGTCGGGCGCGCGCTCGACGAGAAGTTCGGACTGCCCGCCGGACACCACCAGCACGACTGGGGCGTGGGCATGAAGGCCGTGGTGAAGCTTCCGGACGACTGCACGCTCGAACCCGGCACGATCATCCACACGATCGGCTTCCCCGAACCGGAGATATTCGGCTTCTTCTACGTGATGGCGGACAAGACCGCCTCGCTCGGCATCTTCGTGGCGCCGTGGCAGGACACGCCCGTGCGCACGACCTACCGCTATCTCCAGCACTGGATGCAGCACCCGTATCTGTGGCGTCACCTCAAGGGCGCGAAGCTCCTCAGCTGGGGCGCGAAGTCCATCCAGGAGAGCGGACAGGAGGGCGAACCGTTCCTCTGCGGCAATGGCTACGCGCGCATCGGCGAAGGCTCCGGCACGACCGACGTGCTCGCGAACGCGGGCGTGGACGAGGCGTGGGCCTCGGGCGTGATGCTCGCGAAGGCCGTGCTGAAGCTGCTCGGCGAGGGCAAGGATTTCACGAAAGAGAACCTTGAGGCGACGTACGTGGCCGACCGCCGCGCCTCGAAGCTCAACAAACGCCTCAAGAAGGCGACGGGCGCGCGCAACGGGTTCAACAAGGGTTTCTTCTGGGGCATGTTCGGCGAGGGCCTGCGCGGCATGCTCGGCATTGCCCTGCCGTTCAAGAGTAGACCGGGAGCGGTGCGCACGCCTGAGCTGAAGAACGCGCTGAAGGGACGGAAGGTCGACGTCGAGAAGCTGAATACGGGCATTGAGGCGGCGGAGAAGGCGCGCAAGCCGATCCACGACGCAGTGATGGACGCCTGCGGCTGGCCGCCGATCCCCTACGACGGCGAACTGCTCATGCAGCACCAGGACGCATTGCTTCTCGGCGGCAAGGTGCAGGCGGCGCCGGGGTTCGCGGACCACGTGCGCTTCGCCGACCCCGCGCTCTGCCAGGCGTGCACGAAGCATACCTGCTGGGAAATCTGCTCCGCGCAGGCCATCATGCCGCCGGAGGAGCCGGGCGGCGTGCCGAAGTTCGACCGCGAGAAGTGCGTCCACTGCGGCGCGTGCATCTGGAACTGCACGATGCTGCAGCCCGGCACGGACAAAGGCAACATCCTCTTCACGGCCGGCTCCGGCGGTCTCCACTCGAACGAAAACTGACCCTGGGACGTCGTCACTTCGCCCGCCAGCGCGTGGCCATGAGGCAGGGCTTCTGGCCGCGCACGGGCTGCTGGTAGAAGACGGTGAGGATGTCGCCGTTCGCGAGGATGCACGAGGCGGGGTAGCCGAGGTCGCCGGTGTGGCTCGGCGCGAGCGAGATTTCGTGGGCGGAATCCCAGGTGACGCCGCCATCGTCGGAGATCGTCGCGAACTCGCCGAACCCGGGGGGCGCGAGGCGACGGCCGTAGACGCACACGATTTTTCCGTCCGCGAGGCGAATCAGATGCGGCGGCAGGCCGAGCATGTCCGTCTTCGCCATCGGCGTCCACGTCTTGCCGCCGTCCTTGGAGAACGTCGCGCGCATGTAGCCGTTGCCGTGTTTCGCAAGCCCGCTCCCGCCGTCGTCGCCGTGGTAGCGCACCATGCCCACGAGCGTCCCGTCCGCGAGCTCCACGGCGTGCGGCTCGTGGAACATGTGGGACTTCGCGTTCTCGCCGTTCATGTCGGGGATATCTGGACACAGCATCTGCCATGTCCGTCCGCCATCCGCGGAGCGTTCCGCCGAGATGAGCGAGCGCCCC
>JAFRSR010000428.1 GCA_017427485.1 Kiritimatiellia bacterium
CCAGAACGGAACAAGTGAAAGGCGAATAACTGTGAAAGAGAAAGTCATGCAAGGAAAGCCGTATGCGGGAAATCCGCACGTACGGTTTGACGAGGGGGCGGGCGCTCCGAGACATTCGGGGCGTTCCGCTCTACTCTACAAGTTCAGGAATGACAAAAACGGCCGCCTCAAGGGAAGCGGCGGCCTTTTAGGGCTTCTTCTCTGCTTTGCCTTGGCGAACAGCCTTTGTGCCGCGGAATGGTTTGTCGCGAAGGGCGGCAGCGATTCCAACGCCGGCACGGCGCAGGCGCCGTTCCTGACGATCCAGCGGGCGGTGAACGCGGCCAGCGCGGGCGACACCGTGAACATCGGCGCGGGCGTGTTTGCCGACGGCGAGTACTCCGCCGGCGAAACGAAGAACTCGCACACCAACCGCGTGATGATCACGAAGCCGCTCACGCTCATGGGCAGCGGCAAGGACAAGACGTTCATCCAGGGCGCTTTCGATCCGGACACCGGCCTGCGTGGCCCGAAGGCGATCCGTTGCGTCTACGTGAGTGCGGACGGCGCCGGCACCATCATCCGCGATCTCACGCTGTGCGGCGGCGCGGCCGAATACGACAGCGTCAAGAACGAATGCGCCGACAACTACGGCGGCGGACTTCTCGTGGGCGGCAGCGGCGCTGGCTTCAAGAACGTCTATCTCGTCGATTGCGTCGTTTCCAATTGCGCGGCATTCTGGGCGGGCGGCATGCGCGGCGGGACGGCGGTGCGCTGCCTGTTCACGAAGAACATCGCGCAGAGCCATGGCGGTGCCGCGCGGAACTCCAACCTTCTCAACTGCCTTGTGGTGAAGAACGTCGCGCGCGGAACGGACCAGGCTCGCGGTTCCGTGGGCGAATCTGGTTCCGTGATCGTCAACTGCACGATCGCCTCCAACATCGGCGCGGGACTCGTCAACGGTTGCACGGCCTACAACTGCGTCATTTTCGGAAACTACCATGGCACCTACTGCAACGTCAAGCCGACCATGACGTCGTGCTACAACCATACCGACAACGGCGATCGGCTGCTGTTCTCCCCGGCATCGGGCGACTATCGCGTCACGGCCGGGATGGCTGCCGCAGGCGGCGGATCGGCAACCCACCTTTCGGCCATCACCTTGCCGGCGGGCATCGAGGCGGATATCGACTACAACGGCAATCGGATCGACACGTCCGGCGGCGCGATCGACGCCGGGTGCATCCAGGGCGCGGCCACGCCGGCGTGCGGACGAATCATCTTTAACGGCGGCGCGTTCGAGGTGAACGGCGAGACGAACCTCTTCGCCTCGACCTATTGCATCTTCCAGTCCGAGACATGGCCGGTCACGGTGATGGCGCGCCCGTATGGAGCAACCGCCGCGAAGCCGCTGATATGCGGTTCTTTGGACGGCAACTGGCGGCATGTCACCGGCGCCGTTCGCTGGCCGACGATGGACGGCGTCATCCCGCTCGTTCCGCCTCCAGTGGCAGGCGAGCGCATGGGCGTGACGCCGCACTTCGCCGACGCGGTGGTCTGGTGCGACGACGACGGCGACGCGGCCACGGCGAACGGCACAGAGGCCCATCCCTTCCCCGTCCTGCAGGACGCCGTCACCTTCGCCACCAACACGTACGATTCCGCGAAGAGGATCCTGGTGCTGGTCAAGCCCGGCACGTACGATCGCGGCACCACGTTCTTCCGTTCGGCGGATTGCCGCCTCGTCATCCCGGACTGGCAGGAATTCGTCGTGCGCAGCACGGACGGCGCCGCCGTCACGACCATCAAGGGCGTGGCCGACCACAACGGCCCGTATCCGAACGACTACGTGGGATGCGGCCCCAATTCCGTCCGCGGCGTGCATTTCGCCAGTGGCGACGGCAAGCGCCACGCGCTGCAGGGCTTCACCATCGCGGACTGCCATTCGCGCGCCGACGACTACACAAAGGACATAGAATCCGACCGTGGCGGCGCCTTGTGCGGCGCCGGCACCGTGGACCTCCACGCCGTACTTGATTGCGTCATCACGAACTGCAGTTCCGTCCGTGCGACGATGTACTGCGTCTGGGCGACGCGGTGCAAGTTCTACGATTGCACGGGTTACGGCGGCGTGATGCGCTCCACGCGCCTGTCCGGTTGCTTCGTGGATCCCTCCTGCAAGATCGGCACGGGGGGACCGGGAGCGGCCGCGAACAGGGTGCTGGGCAATGACACGGCGGCCTATCTCTGCACCTTGCCAAACTGTTCGCTGTGGAACAACTGCAGGTACTACAACTCGCTCTTTGGCAAATTGACGATCGGCAGCGGCGACGTCCTGTACGGCAGCGCCGCGACGAACTTCTCGAACATGGCGGTTGCCGACGCTGCCGCCATGGGCATCGTGTGCGTGACGGATCCTGGCTTCGTCGATCCGTCGAACGGCGACTGGCGGCTCTACGGGCCGACGCCGGTGCGGTACAAGACGCTGTTGCCGGAGTCCGGTTCCCTCGCATACGGCACGTGGATGACGAACTTCACCGCATACGCGACGACGGGGCTTTCCGGCGAGCCGATATCCTCCACGGACGGCGTGCCGCTCGCGGGGTGTCATCAGGACACCGAGAACGGCGTCATCTACATCGGCGCGGACAAGGGCGGGCTCGCGATCACGGGCGGCACGACCGGGTATTCCCCGCTGACCGAATCGCTGTCCGTCACGGTTGCGCCCGGCGTGGGCACGCGCCCGTGCATCGGCTACACGGTGAACGGCGTCACCAACCTCTTCGACGAGACGCCGAGCCGCACGTTCACCGCCGCCGATGCCGCGGCGAGCGAATACGGGCTGTCGCTTGACGCCCTCTACACGAGCGACTGGTACGTGTCGCCTTCGGGCAGCGACGCGAATTCCGGCGGGACGCCCGGCACGCCGTTCGGCACGCTCGCCTACGCCATGACGAAGGCCGTGGAGGGCGACACCGTGCACGCCGCCGAGGGCGTGTACAGCGAAGGTTCGGCGACACGCTCCGCGACGCCCGGCCTGGAACACGCCTCGCGCGTCATCGTGGGCAAGGGCGTGACGCTCGTCGCCGACGGGGCCGCGGAGAACACGATCATCCTCGGCGCATCCGACACGTCGGCGACGGCCAACGCGTACGAAATGGGCACCAACGCCCTCCGGTGCGTGTACGTGAGCGATTACGCGACGGTCAAGGGCTTCACCATCACGGGCGGGCGGACGCGCTACGACGACCGGCCGTCGTCCTCGAACAACCTTGAGTGGGACGGCTCCGGCAACTGGGCCGGGGGCGGCGTGCAGGGGTCGAGCAGCGGACGCGACAGGGCGTTCGTCGTCGACTGCATCATCTCCAACTGCGTTGCCTGCTACGGCGGCGGCGCGTCGATGGTGAACCTTGTCCGGTGCCGGGTGTTCGACTGCCGCGCGCTCGTCAACGGCGGCGGTGCCTGTCTGGTCAACATGTACGGTTCACTGATCGACCGCTGTTCCAGCGGCGGCGGGGCGAACATCACCGACTTCACGCGCGTCTACAATTCCACGATCGGACCTCATGGCTATAATCTCTCAAGCGGCACGCCGCGCGTGACGATCTCAACGGGGTCGAGCGGCGTGGCCTGCCTGATCAACTGCCTGATCCTCGGTGGTTCGCTGGGGAACGCGGGGGCCATGACCCTTCCGGCGAGCTATACCGTATTTGCGGATACGAGCCTCAACTATCCGACTGATGGAACCTCGCGGGTGATCGCGAGCGCGGATTTGGCCGTTGACGAGGACTTGCGCCCGATACCGGGCCTGTGCGCGGCCGTCGACGTCGGCAGCGAGGCGCTGCTCACGGACTTCAGCGCGACCGACGCGTCCGCGCAGAGGTTCCTGCCGTATGCGTCCGACCGCGACCTCTCCGGCGCGCCGCGCATCACCAACGGATCGCTCGACCCCGGCGCGCTGGAGGCCAACTGGCTGCCGCAGTACGCGAAGACGCTCGGCGGCGCGAGAACGAAGATCGTCGTGGACGAGGCCGGATCGCGCGTGGTCGACGACGGCAGCGGCAAGATCACGATTCCGGACGGCGAATCGCTCGCGCTCACGTGGGGCGACGCCACGATGCGGGGCGTGCGCAAGGCAACGGTGCGCGTGACGGGCGCGGGCACGTTGACGGTGACGGTCGGCGGCGAACCGTACGCGTCCCTCACGGCGGCCGATGGCGAGCAGACGTTCTCCTTCCTGTCGAAGAATCTGTCGGCGTATGATTTCGGATTCGCGTTCGCGGGCGAAGGGTCGGCGACGCTTTCCGGCTTTGATTTCGCGGGCGGAATGATGATCACGATCAGATGAGAGCTTTAAAGGACATACGAAAATGAGAAGAATGTCAGTTGCGTTCGTCGGCGCGGTTTGCGCGTGCGCCGTCCTCTCCGCCGCCGGGCGGACGGTCAAGGTTTCGGACTTCGGATACGATCCGGAGGATTCGACGCGTTTCCTGCGGCAGGCGCTGGAATCCGGCGCGGAGAAGATCATTCTCGACCGCCAGGCCGGTCCGTGGGTCACGCTGCCCCTGAAGATGCGCTCCAACACCGAGCTGGTGTTCGAGCCCGGCGTGGAGCTGCTTGCCAAGCGCGGTGCGTACAAGGCGTTGCGCGACTACCTCCTCGAACTGCCGTACTGCACGAACGTGACGATCCGCGGCGGCGCGGGCGCGACGATGCGGATGTGGAAGAAAGATTACCAGGGGCCGGACTACGTGCATGGCGAGTGGCGGTACGCCCTGCGGATCTTCCACTGCGAGAACGTGCTGGTGGAGGGGTTGACGATCGTGGAGTCCGGCGGCGACGGCATCGGCGTGACGGGGAAGAACATCACGATCCGGAAATGCGTCTGCGACCGCAACCACCGGCAGGGCATCTCGGTGTTCTCGGTCGAGAACCTCCTCATCGAGGACTGCGTGCTCAGCAACACCTCCGGCACGGCGCCGCAGAGCGGCATCGACTTCGAGCCGGACCATCCGAACGAGATCCTCAAGAACGTGGTCATGCGCAACTGCCTGAGCGTGAACAACCTGGGCGACGGCTACCAGTTCTATCTCGGGCAGCTGAATTCCTCTTCCGGGGACGTTTCGGTCACCTTGGAGAACTGCCGCTCGGTCGGCAATTCCTCGGGCCTGTGGCTCGACCTCGGCGTCGGACGCCACCATGCCGCTCCGCCCAAGGGAATCATCCGCTGCGTGAACTGCACGTTCGAGCGCTCGAAGCACGCGGGCGTTTCCATCCACGGCAAACCGGCCGGTTCGGTCTTCGCCGCGCTCGAGAACTGCTCCATCGTGAACGCCGCCACGAACGGCACGTCGTCCGCGCTCTCCATCGGCTCGGCGAGCAAGCCCGACCAGCCGGTCACGGACGACATCCGCTTCGACAACCTCACCGTCCGCCTGGACGACGGCCGCGCGTGGCTCGCGTGCAAGCGTTCGGGGTTGACGCCGGAGAAGGTCGGGAACATCACGGGCACGGCGCGGATCGTCCGCAGCGGCGGAACCGAGGAGACGGTGACGTTCGACGCGGCATGGGCGGACAAGTGGATGAAGCCGAAGGTGGACAAGCCCCTGCCGCCGCGCCGGAACATGACGAAGGAGACGTGGGCGCGCGCAACCGTCCTGGACCGCGCGCCCGGCCAAGCGGTCGAGCTCTCGCGCATCTGGTTCCCGTACGGGGCGAAGTACGTGTTCTACGCGCCGGCGAAAGGACGGGTGGCGCTCACCGGGCGCACGCGTCCCTCGAAGGCGCGCGACGCGGACCGCTACGGGCCCGGTTCGCTCAAGGGCGCCGTGAAGATCAACGCCGTTGGCGGAAAGCGGAAGTACGTCTGCGACGCGCCGGGCAAGGACGGCGGCGCGATTGCGGTGGAGCTGCCCGCGGCGGGGTTCTATGAACTCGCGGCCAAGGTGTCCGGCGGCGACTTCGCGCTGGAGTCCGCATGCGTGCCGGTGGCGGTCGACACGCGCGGCGGCAACTTGACGATGCTGTTCGACGGCGGGAAGGACGCGACGTTCTGGTTCGACGCGCCGGCGTCCGGGACGGTCGCGATGGTGCGCGGCGGCACGTACAGCGGCTCGTGCGCGAACGTGGCGCTCACGGACGCGGACGGCCAGCCGGCCGGGCAGGTGACGGCCGACGGCGACTGGCGCGCCGTGTACGCGCCGGATGGCAAGGCGGTCGGGCTCTGGAAGATGGTCTTCTCGAAGATCAAGGGCAAGCCGTATTCGTTCTACGCCCTGGACATGGCCTCGCAGCCCGGACTCTTCTTCCTTTCGCCGGAAAAGACCTGGCGTTTCCCCGAGAACAACAGGGTCAGCCCCTATTGACACAGTAGCATTGATACAGTAGCGCGAGAGGTGTTGTCATGGAGCTCGTCAAGATCGAGCGGCAGCGCGCCGAGGATGGTTCGCCCCGCATGATCCACACACAGGAGACCAACATGAACAGAAAGGCATTTGGCCTGGCATTTGTCAGTGCCCTATTTGTCCTCGTGCCCACCTTCGATGCAAACGCATGGATGGATAAGTGGGCTCCGGCATTTAAGGCTACGCCGGCGGAAGTCCAGGCGCTGCCGGGAACAAGCGTGAGCAATTACGTCTGCACCGCCCAGGAAGACTATGGGTTCAGTTGGAAGTATAGCAAGGGATACACCCTCGACCTGAATGACGACGGTATCAAAGACCAAGTGTTCATTATTCCTTGGATGGGGAACGGTTTAAACGCGGCAGGGTCTGATGTGCATTTTCTCGTTTCCAATGGCGCAAAGGGCCGGAGGAAGACGGTGATGGAAGGGTATGGTGTCGAGAAGTCCGACTTTGTCAAGGTCGCCGGGAAGACGTATTTCCGCCACTCGAAAATCTTCGAGCACTTCGAGAAAAGCCAGCACAATCACTGGGTCTACCAAGTGTTTTCTTTTGACAAGGACGGTGCCATAAAATGCAGCAACGCTGATTTCGGCAAACAGTTCCCCGCCGTGACGATATTCTACATCAATCCAAAGTTCAGGCAGATAGAGCTGACAAAAGGTGATTTGAAGAAAATCGCCGACGGGACAAAACCGACTTCACGGTAGGCGATGTACGCGGGTGCCGAAGGGTTGGCCCCCGTTGTCACCGTGGCAGTGGCACAGGAATGAGAGAGGTGGTGTCATGGGACTTGTCAAGGCCAGACGGCGGCTCGCCGAGGACGGCTCGCCCCACCGGGTGATGCGGAAGCAGCAGCGCGCGAAGGCGGGAACCGCGAGTCTTCTATATTCAAAATCCTCACTTGAAGCCTGCGGGGGAATGGGATATAATACCCGTTGTCTTGCCCCATAAAGGGCGGTACGCATCGTTTTGATGAAAAGAAAGTCCATTTTGCACAGGAGATGACATCAGATGAGTTATACATTGCAATTACCGGCGACGGTCATAGATGACGCCAAGATGTATGCGAGTTCTTGCGGAACTACGCTTGCCCAGCTTTTGAAAATGTATGTCCTTGAATTGTCCACTCGCAAACCCTCTGCGAAGAAGCGCAAGCTTGGAATAGCCGAAGGTGAATGCCGTGTTCCGACCATGGAGGAAGACCGCATGATGGATGAGGAGATTGCAGGCCTTTTCGGGACTTCCGCCGATGAAGTATTTGCTTGATACCCATATCATTTTGTGGGCGGCGTTGGATGTCAAGAAACTCTCGAGGAAAGCGAAGAAACTTCTTGAGAATCCAGATAACATACTCTACTTCAGCCCGGTTTCGCTTTGGGAAATCTCGATCAAGCACGCGAAACATCCTAATCAAATGCCAATTACATCCGAACGCGCAAAGGAACTCGCGCTCAAGATGGGATTGATTGAATTGCCTGTGCGTTCTCGGCATGGCGTCGACATTTCGAACTTGCCCGAAATCCACAGCGATCCATTTGACCGGATGCTCATTACTCAGGCCCGTAGTGACGGCCTTCTTCTCATTTCGCATGATGACAAGGTGGTTGCATACGGTGCTGGGGTTGTCAAGGTGTAGGTTCTATCAACATTCTTGAAAGATGGTGACGGTCGCGCAGGAGCGCGACCCTCCCCGGGGTGATTTGAAGCGGCGGGACGCCGCTTCCCCCAGCGGAGCCAATTCGAAGCGGCGAGACGCCGCTTCCCCGGGGGGGGGCGCGCGCCCTACCGGACTTACGCGTGAAATGGTATACTATCGACCCATGAGCAACCAGGCATACATCTTCGACATGGACGGCGTGCTGGCGGACAACTGCCGCTACCACGTGCTGGCCTGGCGCGTCTTTTCGGAAAGACATGGCTTCGCGCTGACGGACGAGCAGGTCCTCGAATGGATGGGCGCGGCCAACCGGGTGTACATGGAGCGCCTGCTGGGTCGTCCCGTGGCCGGCGACGAACTGACCGCCCTTGAAAACGAGAAGGAATCGATCTACCGCGAGCTCTACGCCCCGCATCGCCGGATTCCGGAGGGCCTTCGCGCGTTCCTCGACCGCGCGCATGCCGACGGCATCCCCTGCGGCGTGGCCACCGGCGCCCCCGAACAGAACATCACGTTCATCCTTGACGGACTCGATCTCCGCCGCGACTTCCGCTGCGTGGTGGATCCGACCCAGTACACCCGGTCGAAGCCCGCACCCGACTGTTATCTCCGCGCGGCCGCGCTTCTCGGCGTCGCCCCGGAAAACTGCACCGTCTTCGAGGACGCCGTGGCCGGCATCCAGTCCGCGCACGCCGCCGGCATGCGCGTGGTCGCCATCACGACCACCAACCCCCGCGCGACCCTGCAGTCCGCCGGCGCCGACCGCATCATCGACTCGTTCGCGGAACTTTAGCCGTTGCGTAAAACAACATTGACGCTGATAGAGAGACTTGCATGACATACTTCACATCAGACCAGCATTTCGGGCACTTCAACATCATCCGGCTCTGCCAACGGCCGTTCGGTTCGCTGGAGGAGATGGACGCGGTTCTGCTCGAACGGTGGAACACGAAGGTCAAACCCGATGACGTGGTCTATGTCCTCGGCGACTTGTTCTTCCGGTGCGCAGCCCCCGAACCAATTCTGAAGGCCCTCGCCGGGCGAAAGCATTTGATCCTGGGAAACCACGACCATACCTGGACGAAGCGCGTGCGGCTCGGGGATTATTTTGAGAGCGTCCAGACGCTGAAGGAAGTTGAAATCGACGGGCGTATCCTGACGCTCTGCCACTACCCGATGCTCAGCTATCCGCAGGCGCGGCGTGGGTTCATGGTCTACGGGCACATCCACAACAGCGTGCATGACGACTACTGGCCTCTCATCGCGCGCCGCTCGAGGATGTTCAACGCCGGGGTGGACGTGAACAACTTCGAGCCCGTCGGCTTTGACGAGCTCGTCGAAAACAACCGCCGATTCATCGAGCGGCACCAGGCCGATACCAAGGCCGATCCGCTGTCGCTTCTCTGCGTCGAGGCGTGAAAAGGAGGAATCGTGGAAATCAGAAAAACGACAGAAGACGACGTGCCGACGATCATGCGGATTTACGAGACGGCGCGCAGGTTCATGGCTGAACACGGCAACCCGAACCAGTGGGGACCGACGAACTGGCCGCCGGAGCGTCTCATACGCTCAGACATCGCGTCAGGAGAAAGTTATGTCTGCCGCGCCGGAGGGAGGATCGTCGGAACGTTCTGCTTCCGCATGGGCGCGGACGCCGAACCGGCCTATCGCGCAATTGAACAGGGCTCCTGGCGCGACCCGAGTCCATACGGCGTGGTGCATCGGCTGGCCAGCGACGGCAGCGTCAGGGGCGTTGGACGCGCCTGCATCGAATGGGCGTTCGCGCAATGCGGGCATCTCCGCATCGACACGCACCCCGACAACACGGTGATGCAGGATCTCCTGGCGAAGACCGGCTTCACGCGGTGCGGCGTCATCCATGTCGTCGAGGATGACAATCCGCGCTTTGCCTACGAGCGCGTGGCCGTTCCCAAGGCGCCCCCTTGCGCCACCGGCCAGGGGGTATAATACACACCACAACAATAAGTTCCAAACCAAGATCATCTTCCAAGGAGACAATTCCATGAAAAAAGTCCGCGAGCGGGGGTCAGACCCCATTGGTGGTACGCCAAGAAAGCTTGGCAGAACTTATTAGTTGAAAGGAGCTAATCTCATAGATATGTCGTGATATGAGTAGGAGGGCGGGCCGTGCGAAGGGTGACCGAC
>JAFRSR010000429.1 GCA_017427485.1 Kiritimatiellia bacterium
CGCCCAGCGCTGGATCTCCGTTCTCGTCTTCCTCCTGATCGGCCTCGTCGCGGCGTTCGCCGTGTACCGCATCTCGCCGACGATCTACGAGGCGAAGAGCGAGTTCACGATGGACACGCGCCGTCCGCAAGGCGGCAACGGCATCGGCGTGGCCGGAAACGACATGGACTACTACGGCGCGGACTACGCCGAAATCTTCAACACGCGGCAGTCCGACTGGCGTTCGGAGGGCATCTTCACGAAAATCCTCCAGCAATACCGCGCCAACTACCCCAACTCGCAGGTGACGGACAAGGATCTCGTCGAAATGCTGGCGAGCTCCGAGCTCGAGCTCGTGCGCCACTCGCGCCTGATTACGATCGCCGTCCGTTCAAAGTCGCCCGAGCTCGCGGCGGCTCTCGCCAACGCCTACGCGGAGGCGATCGAGTCGTTTACCGACGAGGAGAACAAGAAGCGGTGCGACAAGGCCGTTGCACAGATCCACCAGCAGGTGGAGAAGCAGAAGCGCGCGGATGACGATCTCGCGGCCCGTCTGCTCAAGTTCCGGACGGAGAACAAGATCGACAACCTCCAGGCCGAGCAGGCCATCCTCAACCAGAGCCTCCAGACGACGACGGCCGACGTGTTGGAGTACGAGAAACGCGTGACGGCGGCGAATGAATGGGTGAAAGTCCTGCAGGCGGCACAGGACAATCCGGAGAACTTCGGCGAATTGCCCACGGAGGTGCCGCGCTCGCAAGACATCGCCGCGGCATACACGAAACTCCAGGCCGTGAAGATGGAGCTTGCCACGCTCAAGACCCTGTACACGGCGGAATACCCGGCCGTGGTGACGAAGGAGGGCGAACTCAAGGCGATTTCCAAAGAGTTCGGCGAAACGGTCAAGCGCGCGCTGGCCACGGCCCAAGGCGACCTGACGGCCAACCAGAACCAGTTGAAGGAGTTCAGGCGGAAAAGCGAGTCCCTGAACAAGAACATCGCGACGATCGGGCAGAAGATCGTCCAGGCTGACGCCGGACTGAAGCAGCTTGAACAGGAGAAGAAAGTCTCCAGCGAAATCTACCAGGATCTTCTCCAGAAGGAGAACGAGCACCGCATCGCCGCCGAGCAGAACAACGAGATCGTCCGCGTGGGACGTCCTGCGCAGATTCCGACAAAACCCGTTCTGCCGAACCCGCTGATCATCTTCTCCGCCGGCGCCGTGCTGTCTCTCGGACTGGGGCTTCTGTTCGTGCTCGTGCTCGACCACCTCGAGGACACGATCGTGTCGCTCTCGGACATCGAGGGGCGCCTCGCCCTCAAGGTGCTGGCCGTGCTGCCGCATGTCCGCCGCAAGAAGCGCGAGCAGGTGGCGAAGTTCATCTCCGAGAACAAGTATTCGCAGTTCGCCGAAGCCATGGCCGGCCTGCGCAACTTGCTGGACTCGCCGCGTTACCAGCCGATTTCGCAGGCCGTGCTGATCATGTCGACGCAACCGGGCGAGGGCAAGACGATTACCTCCTGCTCGCTCGCCATCTCCAGCGCGCAGGCCGGCAAGAAGACGCTGCTCGTCGATTTCGACCTGCGCCGTCCGCGACTCGCCCGCGTGTGGGGACTTCAGATCGACAGCGCGCATTCTTTCTCGCACTATCTTTCAAGGAAGGAAATGCGGGATTTCGGGTCGCTCGTGATGCCAAGCGGCGTCGAGCACCTCGACGTCATCGGCTCCCTGCCGCCGGACAACGTCAATCCCGCGTCCATCATGGGCTCGCAGATCGTTCCCGACTTCTTCAAGTGGGCGCGCGAGAACTACGACCGCATCGTGATCGACTCGCCGCCGTTCGGCATCGTCGGCGACGTGGTGACGCTCGCCGCGATGGTGGATTCCGTCATGATCATGTGCTGCCCGGACCGCACGCACTTCAAGCCCATCCAGCACGCGTCCCGTTCGCTCGGCGAATCGGGCGCGACGGTGATCGGCATCATCGTGAACGACGTCGAGATGGGCGGCTCCGGCAGCGCGTTCACGCCGTCCGGCCATGCCTACGGCTACGGATACGGCGGGTACGGCGGATACAGGTCCTACGGCAAGGGTTACCGCCCGTATGCTCCCTACGGGCCGATCGAGACGGCCAAGAAGCCCGGCGAAGCGCCGAGCGCGGATGGCAAGGACGCGCCGCCCGCCGCCGAGGAGGAGTCGCGTCCGTCCCGCGGCGCCGTCAGCTCCGAACTGACGGACGAGGAATAGCGGAAGGGCCCGGGGATGACGCTCTCCCTTGCCTCGGCCGATCGACCCCTGCAGGGGCGCGTCACCCTCCCCGGTGACAAGTCCCTTGCACACCGCGCCGCGCTCTTCGCCGCGCTGGCCGAAGGCACGTCCACGGTCCGGAACTACCCCGACAGCGGCGTGACGCGGGCGATGCGAGGCGCGCTTGGGTCCCTCGGCGTGCCGAGCCGCCTGGAAGGCGGCGTGCTGACCCTTGCGGGAAACGGACTTCGCCCTGTCCCGCACTCCGGCGCGGTGGCGGAATGCGGCAATTCGGCCACGACGATCCGCCTGCTCGCGGGCGCGGTGGCGGCCACGCGCTCGTCCGCCGTGC
>JAFRSR010000008.1 GCA_017427485.1 Kiritimatiellia bacterium
AACAACCCAAGAAAGGTAGAAATCCATGGCAACAGGAAAAGCACTCAATGGAAAGCCGTATGCGGGAAATCCGCACGTACGGTTTGATGAGGGGGAAGTCGCACCGGCGGCAACGCCGAGGCGTGGGTCTCTACTCTACAAAAAGATAGCCTTTGTGGGCACGATGATGGCCGTATGCGCGGCGTTCGCCGCCAACGTGACGGACATTGACGACACCTCGTGGTGGTCGCTTTCGGGCGGCGTGCTGACGCTCAACAACAGCGACGCCGACATCTCGACGTCCACCAACATCTACACGTCCGTGATCGGCGCGGACGTGACGAAGATCGTCAAGACCGGCCCGGGCGCGGTGCGCCTGAGCGGCACGAACCCGAACTTCGCGGGCGAGATCGACGTGCAGGCCGGCATCCTCATGGGTTGGGTGAAGGAGAAGGAAGGCGCTAGCGGATATACGGAGGACAACTACGGCCATCCCTCGAAGGTGACGGTGGCCGACGACGCGACCTTCGAGATGCTGGCTACTCCCATTGCGAATACGTATTACGAGAACGGACGCTTCGGCGAGTCTCCCGCGACGGAATTCTTCGTGCGCGGCACGGGCCTGAACGGCATGGGTGCCTTGCGGCGGCATGACGGCGCGGGATCGAACGCGCGGTCGTACGCCACGATCACGCACCTGACGCTGGAAGGCCCGACGATGCTGTGGGTGGGCATGCGTTGGGGATTCAATGGCGGCAGTTGCGTGTTCGACATGAACGGGCATCCGCTCACGCTGAGAGGGACGCGCTCGAACAACACGTTCAACTTCTGCCGAAGCGGAGCTCTCGATCTACGCCATCCCGGCGACATCATTCTCGACGGCACGCTCCTCTGCGTTGAGAACTCGGTGCCGAAGAACCACTCGGCGGCGCAGGTGGCGGGCACGTACATGGTCATTACAAATTCCGGCGTCTACCAGTACCTTTCGGGCGGCGTCAACAAAACCCCGCTCTACTGGAACATCAAGTCGTACGGCGGCTACATCCAGGGACCGAACGTCCCCGCCAACGCCAAGCATACGGCCACGTTCGCCGGAAACCTGGAGCTGCTGGCCGGAACGACCTGCCTCTTCAATTACAACTCGACCGGTGACGCGGGCATCGAGTTGACGGGCACGATCAACGGGCCGGGCTCGCTTTCCACGCAGCAAGACAAGGGGCTGAACATCTGGACACGGATCACGGGCGGCAGCGCGGGGCATCAGAACCTGTTCGCGAAGTTGATCGTCCCCTACGGCAAGGTGACGCTGACGGACGCGGATCGGTTTACTGTTACGAACGGCATGGAGATTGCCGGAGGCAACAAGTCGGGCAAGTACGCGGCGACGCTCGTCATCACGAACACGGTTCTCTTCATGCAGCCCGGCAAGAACAAACCGCACCTTGTCGTCGCTAACGCCGAGGGGAAATTTGGCGTTGTGGACATCCGGCAGGGCGCCGTGGTCACGAACGACATGCATTTCGCGGCCGACAAGAACAAGTGCGCGGGCGCACTTTACCTTTCGGGGAACGCCCGCCTCTACTGGCACGGCGGCGGCAACTCCAATCCGTTCCTCGGCGCGTCCGGGTGCGCGTACATGGGCATCCGCGACAACGCCGTCATGGAGAACCTCGGCTGGTTCAACATCGGCGCGAACGGCGGGCGCAGCTTCGTGATCCAGCGCGGCGGCACGTTCAGGAACGTGAGGAGCACGGTGACGAGCGATACGATCAGCGGTACGGCGTTCAAGGTCGGCCGCACGGGCGGCATTTCGCACTACTACCAATGCGGCGGCGTGCAGGAGTGCACAGGCAGCCTCTGGTTCACGTGGGACTACCCGCAGAGCGTCTACAACGCATACGGCGCGTACACGGTGGACGGCGCGAACGCGACGGCGGAGGTGAACGACGTGTGCTACTGCATCACGTTCGCGGGCACGTCGACGGCACACGCCACCAGCGCGGGAACCTACGGCACGATCAACGTCAACCACGGCGGCACCTTCACGGTCAACCGCATGTACAAGACCGTGCAGAACTACAGCAAGGACGGCGTCGTCTGGAACTGGGACAACTCGAAGGACCTCGCGCCGAACACGTGGGCGTGGCTGAACTTCGACGGCGGCGTCCTGAAGGTCAAGGGGACGGGCGATTTCTTCTCGGTGAACGGCACGGCGGAAGATCAGCGCCTTCCGACGCGCGTGACAGTGTATTCGGGCGGCGCGACGATCGACACGAACGGCAAGGACTCGACGTGGCGCCTGCCGCTCGAAAAGCCGTACGGGAAGGGCGTCAAGTCCATTACGCTTGCGGACTCTGTCCTCAAGAACGGCAACTACATCTGTCCGCCGGCCGTCCGCTTCGTGGGCGACGGCTCGAACGTGACGGCGGTGGTGGACTTCGACGAGACGCTGCGCACGAACCGCGGCGTGATCGTGACGAGCCCGGGCTTCGGATTCACGTCCGCGCCCACGGTCAAGATCGAGAAGGAGGTGTGCGACAACGCCTCGTTCTACACGGATTCCACGGTGGAGATGGTGGACTTCGACGCGGCGGACTACGCGCACGGCGGCCTCACGAAACGCGGCGCGGGCACGCTCACGCTCACGCGCGCGAACACGTACGGCGGCGCGACGCGCCTGGAGGGCGGCACGCTCGCGTTCACGCACGCGCAGGGTCTGCCGGGCGGCGACGT
>JAFRSR010000430.1 GCA_017427485.1 Kiritimatiellia bacterium
CTCGCCCTCGCCGTCCGCCAGCACCACGGCGCGCACGCACGGCAGGCCCGGCACGATCGCGCGCATCATCTCGAGGTGCGCCCGATCGGTCGTCACCACGACGGCGCCGGAGTCCTGGAGAATGTACGCCACCTCGTCGTTGTGGAGCTTCGGGTCGATCGGCACCACCGCCACCCCCGCCCCGCTGCACGCGAGGTACGCCTCCATCCACAGCGGGGAGTTCGGCAGGATCAGCGCCACGTTGTCCGCACGCGGGCGGAGCGCGAACGCCTCGCCGTAGGCGGACGCCACGCGGCGCACGTCCGAAAGGAATTCCGCGAACGTGCGCGACACCCACTGCTTCCCCTCGTAGGAGCGCAGCGCCACCACGTCCGGGTTCTCCCGTGCGTGCCGTTCAAGCAAAGATCGGATCGTCATGTCAGAGATTCCTCATTTTCCGGTGCCAAGGCGTTCCCCGGCGTACGTCCCCCGGTGAATCGGCCCCCACCACCATTCGTTGTCAAGATACCACTGCACGGTCTTGCGGATGCCCGTGTCGAAATTCTCCTGCGGCCTCCAGCCCAACTCGCCCATCAGCTTCGACGGGTCGATCGCGTAGCGCAGGTCGTGCCCGGGACGGTCCGCGACGAAGGTGATCAGGTCCGCGTAGGAACCGCCGCCCGGCGCGGGCTTCAGCTCGTCCAGCACGCGGCACACCGTGCGCACCACCTCGAGGTTCGTGCGCTCGTTGTGCCCGCCCACGTTGTACGTGCCGCCCGGCTCGCCGCGCTCGTTCACGAGACGGAGCGCGGCGACGTGGTCGTCCACGTACAGCCAGTCCCGCACGTTCGCGCCCGTGCCGTACACCGGCAGCGGCTTGCCGTCCAGGCAGTTCAGGATGATCAGCGGGATGAGCTTCTCGGGGAAATGGTAGGGGCCGTAGTTGTTCGAGCAGTTCGTGATGAGCGTCGGCAGGCCGTACGTGTCGTGCCACGCGCGCACGAGATGGTCCGAGGCCGCCTTCGACGCCGAATACGGCGAATGCGGCGCGTACGGCGTCTTCTCCGTGAAGAATCCCTCCGCGCCGAGCGAGCCGTACACTTCGTCGGTGGAAATGTGCTGGAAGCGGAATGCGGATTTCGCGGCGTCGGGGAGCATGCGCCAGTAGGCGAGCGCGGATTGGAGAAGCGTGGCCGTGCCCGTCACGTTCGTGCGGATGAACTCGCCGGGGCCGTCGATCGAACGGTCCACGTGCGACTCGGCGGCGAGGTGGAAAATCGTGTCGGGCCGGAACTCGGCGAACGCCCGGTCCATCGCGGCCGCATCGCAGATGTCCGCCTGCAGGAAGGAATAGCGCGGCGAATCCGAGACCTCCCGCACGCTCTCGAGGTTGCCCGCATACGTCAACTTGTCGACCATCAGCACGGTGGCATCCGTGTCGCGGACAAGATGGCGCACGAGCGCAGAGCCGATGAAACCGGCTCCCCCCGTCACGATACAGCGCTTGTTGAACATGTTCCGTCAATCCTCTAGGCAGTCTCGGGCCGATATGATACCACGATTCAGCCGTTTTATCAATCCCCTATCGGTTGCCCTATCCATTTCAGCGGATCTCGGATTAAATCTATCATTTTTTGCTGGTTATGCGCCACCAAAACACGGGCCGTAAGCGCCGTGCACGCCCGCGCGATCTCGGGGGCGTCCATGGAAAGCGCCGCCGTGGAGAGCGCGTCCGCCACCGCCGCCGACGCCGCCCGGCTCCATGTCTGCACCCAACGCCGCGCCGCCGTCTTGCGGCGAACGTCCACGACATGGGCTCCCTGAAGCTCGAATCCACTGCCCGACACCGCTCCGCCGCGCAACTCCAGAACTGTCTTCTGGCGCGTGCGTTCCTTCCACACGCCGCCCACCCCGATCCGCCACGGGCCGCCCCGCACGAGCTGCGTCGAGGTCCCCGCGTCGAGCAGGTAGTCGGCCATCTCGAACTGCTCGCCCTCGAGGACCTTCGCGCATTCGTCGAGCGCGAACCCCTTGCCGATGCCGCCGAAGTCCAGCTCCAGCGGCGTGTCGCGCCCCAGCCGGTCCGGCTTCACCGACACGCGCCGGTGCTCGGCGTCGAGCACGAGCCGCTGCATCCCGCCGCGCGCGAAGGCGTCCTCCAGGACGTCGTCCGACAGCTCCTCCCACTTCATGCCCGCCTTCTTCAGCCGCCGCATGACGGGCCCCACCGTGGGGTCGAACGCGCCGCCCGTCGCCGCGCACACGCGCGCGCAGGCCACGAGCGCGTCCATCGTCTCGGGCGCCACCACGCCCACCTGGCCCGGCGTGAGCGCGGCGATGCAGGCCACGTCGCTCGTGTCGTCGAACCGCGAGAGGAGGCGCTCGATCCCGTCGATGCGCGCGAACGCGGCCTCGGCGGCGGACGCCGCGAGCGCCGCGTCGTCCGACCGGATCGTGGCGGTGAAGGCGGTGTTCATCGCCTGGTGGGTGCGGATGACCGGAGGCGTTTGCGTTTCGGACGCGACGGCGCTCATGGGATGCCCGCCTCCCTCAGTCCCGCTTCTTCCGGCAGCCGCTCCAGCACATGAGACCCGAGACGCCCGCGAAGGCGAACGCGCACAGGCGGTGGCTCCACAGCAGGACCTCCTGCCCGACCTCGCCGTAGACCGTCATCATCGGCATCACCGCCGTGAACACCGTTCCCACCGCGCAGGCCAGCCACGCGAGCCAGAGGATCCACTTCCAGAGGCTCCGCGCGCCCTCGAACGCGCGGGAGACCGCGATCAGCACGATGCACGCCGCGAAGGTGCCGCCCGCCACCATGTGGAGGACCAGCCACCAGCCCGTCATGCCGTCGCACATCCAGCCGACCAGGCCCGAGAGCGCCAGATAGGCGAGGCTGAGGGCAAAGCCCATGTTCACGACCCACTTCGCGCCACCCTACATGAAGGACAGCGTGCTCTCAGAGATCTTCGCGACGAGGTGTTTCAGCGCGACCGCCGCGACCGCCGCGCAGAAGAGGACGAGGATCCCGAAGACCGTCCACAGGAAGACCTTGAAGAACGGGCGCATCGCGAACGTCGTGCCGAACACGGCATGGTAGGCGGGCGACAGGCCGAGGAACTCGGTCTGCGGAACCGGCTCGACCTCGGCGTCCACGATCGGCCCCGTCGGCACGACCTTCCCGAAGAAGAACTCCGAATCGGAAGTGTGGCAGTCCGCGCACTTGACCGGCGCCGCGCCGCGCGCCTGGCACGCCGGGCGCACGTCATGGCCGACCGGCCACGACACCGGCGCCGCGGCGGCGTGCGCACGCGCGACGACCGTCGCGTTCGAGCCCTCGCCCTCGGCAGTCCAGAGCTGCCCGTGCCCGATGAAGCCGAACGCACCATCCGGCTTCTTCGCCTTCAGCGCGTTCAGCACCTCGGCGACGACGGCCTTCGTGAACGCGTTCGTGCCGCGCACGCCCAGTTCCGCCACCGTCTCGGGCGCGAGCGGCGTCACCGCGTCGTTCGTACCCAGCTCCGCGAAGTAGCTCGGCCACGCCATGCGGCGCGGTTCGATCTTGCCATCCTCGTTCTTCACGAACACGGGCTCGACGATGTTCGGCACGTCCGTGGCCCACTGCGCGCGGCCGTAGATGCCGATGCGGTTCGCGCGCGCCGTGCGCACCTGCGCCCGCGCGCCGTCGCGCGTGACGCCGCTGTGGCACACCGTGCAGGCGAGCTTCTCGAAGTGGACGAGCGGGATGCCCACGTGCGTCGGCTTGGGGCCCGCGCCCTTCGGCTCCAGATGGCAGTCGCGGCAGCTCGTCGTCTCCAGACGGTGGTCGATGCCGTTCTTGTGGCAATCCACGCAGGCGAGGCCGCGCTGGAGATGCACGTCGCCCGCAATCGAATGGGACGACACGCCGGCCTCGCTCACCGCGTGGCAGGCGAGGCAGTTGGCGCTCTTCGGACGCCCCACGTCGAACACGCAGCGGTTCTTCGCGTCGAACTGGCGCACGTCGTACACCGTCTTCTCCGGCACCTTGAAGAGATGGTCGTCGGGGTTCTCGGCGCGGAGGTGGTCCCACGTGTCGTCCAGCCGCTCGTTCATGCCCTCCACGGCACCGAGTCCGCTCGCCGCCGTCGCGGCGCCCGCGAAGTTCTCGCGCAGCACTTGGCGCGCCCATTCGCTCGAGTCGTAGCCGCTCTGCTGGTGGCAGGCGAGGCAGTTGCGTCCAAGGGGGCCCGTCACGAACCAGCGCTGCCGCGGGCCGGCGACCTCCTCGACCGCGCGCGGATCGCTCCCCACGCCGCCGCCGGGGAACGCCCGCCCGAACATCTTCGTCCACTGCCAGCAGGAAAGGCCCAGTTCGGCGGGACGGAACGCCCCCGCCTGCCCGTGCAGCGTGAGCGGAATCGCCGTGCCCATCCGCTCGTCCGCCCAGAACCACGGTTCGACGGCCACGGACTCCGGCGCGTCGTTGGTGTCGAGTCCCGTCCGGAAATGCGACCCGCCCGCCATCAAATGGGTGTCATGGCATTGCGCGCACGTCTTCTCCTGGGAAACCGGTTCCGGCAGCGACGCAGAGGGGGATATTTTGTCGCCCTCCGCGTCCAGTGGGGCGATGCGGTGGACGGGCACCGTACGCCCGCCGTTGAAATGGTCGGCCCGAAGGGCGAACGGCACCGCGGCCAGGGCCGCGGCGGCGCATGCGCGCAGAATCACGGACGCAGTTCTCATTGATTACTTGCCTTTATCTTCGTCTTCCGTTGCCAACGAGAAATTCCACACGTTCGCCGACCGGCAGGCGTCGATCAGGGACATGAGCTTCTCGTAGGGGACCGTCTTGTCCGCCCGAATCACGACCGGCTGGCCGGGAAAGTTCTCCGCGATGCGCGCGAGGCGCGACGTGACGTCCTCGAGCGTGAGGGTCTGTCCGTTCACCGACACATCGCCCTGCGCGTTGAGGTTGAGGATGATCTCGCCCGGCATCCGCCCGGGGATCGTGGCGCTCTTCGCGGTCGGGAGCGTGATCGACACCTCGGTCTCCCACTGGGAGAAGACGCTCGACGTCACGAAGAAGCAGAGAAGCAGGAAGACGACGTCCATCAAGGACGCCATCTGCACGGTGGGCGCGGAACTCCGCTTGTTCTTCCGGAAGTTCATGCGAAGGCCTTCTCAAGTGCGACGCCGAGCGTTTCCAACCCTGAAATGCGCTTCGCCGCGCGCCGACGCAGCATGGCGTGGAACACGAGGCAGGGAATCGACACGACGAGGCCGAACATCGTGGTGATGATCGCCTGCGACACGCCCTGCGCGAGCACCACGGGGCGCGCGTTCGCCGCCAGGTCGTTGGCGATGCCGCCGAAGGCCTGGTACATGCCGAGCACCGTGCCGAGAAGGCCGACGAGCGGCGCGATCGCCGCGATGTCCGCCAGCCAGTCCACGGACGCCTGGATCCGGTCCGCGAGGTGCGCGCCGGCCGTCTCCACCGCAACGGCCACC
>JAFRSR010000431.1 GCA_017427485.1 Kiritimatiellia bacterium
CGATGTTGCTGCCGAGCGCCACCACGGCGAGCATTTTGGGTTGCTGTCGTGCCATCGAAGCTACCGAACCGTCACCATCGTACCGCCGCCCTGCCATTGCCACGTGAGGCGCACCTTCGCGCCCTCCGTGTAGGTGAAGGAGTCGCCGCCGTGGGATGTCGGCGCGCCCCAGTCGCCTGTCCCGTCGTCCCACGTCTCAAGCTTGTAGCCCGTCACGCGGCGCGTCTTGCCGTCCGCCACGGCGTTCTCCGCCGTGAAGGTGTACGTGCCTTCCACCAGATAGCGGCCGACGGCCTCGACGGAGGCGTCGTACTTGCCTTGTGCCACCTGCACGTTCCACGAAGGCAGATTGCCGAAGAACCGTGCCTCGTCCACGATGCGGTTCTGCTCCAGCTCCGCGTCGGAGAGCGCCCGCTTGTACACGCGCAGGGCGTGGATCGTGCCCGTCAGGCGGCGGTTGTTCGTCTCGCCCGCGCTCTCCGGGAAGTACACGCCGCCCACGTAGAACGGCCGCCCGGTGACCTCCCCCCAATTGTACCGCCAGGTGCCCGACCATTTTCCCGGATCGGGGACCGCGTTCTGGAAGACCGTGTACTTGCCGGCGGACCAGATGGCCGTCATGTACTTGCCCGTCCACGTGCCGGACATTTGCTGGCGTCCGCCGGAGTAGGTAGTGATGACGTTGTTCGCGTCCTTGACCTGGGCCTGGTTGTTGAAAATCTTGAAGACAATCGTATTCCCGTTCCCGTCGCCCGTGTAGACGTTGAAGAAGTCGTTCGTCGCGCCGAACAGCATCTGCCAGGAGTCGCCTGACGTCTTCCCGGACTTGCCCACGTCGCAGACGGCCTGGATCGTCACGACCGAGCCGAAGTTGAGGGTATCCGGGAGTCCGGCGAACTTGCCGCCGTAGACGAACCGGTAGCCGTTGTCGGTCCAGCCGTCGCCCGTGACGCCCGCGTTGGCGAAGTCGAACGTCGCGTCGTTGCCGTTCGCGAGGTCGGCCCACGTCATGGCCGCGGCGTCGTGGTCGGCCGTCGCGCCCGCGTTGCGGATGCCGTCGAGGTGCAGGTAGAGGTCGGTCTGCACGTAGTCGTCCACGTCGTAGTCGCTGCGGACGCGCGTGAGGCGGCTCTTCACGCGCCAGTTCCACGTGAGGCGCCTGGAGGCGGCGGAAAGATCGGGCGCGACGGTTAGAACGCCGTCGTACACAACAGGCGAGCCCCACGCCGAGCCATCCCAGGTTTCAAGGGTGTAGCCCGCGCATTCGTAGGGCGTGCCGTCGAGCCACGCCTCCGCCGGCGCGGTGAACGTGTACGCGCCCACCGGGCGGTACATGCCGCACGATTGGTTGCCGATCAGCCCCTTCACGTCCGAGGCGACCACCAGCTCGCCCGTCGCCGCCGGCGCGCGGCCGAAGAAGCGGATCTCGTCCGCCGCGCGGTTCTGCGCCAGCTCCGCGTCCGTCAGCGCGCGGTTGTAGAACCGCACGCCCTTGATCGTGCCCGTCAGGTAGCGGTCCGCGTAGCCGCTGCCGCCGCCGTTTCCGCTGCCGAAGGTGAACGTCCGCGTGCCCGGCACGTACGTGAAATCCTTCCACGTCACGCCCGCCGTCGTCGCGCCCTTGAAGGACGCCGTCTGCGTGCCGTTGAAAATCGCCGTCACGTAGTCGCCGCCCCAGCCGCTGATCTGATAGAGATACGTGTTCATGACCTTGAGGCGCACGTCCGGCGTTCCAACGTTCGGCATGTTGTAGTAATAGGCGAGCTTGTCGCCCGTGTCCGTCGTGCCCATCAGGCCCGGCCACGGCACGTTGATGCGGTTCGCCCTCTCGCGGTCGAAGTCCAGCACCTCCTGGATGGTGTACGGCCCGTCGAGCGTCCGGGAGCCGCTCATCTGCACGTAGCTCCTGCCGCCATAGTACTCCTTGCCGCCGAGCGTGTAGCCGTCCGCCGCCCACGCGCTCCCGTCGTCCGCATTGCGGACGAGCCGTGCGTAACCGCCCGAATCGCTCAGGTCGGCCCAGGTCTCCGCCGTGTCGTCGTGGACGGGCGCGAGGCCCGTGTTGCGGATGCCGTCGAGGTGGATGACGAGGCCGTCCGTCACGTAGTCGTTGAACGCCGCGTCGAAGCCGGGGCCGGCGGTGTGCGTCCATTGCCAGGTGAGGCGCACCTTCTCCGTGAGGTCGGTGAGGGCGGCGGCGAGAACGCCGCCGTGCAGGACAGGTTCGCCCCATGTGCCCGTCGCGTCATCCCAGGTCTCGAGCGTGTAGCCCGTGCAGGAATAGGTGTCGTCGCCCGACGTCATCGTCGCGGGCGCGGTGAACGTGTGGCCGCCCGCCGAGAGCATATACGCGCCCTCCGGTGCGTCGCCGGAGATGCCGCGCACGCTCGACGCCACCACCACGTTCGTGACCGGCAGGGCCGCGCCGAAGAAGCGCACCTCGTCGATCGCGCGGTTCTGCTCCAGCTCCGCGTCCGACAGGACGCGGTCGTAGATGCGCACCGCCTTGATGACGCCGGTGAACCAGCGGTCCTGGCGCTTGTCCAGCGTGCTGCCCGCGCTGCCGATGCGCACCGTGACCGTCGATATGTTGCCCTGAGCCGTCTCCTTCTTCACGGCGCCGGCGAGGGTCGTTCCCTGCGTGATGTAGTTCGTCGTGCCGGCGCGGATGGCCGTCGCGTAGTGTCCGAGCCAGGCGTCTGACGAGAGAAAGACGTTGCCGCCGCCGGCGTTCTTGAACGTCAGCTGCCCGGACGTGTTGTAATAGACGTTGCACGAGTCCCAGTCGTTGCAGCCAACCAGGTTCGGCCACGTCACCGTGCGCTTGAGCTGCGACGGAACCGTGTCGCACACCACCTGCACGGTGACGGTGTTCGTGAGTCCTGCCAGCTGCGCCGAGAACCGCGCAAAGCTCGTGCCGCCGAAATAGTAGCCGTCCTCCCGCCACGCGCTACCGTCGTCGGCGTCGTGGTGGAACGACGCGACCTTGCCGCCCACGAAGTCGACCCACTCCGACGCCGCGTTGTCGTGCGGCTTGTCCGCGCCGACGTTGCGGATGCCGTCGACGTGCAGGATCAGCCCGTCCGTCACGTAGTCGTCGAAGAGCGGGTCGAGGTCCGCGCCGGCCACGCCTCCCGTCGCGCGCCACTGCCACGTGAGGCGCACGCACGCGTTCGTGTCGGCGGACGTGTACGCCGTGCCGGCGAACAGCTGCGCCGGACCCCACGCCGTCCCGTTCCGGCGCTCGAGCGTGTAGCCCGCGCAGACGTAGGACACGCCATCCTTCACCATCCTCTGCGGCGCGGTGAAGGTGTAGCCGGACTCGTCGTAGGCGTAGGCGCCGGACGACTCGTTGCCCTCGACGCCGGGGACGGCCGTGGCCACGACGACGTTCGTCACGGGGATGCCCGTGAAGAAGCGCGCCTCGTCGATCGCGCGGTTCGCCGCCAGCTCCGCGTTCGAGAGGATCTTCTTGTACACGCGGATGGCCTTGATGGTGCCGACGAGATAGCGGGCATTGAGATTCGACTGGTCAAAATTGCCGCCGTTGCCCGCGCTGCCGAACGACCACTGCTGGCTGCCGACGCTGGCCTTGCCGGATTTGGAGCCCTGGACCCAGCCGGTCTGGAAAGAATCGGTCTGCACGACGATCTGCTTGTACTCGACCGCGTTCAGCGCGGCGTTCAGGTACTTGCCCTCCCAGTCCGCGAGCCGCGCGCGGGTTTCGGGCCCCAAGCCGGTCGAATGGTCGGCCTTGAAGTGGATCAGGTTCCCGTTGCCGGAAAAGTAGATGTTGAGCCGGTCGTTCCAGTTGCCGAACAGCGACGGCCACGTGCTGGTGCAGTCGCTTCGCGTGACGTCCGCGACGATCTGGACGGTGACCTCGTCGCCGAAGTCCTGGGCCGACTTCAGCTTGCCGTAGCAGCCGCCCGCGAAATGGTAGCCGTCCGCCGTCCATGCGCTCGCGTCGCCTTCCTTCGCGATGAACGTGGCGTTGTTGGCGGTGTAGCTCAGATCCATCCACTCCGTCGCCGCGCCGTCGTGCGCCTTCAGCGCGCCGACGTTGCGGATGCCGTCGAGGTTGATGGCCAGGCTGTCCTGCGCCACGTAGCAGGACGGCTCGTACAAAAGCCCGCCGAAGGCGCATGTCGCACCCCCCAACGCAACGGCGCAAACCGCCGCCCATGCCAATCTCCTCATCATCTCTCTGCTCTCCTTTCTCAAGTTCAAGTCTTTTCGTTCCTGGCGGTCATGTAAAGAGGATTTCCTGTCCGTGGTAGAGGAAGTTGCCCCCCACCACGTACTCAATCGCCGTCGGCGAGAACCGGTCCTGCACGTCGAAGTGGAGGTGTCCCGCGAGAATCCCCTTCAAGAGAGGTTCCTTCCGGAGATCGGCCACGAATGCGCACGTGACAGGATCCGTCTCCTGGCGCAGAGCGTCGCCGTGCAGCTTCGGGGCGGCCGCTGAACGGAACTTCTTGCTGCGCCCCCAGAACTTGGAGACGGCGCGCCGGATGTGCTCCGTGGTGAACGGTACGTGCATGCAGAGGACGATCGGCAGGCCCTTCGCGCGTTCCGCGCGGAAGCGCTCCACCTGCGCCTCCGAGACGAGGCCGTACACCTGGCTCATCGTCACGAAGTTGACGCCGTGGACGACGGTCGACTGCAGGTTGATGTCGAACGGGAACGCCTCGGCGAGCGTCTTCTCGCTGAGGGCGTTGTAGTCGAACGTCGGCTTCGGCTTCTCGCCGTCCTGGCGCCGCTGGTACTCGTGGTTGCCCATCGCCGCGGCGAGCGTCCCCTTCTCGGCGCCGAAGCACTTCCGCACGAAGTCTAGGTTGCCGACGGTCTGGAAGTCGATCAGGTCGCCGGTGTGGATCACGTAGTCCGCATTGTCCTTCGCCCAGGCGAGCGAGTTGGCGAGCGCACGCGCCTGGTTGCCGCCGAATCCCTCGTTGCGTCTCTTGGCGAACGCCACCTTGTCGGGCGGATCGGCCTCGGCCGTGAGGGCCAGGTGCGTGTCCGAGATGTGTAGCACGGAAAACGGCTGCGGCAGCCCGATGTGGATATGATGGTATCCGAGCGAGATATACGAGCGGGGCGTCTTGCAGGGGAACGGCAGGCAGGAGGGTTCGGCTGCGGGTATCGGCAGGTCCGCGGCCGCGACAAGCGCGCCGGACGCCAGCATTCCCGTGATGAATTCGCGTCTGTCCATCTGATTGATTCCTTGTTTCGCATTTAAGCGGTTGCCCGTAATCATACCATATTTCCTATCCTTTTTGAAGGATGACGCACATATTAAATTTCTCACATTTACCCCCTTGACGCCGTGCCCCTGAAAATAGTATACTATGCACTCATTTTTGGGGCGACTCGGGTGAGAGGAAACCCCGAGAACACAGGAGAAGAAAACGAAGATGAAGATCAAGAGCAAACCCGCCGTGAAGACCGTCACGGCCAAGAAGACCCGCACAACGGTCAAGAAGGCTGCCCCCAAGGCCGCCGCCAAGCCCGTTGAGAAGTCGGTCACGTTCACCGTGCGCGCCGAATCCGGCAAGGCCGTTTATCTGGCTGGCACGTTCAACAACTGGGATCCCGCCGGCAAGAAAATGCTGGAAAAGAAAGGTGACGGCGTCTACTCCGTGGCCATCAAGCTGGTTCCCGGCACGTATCAGTACAAGTTCGTGATCGACGGCACCTGGTGCGCCGATCCGGAGAACAGGGATTTCGTGCAGAACGACCACGGCACGCTCAACAGCGTGATCACGGTCAAGTAAAGGATCCGGTCCAGACGACCGCCTCATGCGGAATCGTCTCGAGCGGACTGCGCCCGATCAGGCTTCTCAGCCTGGTCGGCGTTCTTTTTGCGTTCCATCCGCACGTGGAGGCGAGCCAGCCCACGATGGTTTCCGGGGCGACGCCTGCCGCGCGGAATGCCGAAAGGCGCGTGTCGCCATGGCGTTTCGCGAGACGGCGGCCGTCGGTTCCGACGATCAGCGGTACATGGCAGTAGGCGGGATGATTGCGGCCCAGCTGTCGTGCAACGAGGATCTGCGGCGGCGTGGCGGGGAGGAGGTCGTCGCCCCGCACGACCTCCGTCACGCCCATCTGCAGGTCGTCCACCATGGCGGCAAGCGTGTAGCCCGCGCCGTCTGGATCGCGTGCGAGGGGGAAATCGCCAAGCGTGCGCGAGACGTCCTGCTCGTATGGGCCGGCGAAGGCGTCGTTGAACCGCACGACCGTGCCCTCCGGCACGCGGAAGCGCCAGCACGGCAGACGCGGCACACAGGCCGCCGCCGCCTCGTCCCAGGAGGCGTAGCGTCCGCGGCAGGTTCCGGGATAGAACAGCTGTTCGCCGGCGTGCGGCGCGGACTGCGCGCAGGCCACGTCCTTGCGGCTGCAGGTGCACGGGTAGGCATCAAGGCGGGCAAGCGCGGCGCGGTAGACGGCGCGACGCTCGGACTGCACGTACTCCTCGTCCCAGTCAAAACCGAGCCAGCGCAGGTCCTCGACGGCGGCCGCGGCCGCGCCGGGCTTGTCGCGGGGATGGTCGAGGTCCTCCATGCGGAAGACGACCTTCCCACCGCAGGCGCGCGCGCGCAGCCAGGCGATCATGAACGTGCGCGCGTTGCCGAGATGCAACGCCCCCGTGGGACTCGGTGCGAGGCGTCCGACGTAGCCGCTCATTGCCGTTTCCAGAAATCGAGCCAATCGGAGACGAATGCCTCGCGCATCTCCTCGTCAAGCACCGCCGCCGTGGCCTCATGCATGGAACGCGTGCGCACAAGGGCCTTGAGGTAATCAGCGCGCAGATTCTCATACGGACGGTAATGCACGTTCGGCGCGCCCACTTCAAGGAAGTAGGCAATGGCCCACGCGAGACGGTACTTCGCGGCGATTTCCTCTTGCGTGCCGTCATAAAAAGCCTTATAGTCCATCTCCAGCACGGCCGGGATGTTCTGCGCCATTTCGGCGGCGTATTCCTGCATGTAAGCCGCCGCCTGCACATCGCGGTCGAACACAATCGCGCCCTTCCGGTCGAAGTGCGAATGCTCGAAGAGCTGGGCGTGTCCCTCATTGAACCATGGAGAACTTTCGATCATCGAACCCGCATAGGCAAGGTATTGGTGGAACGCCTCGTGCCAAACGGTGTGGAGCAGCTGCTCCGTGCCGGTTTCGGGATGGTAGAGCACCAATTCGCGGCGTACGGGGCTCCAGAGCGCAGCGGTCCACTTCTGCTCCACGCCCACGTAGGCGAGGTACTCCTCCCGACTGCGAAACACGCGCACGACGGCCGTCTGGTTCGTCGCCGACAGCGCGCTCGGCACGGCGTGCGCGTAGGCGCGGCGCAGGCGCGGCAGATTGTTCGTAAGAGCCGAGATGAAGGGACCGCGCACTGACAGGTCGACATTGTCGACCACAAGGACGTCTTCGGCAAACGTACTGTGCCAATCATCGTAATTCACGATGTTGCCGCGCACGTCCCGTTGCAGCAGTTCTTGCTCCGTTGCATCGTCCGGCGGCAACGCGGAGGCGGCGGGCTCGGGCCGCGCACGTGCGACGGGGATGCTGATCTCGTCGAGGAACGAGTCGTCGAACCACGCCTGCACTTCATCCATGTCGGCATTGGGCGCCGCAAGGAGAGAGACGAGATACCAGTCCGCCGTTTCCTTCCGCTCGGGGGTGCGCGGACGGAAGGCGCACACAAGCGCATGGTCGTTCGTAGATGGATAGTAGACGACGTCCCTCAGGTTCTTTCGCTGCGACCGGCGGGCCTTCACGGGCCCCTGTACGTCGACGGGGGCAATCGCCCGCGCCGCCTCGTCGCGCTGGCTCGGCTGCTTGGGGTCGACGAGCTGCCTTTTCAGTTCGTCGTAGAAGTCGCGCCGCGTGCAAACCGTCCCCGGCGCGTCCGTCGGCGGGCGGGCAAAGAGCCGGGCGATCTGGAGCTGGTTGCCCTCATCGTCCATCCAGCGCCCGCGCAGCGTAGCGGACACCCAGAGGTCAAAAACGTCGAACCGGTCTTCCAGGCGGCGCGCGCCCTTCGCGGACGTGACGAGATACCCCTCGGCCCGGGGCAACGCAAACGGCTGCGCCGTCCCGCGGACGAGACCGGGGAGGGCGATGCCGAGGTCGGGACGCCAGACCGGATCCGTGAACCGGGGTGCGGCCTCAGTCGTCAGGCAGCAGAGGGCTGCCACGATGTACACATTCAAACGCATAGGACATGCAACTCCCCAGCAGGACGATCTGCCAGCTCATGTAAATCCAGGCAAGGACAATCGGCAGGGCCGCGAAGGACCCGTACATGGCGCCCCACTTGGATATGCCCACGCCAGCCGTCGTGCAGAGCCTCATCCAGACGCCGATGGCCAATGCCGTGAAAACGCCGGCACGGAACGCCGAGCGGAAACCGACGCGCCGGTTCGGCATCATCTTCAGGAGAACGGCAAACGCCAAAGCGGAAAAAACCAAAGTGATGAAGAATCCGAACAGGCGTGAGGTGAGAAGGTTGACCAGGGCATCCCCCACCCATCGAGTGTAACTCGCGGCACCGAGCGTCGCGTCAAGCGCCGCTTTGGCCAGACGGATAATCGGCAGCGACACCGCGAGCGACATGAGAACCGGCAACACGATGACGACAAACAGATAGACGATGAACTTCCGCCAGATCGGACGGGCCTTCTTGACCAGCCAGACTTCGTTGACCGCCGTCTCGACATGCCCGAGCGTCGAGACGACCGTCCACATCAGGAAGCCGAAGCCAATCCATCCCAGCGTCGTCAGGTCGACCTGGTCAATCCGGTCGAACATCTCATTCGAAAACTTGCGTACCTGCAGGGCAATGTCTTTTGACGCCTGGGCCTTGTAACGGGCCACCTGAGCCTTGTCGTCCACGACGATCGGAATGCCCGCGAGCGTCTTCTGCGCGAACGTTCCTTCCGCCGAGGCGGGTTGCGCATCCGCCGCGTCGGCCTTCACCGCGGACGCTTCAGGAGGCGCGACTTCAGCCGCTGCGGCCGCCGCCTCTTCCTGCCCCTTCTCAACCTGCGTGATGAACGCATCGATCTGCACGTTGATCTTGTCGCGCGCGAAATGGCCCACGCCACAGACCTTCGCGCAGACCATCAACATGCACAGCACGGGAATGAGCCCCAGAATCGAGAAATAGGTGAGGCCGGCTGCGTGCAAGGCACATCGATGTTCGCCGAAACTCATGAGCATAGACGAAAGGAAGCGGACGACATTGACGCCTGCGCGCCGAAAGAATCCATACGCGCCAAGATCGACCTCCCAGCACCCATCTTTGCAGAATGCAAGTACATCGCTTATTTTCTCTTTGATCTTCCGTATCATGGATGAAGGTTTCTCCTTGCGCGCATAGTATACCAAAAAAAGGCGCAGTCCGGAATCAGACCGCGCCTTTTGCCATACGGAATGTTCTTCCGCTTACTTGATCGTGACCTTGGCACCGGCCTTTTCGAGCTGGGCCTTGATCTTCTCGGCGTCTTCCTTGGAAGCGCCTTCCTTGACCGTCTTGGGCGCGCCCTCAACCATGTCCTTGGCGTCCTTGAGGCCGAGGCCCGTAATCGCGCGGACTTCCTTGATGACCGCGATCTTGTTCGCGCCGGCGGCTTCAAGCACCACGTCGAACTCCGTCTTCTCCTCGGCGGGAGCGGCGGCGGCGGCAGGGCCGGCCACGGCGACGGCGGCGGCGGCGGAAACGCCCCACGCCTCTTCGAGCGCCTTCACGAGGTCGTTGATTTCGAGAACCGTCTTGCCCGACAGTTCCTTGATGATTTCTTCGTTCGTCATTGTCTTTTTCCTTTTTTACTTGTCAACCAACGCCGTGTTTCATGCGCTGGAAAGTTTTCGTTGCGGCGAGCGCGCGGTGCGCCCGCCCTACCGTTACGCGGCGGGGGCTTCGCCGCCTTCCTTCTTGGCCTTCTCGGAGAGCACGCGCGCGAGACGCGTCGCCGGCTCCTTGAGGAGCATGAGCAACGTGGCGCGGAGCTGGTCCTTGCCGGGCACCTTGGAGAGCGCCTCGACCATCGCGGCGTCCACGATCTTGCCGTCGTAGTCGGCGCCCTTGACGGACGCGCGGCCCTCGGAGGCCTCGACGAAGTCCATGACGTCCTTGGCGACGGCCGTGACCTCGCCCGAGCCCGTGACGATCG
The DNA here is from genome assembly GCA_017427485.1 of Kiritimatiellia bacterium. Taxonomy (GTDB): domain Bacteria; phylum Verrucomicrobiota; class Kiritimatiellia; order RFP12; family UBA1067; genus RUG572. Next base: position 10,179 of record JAFRSR010000431.1, read on the forward strand.
CCGTCGGGCCCGTGAGCATCTTCTGCACGTCGTCCGACCAGCCCGCCTCCTTGGCGGCCTTCGCGAGGAAGGTGTTCTTCACCACGAGGAGACGCGAATCGTGCGTCTTGAGGGCGGCGCGGAGCTTCGCGACCTTGTCGACGGACACGCCGCCGTAGTTCAGGATGAAGCAGTAGTCCGACGCCTTAACGCGGTCGACCACTTCGTTGAGGATTGCGACTTTTTCAATTCTCATGGTTCAAACTCCTTTACTCAGCCTGCTCCAGGATGCAGGGGACACCCACGCCCATCGTGGAGGAGAGCGTCAGGGAGCGGATGAACGCACCCTTGACCGTGGCGGGTTTCGCGGCCTGAACGGCCTCGACGACGGCCTTGACGTTCGCGACGAGCTTGTCGGCCTCGAAGGAGACCTTGCCCGCGATCACGCAGCAGTTGCCCGTCTTGTCCATGCGGAAATCGACCTTGCCGGCCTTCGCGTCCTTCACGGCCGTGGCGGGATCGTCCGTCACCGTGCCCGTCTTCGGGTTCGGCATGAGGCCGCGGGGACCGAGCACGCGGGCGCACTTGCGCACGCTCTTCATGGCTTCGACCGTCGCGATCGCCACGTCGAAGTCGGTCCAGCCGCCCTGCACCTTCTCGATGAGGTCGTCCATTCCGACGAAATCTGCCCCGGCGGCCTTCGCCTCCTCGGCGTGGTCGCCGCCCGCGAACACGAGCACTTTGACCTTCTTGCCCGAGCCGGCCGGGAGCTTCACGATGCCGCGCACCGGGGTGTCGGTCTTCTTCGTGTCGGCCCCGAGGCGCATCGACACGTCGACCGTCTCGTCGAACTTCGCGCCGGGATGCTTCTTGATGAAGGCAACGGCCTCCTCGATCGAAACGGGCTTCTTCGGCGCCGCCTTGAGAGCGGCCCTGTACTTCTTGCTATGCTTCGCCATGTTGCCGCTCCTTTCAGTCCACGACTTCGATGCCCATGTTGCGGGCGGTGCCGGCGATCATGCGAATCGCCGCCTCGACGTCGGTCGTGTTCAGGTCGGCCTTCTTCATCTCGACGATCTTCGCGAGCTGGGCCTTGGTGACCTTGCCGACTTTGTTCTTGTTCGGGACGCCCGAGCCCTTCGCGAGCCCGGCTTCCTTCTTGAGCAACACGCTCGCCGGCGGCGACTTGAACTGCAGCGAGAAGCTGCGGTCCTGGTAAACCGTGATGATCACGGGGATCACGAGACCCGCCTGCTTCTGGGTCTTCGCGTTGAACTCCTTGCAGAACGCCATGATGTTGACGCCTGCCGAACCGAGGGCCGGGCCCACCGGAGGCGCAGGATTCGCGGCGCCTGCCGGAATCTGGAGCTTGACTACGCCCTTGACTTTCTTGGCCATTTGTCTTGCCTTTTACTTTTTCCGCGAACCCTCCCGGCGTCCTACCGGTGCAGACGGACCCGCAAAACACGCATCAATTACCGGCGTCCCGGGAGGCCATCTCCTCTTCGGTGACTTTCTCCACCTGCCAGTATTCTGCGTCGACAGGGGCCTTCCGGCCGAAGATCTGGACTTCAACCGTCAGTTTGCCCTTGTCGGGATCGACCATCGTGACGACGCCCTCCTGACCCAGGAAAGCGCCCTCCTTGATTTTCACCGTCATGCCGACGGTAAATTCAATGTTCGGCCGCGGCCGCGAAGCCCCGTCCACGGGTTTGTTCGAGAGAATCGCATCCACTTCGTCCTGCCGAAGCGGCATCGGACGCTGCTGGAGCCAGCTGCCGATCACGCCCGGCGTCTCGCGCAGGAACTGCCACGTCTCCGGCACGACCGCGCGCGCGCCCGTATCCTTGTCTATGCCGCCACCCTCCTGGTAGAGAGCCAGTTGCACGAGCACGTATCCCGGAAAAACCTTCTTCGTCAGGACGCGCTTCTTCCCGTCCTTCGTATCGGTGACCTTCTCGGTGGGTATCTGGCACTCACCGATGTATTCTTCCATCCCCTCCATGGGCACACGGGCCCTGATGGAGTCCCTGACCTTGTTTTCCTTCCCGGTCAGCGTCTGGAGGACGAACCACTCTTTTTTCATCGCAGCCCCCTATCACGCGCCGAGGTGGACGATCTTGATAAAGAGCTGGATCACCTTGTCGCACACGAGCGTCGTAACCGCCAAGATGAAAATGAACGCAATCACGACGAGCGTCGAGTCATAGCACTCGCGCGACGTGGGCCAAGTGACCTTGCGCGCCTCACCGCCGACATCGGACAGGTAACCCTTGATCTTCAGAAAAAGCTCTTTCATCTCATCCTCAGAAACGTTTTGGCAGGGTAGGAGGGAATCGAACCCCCATAGGCGGTTTTGGAGACCGCTGCACTGCCATTGTGCTACTACCCTAACCGGAAATCGATTACTTGACTTCTTTGTGCACGGTGCGCTTGCGGTCGAACGGGCAGTACTTCACCTTCTCGATACGCTCGGTCATCGTACGCTTGTTGCGCGTCGTCGTGTAGTTGCGACGCTTGCACTCTGTGCACGCGAGAATAGCCAAATCACGGGGCATGGTATCAAATCCTTCCGTTCCCTTTGAGTTGAATCAGCCCACCCTCCGTCCCGGCCGACCACAGGGGGCCGGGACTCGGGGCAGGCATCTCACAGAAGAACGCTTCGTTCTTTACTTGATGATCTTCGAAACCGTGCCGGCGCCGACCGTGCGGCCGCCTTCGCGGATGGCGAAGCGCATCTTCTCTTCCAGAGCGACAGGGGCGATCAGCTTGACGTCGATCGACACGTTGTCGCCCGGCATGACCATCTCAACGCCTTCCGGCAGGCCGATGTCGCCCGTCACGTCCGTCGTGCGGATGTAGAACTGGGGACGATAGCCCTTCATGAACGCCGTGTGGCGGCCGCCCTCGTCCTTCGTGAGGACGTAGACCTGGCCGTTGAACTCGGTGTGCGGCGTGATGGAACCCGGCTTCGCGAGCACCTGGCCGCGCTCCACCTCTTCCTTCTTCGTGCCGCGGAGCAGCGTGCCGATGTTGTCGCCCGCACGGCCCTCGTCGAGCAGCTTGCGGAACATCTCGACGCCCGTGACGGCCGTCTTCGCCGTCGGCTTGAGACCGACGATCTCGACGTCCTCGCCGACGTGGATCGTGCCACGCTCGACGCGGCCCGTCACCACCGTACCACGGCCTTCGATCGAGAAGATGTCCTCGATCGGCATCAGGAACGGCTTGTCGAGCTCGCGGACGGGCTCGGGAATGTAGCTGTCCAGCGCGTCCATCAGCTCGGTGATGCACTTGCAGGCTTCATCGTCCGCCGACGCGGCCTGAGTGGCCGGATAGGCGGCGCCGCGGATCACCGGGGCGTTGTCGCCGTCATACTCGTACTTGGAAAGGAGCTCGCGGACTTCCATCTCGACGAGGTCGAGCATCTCCGCGTCTTCAACGAGATCGCACTTGTTGAGGAACACGACGATCTTCGGCACGCCCACCTGGCGGGCGAGCAGCACGTGCTCGCGCGTCTGCGGCATCGCGCCGTCGACGGCGGACACCACGAGGATGGCACCGTCCATCTGC
>JAFRSR010000432.1 GCA_017427485.1 Kiritimatiellia bacterium
CACCACTTGTAGACGCCCTGCCCCACGGCCACGAGGAACGGACGATGGCGGTGGCCGGCCGGCGCCTTGCCGTCGTAGGCCGCGAAGTCATAGCGCGCGCGGATGGGCGCGAGCAGCCCCTGCGGGTCGATGGCCTCCACGCGCGCGGCGCGCGCGGCGGCGTGCCGGTCGAGCGCGACGAAGAACGCCTCGAACGCCGCCGTGGTTCCCGTCAGCTCCGACACGTCGAGTGTCACCGACTCGCCGCCCTTCAGGCGGTCCACGTGGCGCAGATCGCCCCAGAGACGGGCGATCGAATCCGCGTCGGCGGCTTTGACGACGATCGGCTTCACTCCGCCCTCACCGTCACGGGCACGGCACCTGCTTTCTTGATCGTCGCCGTGCCGTAGCCGGCGCCGTCCAGCACGGCGCCGTTCACGGTGGCCGTGTACTTCTTCGACTTCCCCGCCTCCGTGACGGCGAACACCTTAAAACGCCCGCGGAACGTCCCCTGCCCGGGCTTCGCGGCCAACGTGAGGCCCGACGGGTTGCCGCGTTCCGTCAGGGCCTCGTATGCGGCGTCCTTCGCGACGAACTTCACGCGGTCGGCCTTCGGCGTCTGCCATCTCGTTCCGGACACCTTCACCGGCACGTCCGACGGCAGCAGCGAGTCGTCAATGCCCTCGATGTCAAATGCGTCCTCCAGCGCGAACACCAAATCGGACGAGACGCCCGCCACCCTCTCGGCGCCCTCCACTTGAAGGGCGGACGTGAACGGCACGGTCGTGTTGCGCCAGCTGGACACGCGATCCGCCGACACGCCCGACGCATCCGAGAACGTCAGGAGAAATCCGAATCCGCCCATCTTGCCGCGATGAAGCGGCACGACGACCGGCAGCGAGCAGCTCTCGTCCGAAATCTCCAGGCGGCCCGTATAGGCCACCTTCGTGCCGTCCGGCATCGTCCCCGTCACGCGCCCCTTGCCGTTCGCCTTCACCTGCACGGAGAGCCCCGCATAGCCGTTGCCGAGGCTCGATTCGTCCGAATCCGCCTTCAGAACCACGACGTAATTCCCCTTCCAGTTGTCCCCCGCCGCCAGGGCGCACGTGCGGTCGAGGTATGTCTTCTTGCCGAGGATGTCGCGCACGCCGACGACGGTATAGTCGTCAAACGACCCATCCATGCCGCTGCCGCCCAGCGTCACGCTGAGCTCCCGCTCGTCGGACGACTTGGTCGGCGTCAGCGTGCCGGACAAATCTTCGCCAAGCGTCCCCTTCAGCCGGATCTTCCCCTCTCCGAGCAAGACGATCGTCGCCGTGGCCGTCACGTTCGTCTCCTCCTCCGCCTTTCTGTACTTCCCCCTCGACGCCTTCAGCTGGATCGTCCCGACCACGTTCTCGCCGTCATCGAGCAGATATCCGTCGTATGCGTGCGCGGAGGCGAAATCGTACTCCACTTCGGAAAGACTATCGGGATCGTCGTCCCTCTTCCAGTGGGCGTAGAGCGAGAACGACCTGTTCACGACGATATCCTCCGAAGCCTCCTCGCCCCCATAAGGTTTCATGAACCAGCCAAGAAAGGCATACCCGGCGTCTTCCGCATCATCATCATCGTCGTTCACGGAATTGGTCGGATACTCCGGGGCATCCGGAAGATCGCCCAGCACGCGACCGGGAATGTAATACTGGATCTTGACCGTCTTGTAATTGCCGGGGACACTCCAAAACAAGACCTTGTAGACAGGCTGCGTCACCCACAACACCACACGGCGCTCATAATCTCCCTCGGGCCAGGGGGAAAGAACCTCACCCGAAGGCAGTCCGCCTTCATCCCCTCCCCAGTCGTCATCGTCATCGCCGACATCTGTTGCAGGAGCCGTTTGATGCTCCACCTCGGTCGTCGGCCAGCCCGACCTAACGCGCAGCACGCCCGAGATGAGGTCGCTGGGAGTCCCGGCATACAGTTCGTCAGCGGCGTCGGGACAGTTGCCGAGATAGCGCACGATCTTCAGGGCGGGGCAATTCGTGAACACGTACGCGCCCATCGTCTCCACGCTTTCGGGAATCGTGATGCCGGGCGACAGGCTCTTGCAGTCCGCGAAGGCGTAGCTGCCGATCGTCTCCACGCCGAGGGGAATCACGACATTGGTCACGAAGGAACAGCCTGCAAACGCCCGCTCCCCGATTTTCTCCACCGTATTGGAACCGATCATGTCGGGAATCGTCAACGTGCCGCGCACCGACGTGTCCACCGCCGCCACGTACTTGCCGTTCACCACGTTCTGGATCGTCGCCACGCCGTTCGACGTCGCCGAATAATGCCACGTCACGCCGTTTGTCGTATACGTAGAAATCGAACTGGACGAAATCATCCAGCTCGCGTAGAGCGTCTTGGTGGATCCGGCCGTCGTCAAATTGGAGACGACGGCGCAATCGGCATACTCGACGGCCCCTTCCGCCGACGTCGCCCAGCCGCGAAAGTCGTAACCGGCGCACGTAAAAACATTCGTCGCCAGCGCCTGCTTCACGCCGACCGTAAACGTCTGGTTCGACATCGTGCCCGTTCCGCCGTTGGCGTCGAACTTCACGTAGTAGTTCGTCACGGCAGGCGTGTCGTTCGTCGGCGACACCGGGGAGAGGGGATCGCCCTCCCACTGGGCGTACAGCGTCGTATATCCCACGCACACCTGCGCGTTCGTGGTGAGCACGATGCCGTTCGTCGCCGCCGTGCTCCAGCCCGAAAACGCATGGTCCACGCGCGTGGCCGTGGGGAACGCGCCATACGGCTGCCCCGGCGTATAGACCTTGTTCGTCGTCGACACAGTTCCGCCGTTCCCGTCAAACGACACTGTGAAATCGCCAACATTCCCCAGCCGAACGGCATAGCTGGCGCCTTCCTGGTATTTGGCTGCAGAGATAAGGAGCACGTACGGCGTCGAATTGTTAAAAGCCATTTCCTTTGAAGACGTGATGTCGACCATGTCCTCATCCCCAATGGACAACCAGGCCTGGAACACGGCTCCCGTCCCCGTGTTCGTATAGATCGCGGCGGACTGCTTCCCGGCATTTTTGACAACCTGAAACGAAACCGGATGCGTACTTGACGCAGATGCCACGCGGCCCGTAATCGTTGCCGGCAAACTGATTTCGCCGAGGGCAACGACCTCTTTATCGGCCTTTAACTCAACCGCATAAACGTTTTCTTCCGCCTGGACGGCGAAAGCCGGGGCGAACAGGAGTCCTGCAACGAGGATGGCTTTCTTCATTCTCCTTTCTCCTTTCGTCTCGGCTGCGGCCACATGGTGACTGTTATTTTTTCCGGAGAGCCTCCAGAAGGTTCTCCTTTTCCGGTTCGGGAGACTGGACGGGGGCAGGTGCTGCCGCAGGCGCCGGGGCGGGCGCCGGAGCGGGATCCTCAGGCTTCTTCTCGGGCGCTTCTCCCGTCGACTCCTGTATCTTCGCGGCGGTCTGCGCTTCCTGTGCCTTCGCGGCATCCTTTTCCTCCTTCTCCTTCCGGAGCTTGTCAATCAGCTCGCGCCAGTCGACTTCGTTTTGCTCGTGGCGCTTGAGCGCCTCCATCACGTCCTTTGCGTGCTTCTCGGCCCATTCCCGGTTCTCCTTCTCCGCCTTCTCCTCGAGATCCTGAATGCGTTTCTCCTTGAGCTCTTCGAGCTTCCTGCCCGTGTCGTGTTCCTCGTCCTGCTGTGCCCATTCGAGGGCCTTGCGGCGGAGCAGCTCCTTCTTCGAGACGGGATCGGCGAGTGCCGAGCGCGACCAGCCGTTGTCGTCCCACGGGCGCGGATCGCTCAGCACCTTCTTGCGGCGCAGGGCCTCCGCCTGCGAGGCCGCCGCGTCGTCGAGCACGTAGGGCGTGATGAACACGAGGAGTTCGCTGCGCGCCTCTTTGATCGACACGCTGCCGAAGAGCCACTTGCCGATCCAGGGGATGTCCTTCAGGATCGGGATGCCGCTCTCGGACTGCACGTTCGTCTTCTTCGTGAGGCCGCCCATCATGATCGTCTGGAGGTTCTCCACCGTCACCTCGGAGGACATCTTGCGCGTCGTGACGGTCGCGTACGGATCCGTGCCGCCCGACTCGTTCGGCACGTTCTGGTCCGCGCCCTGCGTCTCAAACGTCTCCTCGATCTTGAGCATCACGGTGCCGTTCAGGTTGATGTGCGGCGTCACCTTCACGGTCAGGCCGATATCGCGCTTTTCGTAGTTGCGCACCTGCGTGCCGGAGTAAGTGGAACCGGAATACTGGTAGCCGCTGAAGAGGTAGATCATGTCCGTCGCCTCGATCGTGGCCTCCTTGTTGTCGAGCGTCATGAGGACCGGCGAGGCGAGCACCTTCGTGCGGCTGTCGCTCTTCGCGGCCTGGATGACCGTGGCGATGTTGAGCTTGTCGCTCTTCAGCAGGTAGTTCACGCCGCCGCCGATCGGGTTCGCCGCAGTCAGGACGGCTTCGTTGGTCGCAGCACTGGTCGCCGCGTTCATCAGCGTACCGAGCATCGATGTTCCCGAACCGCCACCGCCGCCGAGCATGTAGCTGCCGTTGTTGTAGAAACCGTCGCGGACGACTTCCTTGACCGTTTTGTAGACAGGGTTTTCGCTTACGGTCGTTGTTTTCTGCATCGACGTATTGCCGCTGGTGTCAGTCACCTCGTTCCAATACAGTTTACGCCCATACGAATCGGTCTCCTGCACCTGCGTGAACGCGTGTTGTCGTCCGCGCTGGACCCAGTCGACGCCGGTCTGGAGGTCGTCGCCGAGCTCAACCTGGATGATGACGGTCTCGAGCAGCACCTGGGAGAGCTTCCGGTCCATCTCGTCGATTACGCGCTTGACCGCCGCCATGTCGGCCTTGCGGGCCATCACGACGATGGCGTTGATGCGCTTGTCGGAGAGTATCTTGATGTTGTCCTTGCTCAGCACGCCCAGGTTTTCGTTGTTGGCGAACGTGGGGTTGGCGGTCGGCGTGCGCGTCGGCGTGGTGGGGCGGTTGCCCTGCGTGAGGTTGCGCGTGGTCGCGGAACTCCGGCTCGCGTTCTGGTTCTGGTTGTTCTTCGACTGAGATGACGAGGAGCTTGCGCCGATGAGGTCGTTGAGCATCTGCGAGACCTCCTCCGCCTCGGCGTACTTGAGCTGGATCACCTCCACGCTCACCTCGGGCGTCGTCTCCACGTCGAGGGTGGTGATGACCTTGTCGAAGAAGTCCATGTTCGCCTTCGCGGTGATGATGATGAGCTTGTTGGAGCGCTCGTCGGCCACGATCAGCACCTTGCCGCGGATCATGCCGCGGTCGGCGTCCGAGACGGCGGCCGTAAGGACGGCGTTCGGCGTGTTCGCCGGCGGCTCGGGCTTGTTGAGGCCGGGACGGTTGTTGAGGTTGAGAAGCCGGTTCGGCTGGGGGGGCGCGGTCGGGCGCGCGAAGCCGGGTCCTCCGCTCGTCTTCGGGGTCGCGGCCGTCTTCTGGTCGTCCTTCTGCGATTCGGTCACGATCGTCTCGAGGTAGGTCTTGATGTCCGTCGCGAGGGCGTACTTCACCTCGCGCACGAACACCTCCTCGAGGACGGGGTTCGGCACGTCGAGCTCCTTGATTATCTCGAGCATGCGGTTGACGTTCTCCTGGGTGTCGGTGACGAGGATCGCGTTGTTGCGCTCGAACACCTGGAAGAGGCCGTTCGGGTCCTTGAATCCCTCCACGGCCTTCTGCGCCTCGTCGGCCGTGATGTGGTCGAGGCGGATGAGCTGGCTGATCACGCGTCCCTTTTCGGGAAGGCCGTTCGTGGAGACGTTCATGAGCGTGCGGATGCCCTGCGTGCGCACGGTCTTGCGCTCGAAGGCGCGGATGAAGTGCTTGTCGAACGGCTCGATCACGACGCCGTTCATCACGAGCGCCACCTCGATGGCCTCGAGATACGACTCCTTGTCGAGCTCGCGTCCGTTGGACATGAGCGTGATCTGCGTCTTGGGAAGGTTCGGCGCGGGGAGGAGGATCTTCTCCGAAAGCGTGGCGTACTGCATGAGCACGAGATCGAGCGGCGCGTTCTCGAAGTTGAGGATGGGCACGCCGTTCGTTCCCTTCGGGATGTCCTTGAGCTGGTCGGCGATCGACTTCGTCTCCTCTGCCGGCTGCTGCGCGGCGGCGGCGCCGGGACGGCGCAACATGCCGGGGCCGCCGGTACGCAGATTGGGGGGACGGCGCAGCTGGGCGAATGCCGCGGCGGCCGTCACGGCCAGCAGCGACACAACCAGGAACTTCTTCATGTTCTTGTTCATCATATCCGCGTTTCCTTCACTTCGTCTTTCCCTTGGGCGTATCGCCATCCTGGGACTCGTCGCCTTTCAGGTAGGCGCAGGTCAGCACGATCTTGCCTCTCAGCGCCCCCACGTTCTTGCCCTGCACGGAGATGTCGATTTCCCGCACGTCCATCATGGCGTCCTCCGACTTGTTGACGGCGTAGAGGAATTCCACGAGGCGCTGGAGAGAGGTGTTTTCGTACCGCACTTCAACCGGCATCTCCAACACGCCGTCGGGGTTTTCCTCGTCCTTGTCGGACTTCTTCTCGAACGGCTGGGCCTTCAGGCCCCTCCCCACGTTCACGTGGTATTCCGTCGCCAGGCTCTCAATGACGCGTTCCCACCGCGCGGCGGTTTTCTCGATTCTCTCGTCCGCATCCACGTGGGGCATCCGCTGGCGCGCCTCCTCCGCACGCTCCACCCAAAGCTCCCGGTCGCCGATGAGGGCCTTTTCGCGCTCGAGCGTCTTGAGTTCCTTCTCGTAGCCCTTGCGCGCGTTTACCCAGGCCTGGTTTCTCCCGGTGAACCACAGGGCCGCCGCCATTGCGTAAAGCACCACCACCACCACGATGGCGACGATCATGCGGTCCCGCCGCGACTTGGCTCCCGACGTCGTCATTTTGCCTTCCCCTTCCCGGGCTTGTCCTCTTCCGCGACCGCGAGCTTCGCCTCGATCGTGAACGGGAAAACGCCGTGGCTCTGGGGCGCGGACGTGGTCTTCACCTCCGCGAAGAGCGGCGGCGCGTCCTCGTCATGGACAAGCTCCCCGTCTTCGTTGAACCGAGGGGCCGTCACGGCGGAGAGGCTGTCCTCCGCCAACTGGCGCCTGCTTTCGAGCGTCGACGCCTTGCCGCGCAAGGTCACGCCGTCGCCGCGCTTGAATTTGAACGACTCGAACGTCATCCCCTCGTCATCCGGCATGCACTCCGTCACGATCCGGAGCATTTCAAGCGCGCACGTCGACCGGTCCTCGTAGCGGTCGATGAGCGCCACGCGGTTCGTCATCTCCAGGACCTCCCTGTAGGCGCGCTGGTGCGCGCCCTTGCGGAGGTCCTTCTGATGGTCCCTCATCTTGTTGTAGACGATCTCGTAGCCGAAGAGCACGCCCATCACGAGCGCCCACAGGCCGACGGCGACGGCGAGGAACGTCTTGAGCTTGCTGCGGAAGCGCGACTCCGTGCGCGACTCCGCCCAGACGGCCGGCGTCACGTCGAACGTGCCGCCCTCGGCCTCGCGCCGCGCGCAGCCCTCCACGCCCCCCGCCGGTTCCTTCACGAACAGCGTGCGCACGGGCCCGAACGCGGAGAGGCGCGCAAGCACGTCATCCCCCGGCTGCGCGAGGCAGCAGACCGCCACGTCGTCCACGTCCGCGCCGCCCGTCTCGCACGCAAGCAGGCTCAGCGTCACCTCGCGGCCGAGCGCCGCCGCGGAATCGACGGCGCCGATGCCGCGCAGCTGCACGGGCGCGCCATCGTCCAGCACCGCGAGG
>JAFRSR010000055.1 GCA_017427485.1 Kiritimatiellia bacterium
CAACAAACGGATTTGTTCGCCGCTACGCGGCTCACTTCTTCCCCATGCGAACGCCGTAGGCGTGAGCAAATCCGTTTGTTTTTATATATGATTCCACCTGGCCTCTCCACCCTCGGAACAAGCCGCCGCCGAGTCAAATTCAACAAACGGATTTGTTCGCCGCTACGCGGCTCACTTCTTCCCCATGCGAACGCCGTAGGCGTGAGCAAATCCGTTTGTTTTTATACATTGCCCCCTGCCTGCGGATGGTGTTCACGCGTTACCGTTCCTCAATCGCGCCTCGAAGCAGCGCGGCGCCTTCCGGCGTGTCGCACGTGACGTCGATGCCCGCGATCAGATAATGGCGAGCGCCGTTTGGAAGCCGACGCCGGGCGAGGTAGAGATAACACGCCTCGCCGCCTTCGCCGACCATCACGAAATCCTTGGGGGCGAAGCCCTCCACCGGCAACTTCAGCCCCGTGCGTCCGATCCTGAAGAACAGCTCGTTGAAATAGCCCCCGTGCGGAATCCCCTTGAGCCAGTCGCAGTCCATCAGCGCCGCGCCCATCTGCTCGGTCATGTACCACCAGCCGAGCTGGATGTTGCGCGGCGAAGACTGGTTGGCAAGCGAAATGACGCGCTTCCCCTCTGCGAGCGCCCGTTTTTCCTCGTCGCTCCCGTACGCGCAGATGACGACGCCCCTCGCCGCCGCCTCGCGCCGCGCCGCTTCCACCGACGCCCGCGGGAAGAGCCAGTAGTCCCAGCTGTTTGCAACCGTGACCGGCTTGCCGCCCGACGTCGCGTGAAGCGCAAGCGACAACTCGACCTTCGCCGCCCTCGCCAGATCTGGTATGCGGATGTCCGCCACACCGATCCGGCGGACGCCGCCCTCCGCCTGGTCGCCAACGTCGATCTTGCCCGACGCGACTTCGCCGAGCCGCCACTCAAGCCGCGCCCCCGCGAGCGCGCCGAGCTCGTAGTTCGCAAGGTAATAGCGCAGCTTCAGCGTCTCGCCGCTCATGCGCACGCGGTTCGTGACCATCGCGTCGAGGTGCGCGATCCAGTGCTTCGTCGATCCCGGCGCATACGTTTCGGGATCGTCCCCGTCGGAGACGAGCAGGCACCGCGGCGAGTTGTAGATCGCCACATCGGACGTCTTCGAGCCGTTCTCCTTCTCGCCCCAGAACGGATTCCAGAGCGCCTGGCCGATGAACGTGCCTCCCTGCGGCGAGCAGGCGTCCTGCAAGGACCAGTAGGAATAGCCGGTGGCGTTGGGATCGCGCCGCGCCAGCTCCAGTCCGTACTTGAGGTAGATCTTCTGCATGAGATTCTGGCCGTTCTGCAGCCTATCGCCCCAGACATGGTCAAGTCCGCTCTTCTCCAGGAACGCGAGTCGGTCCGCCCGGGAGATGGGCGGCACCCATACGCCCGTAAAGCCGTCCGCGACGCGCGAATCCAGCTTGACGGACGAGTTGATGTACTCGTGGTAGATGTAAGGGCGGCCCGGCGCCCAGGCGCCCGGAGCGGCGAATTTACAAGGCGCGGTCGCGAAATCACTCGCGCCGGGTTCGTTAATCGGCGCGCCGGTCGCGATGAAGCAGTCCTGCCCGTTCACGAGCCGGTCGGGGTCGCGCGCCTTAACCTCCTCGTAGAGCCGCCGCGAAAGGTACTGTCCGAAGTATCCCTCGTTCCCGAAGGAATAGACGGCAAAGGACGGATGCCGCCGGTAATGGAGGTAGAGCGCCTTGGCGTCCCCGCACGGGTCGAAGCGCTGACCGTCCGCGCTCCAATCGGCGTAGTAGGGCAGTTCCGGCTGGACCATCAGGCCTGCCTCGTCGCACGCCTCGAAGAACTCGGGCATGTTGATCGCCGTGTGGTTGCGGACAAAATTGAAACCCGCGGCACGGATCTGCCGCGCCCTCTTCAGGAAATTCTCGCGGTCTGCGGGGAAGTAGCCGTGGATCGGATCGAGAGCATGCCAGCCCGCGCCGCGGAAGAAGAACGGTTTCCCGTTGAGAAACACGTCCTTCCCCCGCACCTCCAGCTTGCGGACGCCGAAGCGCTCGTACCGCGTCTGCAGCACGCGGCCGTCCGCGTTCACCAATTCGACCTTCGCCGTGTAGAGATTCGGCGCTTCCGGCGACCAGGGACGGAAGTCCGCAAGCGGAAGTTTGAGAGTTTGAGAGTTCGAGCGTTTGAGCGTTTGGCTGAGAGGTTGCGAAACGACCTGCCCGTCGATGGTGGCGCGAACGACGGCATGCGCCGCCCCTCCCACCGTCACATTCACCTCTGCCACTTTCCTGTCGAAATCGCCGCGTGCCCAGGCGTCGTCGATCCAGCACTCCGCCGGCGTCGCCTCGAACTCGACGTCGCGCAGGATGCCCGTCCAGTGGTTCTTTGAATTCATGTTGCCATGATGCGACGGCGCGGCGTTGTTGACCTGGACCACGACCATCTCCTCGCGTTCGCCGGGCTTCACGAGATCGGTGACGTCGTACTTGAAGGTCTCGCAGCCATACCAGTCGAAGGCGACGTGTTCGCCGTTGATCCAGAAGTATCCCTGCGAATTCGTCCAGCCGGTCTTGAGCCAGATGCGCCGCCCCTTCCACTCCGCCGGAAGCTTCACGGCCTTGCGGTACCAGGTCTCGCCGTAGTGGAAGCCGCGTATCAAAACCGGCGAGCAATCCCAGGTGCAAAACCAGGAACGGCCCTTCTCCGGCTCGGTATGGACGTCCTTCAGCGCATCCTCGAGACATCCCGGAACCTGCACGCGGCGGACGGTCCGCGTCTTCCAGAACCCCTCGCGCCCGTTGCCGGCCCTGCCGCCGTTTCCGCGCGCCGGAGAAAGCTTGTTCTGGACGATTTCCCATTCCCCGCGCAGCGACAGCGTCCACGGGTCGCCGGGGACGGCGATGACCGAATTGACGACGGCGGGATGCGCGCGCCGTCCGCCCCACATCTCAAGCGGACGGAGATCCCGCTCGTCTGCCTGACTGATCAGCGTCGCACATGAGAGCGCGAAAACAAAACCACATCGTACATTCATGACAAGCACCTTGCCTGAGTCACTCCCATCAGCGGACGATGACCACGGTGCCGTTGATCTTCTTCAGCACGAGGCTGTTCGCACGGGCGAGCACGGTCCAGTTGGCGGGGATGTTCCCGGCGAGGACGACCGTGCCGCCGATGCCGCCCGTGGCGGTGGCGAGCGTCACATCGCCGTTGGCCGCCAGCTCCTCCTTCGTCACGTCCAGCGCGAGGTTCAGCGTGCCCGCGAGCGTGAGCGCGCCGTCGACCGTCAGCATCGGCGCCGAGAGGTTCGCCGCCCCTATCTCAAGCGTTGCGCCGTCCAGCGCGAGATTGCCCGTCACCGCCAAAGCGCCACCGCCGACCGCATCGGAGAGCTCGCCCGCGAACGTCGCCTGCTTGCCCGACCACACGTTCACCTTCTGCGTCTTGCCGCCCAGCTCGAAGCCGTTCATGAACGTGAGCGCGCCGTCGGCGTGCTGGCTTTGCATCTGGACGACCGTGCCGTCCGGAAGGTAATCCGAACCTGGCGAGAGTTTTGCACCCGCGCCACCGAGATTGACCGTCAACTCGCCGCCCCGCGCCGCGAAGCCGCCACGCAGGCCGTAGCCGAGGCTTGCATACGCCTTGTGCGTTTTCCAGCAGATCTCGCCCTTGCCCGTGCCGACCGGACGCGTGAACGAACCCGACGTCTCGATCACGCCCACGCCGTTCGTGCCGTCGGCGAGCTTGATGCCCGCTTGCGCGGAGAAGACCGACGGCGCGATGCGGGCGTGGCCCTGGATGTAGTAGTCGCCCGTGAACGCCGAGTGATCGCCTGTGAACGCCATCGCGTAGCCGGGACGGTTGACATCCGAGATCAGCAGGTCGCCCGAACCGGAGAGAGTGGAGGAAATGGTGTTGCCCCCATTGCCCCATGTGGGTGAGAAGATAAGCGCCGAGCCGTCGAGCAGTTCGATCGGATGCGAAATGTTGAAATTCCAATTGTAGGATGCGATCGAGCAGTAGCCGCTCGCGCGGACGGGCGATCCGCTCGCGCCAAGGCCGCTGTCGGCCTGGATGAACACGCCGCCGTTCACGAGATTCAGACCGCCGGAGAAGGTCTGGACGCCGAGGAGCCACGCCTGAATGCCCAATTCGGGACGAGGCGCTTTCTCACCCGCGACGGTGAGCGCCATCGGGGTATTCGCGTCGGGGTCGGCGAACGGCCCGAACAGACGCCGATACCCTCCGAAGTGGACGATACCGCCGTTCGCCTCGCTGCGGGAGCGCCTGCCCGTCAGGTAGTTATCGCCGTAGATGAACATGCCGCCCTTCGCGCGCGTCGTGAACGCGCCACCACCCGTCACCTGCATGCGCTGAAGATCCTCCTGCGGACGCCGTATGATGATCATGCCGGACTTGACGTCCACCAGCCCGGTATTCTTCACATAACACTCGACAGGCGGAGTCAACGCCAGTGCGATGCTGTTGACGGCGGACACCTCCGGCGCGTCGTCTGTAGAAATGCTCGCTTCTGGACACCAGTTTGCATCCGGTCCCGGCGTGTTCGTCATTCTGGCAGGCACGAGCGTGCCGTCCGCCTGCCGTTCCATCGGCCGCGGCGTCCTGTAGGCGCTGGAATCCATGTTCGCGTAGACGAGACCGTTCACCACGGGACTTTCGGCGGAAGACGTCGCCGTCAAGTCTGTCGCCGTCAGCGCCAGCGCAAGGCAGTTCGTGTGCGTGACGAGCGCGAGGCCGTTCGTGACCGTGAGCGCGCCAATGGTGAACGTGGCGGTGCCATTGTCAGGCTTGAGGTCGTCGCGAATCGCGACGATGCCGTTCTGCACGTCCAGCCGGCCGAGCGACGACGTCATCCCGTTGGAGGGGCGCAGACCCGTCCCGCCCATGCGGAAGGCCGCCGTCGAAGAGACAGAGACGCCCTGCAAGATGTAGGAACCTTCCCTGACATCGACGTCCATGCCGTACGTCACGTTCGCCGTCTGCACCCATGCGCCGCCGCCCGTCTTGCGGATGACGCCACCCGCGTTCGAGGCGAGCGTCGCCGTCGCGGCGGCGCCGGAGCCTGTCGCCGAAACGATGTCCACCGTCACCGCATCGTCCGCCGCATAGCCTTCGCCGCGGCACGTCACGACGACCTTCTCCAGCGTGCGGTCCTTGTTGAGGACGGCGTAGGCCGTTGCGTTCGAGCCGACGCCGCCTGTGATCTTCACCTCCGGCGCGGTCACGTAGCCGGAGCCGGGATTCGTCAGCGTGATCTCGGAAACGCCGTAGCCTTCCGCCGCGCGGAACGGCGCGGAATTTTGCGAACCGACGCTGTTCGGCACCTCGATCGTCACGCCGCCGGGATAGACGATGTTCCGGCACGTGGTGTCCAATCCGCCAACATAGCCTGAACGTGTATCTCTGACAAGCGCGAGCGTGCCGCCGTCCAGGTTGAAGAACCGCATGTTGCTCGTATTGCTGTAGGTCGCGAAGCCGCGCGACAACTCGAAGCGACCGCCGCGCAGGTTGATGACGGCCATGTTGCCGACTCCATTGCGGCCCATGACCGGCAGATGAAAGTAGGCGCGCCCGTTGCCGTCGACCGTCAGCGTTGCGCGCGCCCCCCGCACATCGCTACCCCAATAGCCGAGTCCGAAACGCTCGTTCCACATGTCGAAGAATCCGCCGTCCACGTAGATGTCCGTCGCCTTGTTGCTCCCCAACGCCACTTTGAAATAGACCTCGCCGGTGACGCCGGAACGTCTAGTCTTAAACGTGCCTCCGGAAATGTGCACCGAAGAATAGGAAGAGCTGTTGCCAAGATTCGCCGCGTTCTGATCTGCCTCGGCGCGCAGTGAGATCTCGCCACCGTTCAATCGAACATAGCCGCCGTCGATTGTCTTGTTTCCGCTACCGACGGAGAGATAGGCGTTCGTGAATGCCACAAGGCCGCCGTCCATCCACAACGCACCGGGGAGCTGGTTTCCGACGCTTATGTACGCGCCCGTGGCCGCTATCAAATACGATGGCTCTTCCATGAATACCGTCGCGTTGCCCGCCGTGGCGTTACCGCTGGTGTATGACTGTCCGATTCGAATGCCTTTTGTGGTGGAAGAGAGCGAACCGCCATTGCGCAGACAGAGTTTCACCGGCCCCGTGTAGCCGATGTAGTTCTCGTCGTTGCCCGCCCATTTCAGCGCATTCTCGAATACGACATTTCCTTTCATCACGCGCGTGTTGCTAGTCCCTGTGATGGCGGCCCCCCTGTAGATTTGCCAGTAAGGGACGATGTCGGTCTGTCCGGGATAGAACGCCCCCACAGTAATCGGATTCTGCACGTTCCAGATCTGATCTCCGGTCTGTCCGGTCGTGCGGTAGTCATTTCCATACGACGTCGAGAACGTGTACTCTCCGCCCTCATTCGGTACGGCGGCAAAGGCCGCGCACGAAAGCGTCACGAGTGCGAAGATCAGGGAGGACCGCGCCGATTCGTTGAAGGATGTCTGGTTCATTGGATCGATCCTTTTACTTGGAGGCCGTAGTTGCAGTTGGGAAATTCATTTTTTCGGCGGCGTAGTCGACGAGCTGGCGCGTCTTCGAGTCGAACGAGAGGCCGATGAGCCAGACCGGGCGCGCATCAGCGCGGAACGGCTCGGCATACCCCTTCTCACGGATCTGGGCGAAGGCCTTGTCCACGGACTCGTCGACCTTCAGCTCGAATATGCAGACCTCCGCCGGATGCTTCGCCACCACGTCGGCGCGGCCGTTCGTCTGCACGTTCTCCATCGTGAAGTCGAAGCCGCAGCTGGCGAGAAGGAACGACAGGCAGCGTCCGTAGGAGTTCTCGTGGACGCGCCCCTCAGTCGAACCGTAGGCCATGGCGGCGTAGAGCGACTTGAGGCCGTCGAAGAAGTCGTCCCACGCCTCGATGAGCAGTTTCTGCCCGAGCGACGCAGCCCACTGCATGTCCGTGCGCGCCGCAACTCCCGTCATGAGCGTGCAAAGGTCGCGGCGCACCTCTTCGTCCGGAACGCCAAGCGTGTAGGACTCGGTTACCGGATTGTAGTCCTTTATGGTCAGGTAGCCGGACTGGTACAGCATCGCCACGGGCTTGAGGTTGCGAAGCTCAGCCACGTCGAATTCGGCCTGGGAGACGCCGCGCATCCGCTCCGGGTCGATGCGAAGCATGTCTTCGCGCTTCAGGTAGTTCATCAGCATCGACGGACGCCCCGTCGTGGCCCACGTCGCCTTGAATCCGCGCTCCTTCTTGAACAGCGTCAGCGCGACGGAAACGGGATTGTACACCGTGGTCTCCACCTCGGTCGAGAACCGGAACCCGTTGTACCACCGCTTCATCTCGGCTCGATAGTCCTCGTATGCCTTACCTATCTTTTCGGCGTGCGCGCGGAGATGCTCCTCAAAGTTGACCTCCAGCTCGTCCTCCGTGTAGCCGAACATCGTCGCGTAGGCCTCGTCCTGCGTGACGTCCACGAGGTTGCTCAGGGCGGAGAAAACGGAAAGCCGCGTAAACTTCGAGATGCCCGTCATCAGCAGGAAGCGGATGTCGCCCGTGCGGTTCTTCATGCGGGAGTAGAGCGCGGACATCCTGTCGCGGATCGCTTCGGCCATGTCGAGGTCGCCGAGAGCATGGCCGACCGGCGCGTCGTACTCGTCGATCAGAATCACAACGCCCTTCCCGCCGTTGGCGGCAGAAAGCGACTCGATAGCGTTTCCGAAGTTCTCTGGCGGCGGAAGCGACTTGTCGTATGCAAAGCCTGCCTTCTCCAGCCGATCCTGAACATGGATGGCAAACGATGTCTCGAAGTCGGTGATGTCCGTCGTCGTGACATCGTTGAACTCGAAGTGGATCACGGGGTACGTCTCCCACTGCCAGTCCGTCTTGTCGATGTACAGACCCTCGAACAGTTCGCGCCGCCCGGAGAAGAGAGCCTTTAGGACGGACAGCGTCAGAGACTTACCAAACCTCCTTGGCCGCGAGATGAAGAAAAGCCTGGTATTGGCGTCGCTCACCATGCGATGGACGAATTCCGTCTTGTCGACGTAAATGCAACCCCTCCCCCTCAACTTGGGAAAGTCGTTCGTATCTGTGGCTATCGGTCTCATCGTGTTGTCATTTTATCATTTTCCGTTCGGGGACGCAATAAGCGCAGCGATCTCAGCGGCAAACTTCTTGCGGGACGCGGCGATTTCCTTCGCAGTCATCACCTTGCCCTCGGTGCCTTCGCCAAGGATACGCGCACCGGGGTACGGGATGGTCGAGACGATGTACTTGTACTTCTTCAGCTCGGGCGCAATAAATTGCGCCCCTCCCGTTGGGGGAAGTTCGAAAATGTCGTAGAGGAGGCCGTTGTCCACGCTCCAGGCGCGCACGTAGGCTTCGAGGATGCGGTCGGCCGGGTTGCGCCAGGCGGCCCATGCCGGCCCCTGCGCGCAGCAGATCGCCCGCGTGGAGTAGGGACGTATGACGGCGAGTTGGGCGGCGGGTCGAGGACGCCCCGCCCTACCAGCGGGAGGGTCGCGCTCCTGCGCGACCGCCTGGGCGTGCACCTCCGCGAACAGCTCCTTCGCGTAGGCCCAGCTCTCGGGCGAGCCCTTCGGGAAAGTCATCTCCGTGTCCGTCTTGCCGGGCTTCATGTCGAAACCGAGCCACATCATCGCATCGGGCGCAAAGGGCGCGTGTTGCTCCCACATGCGCTTCATGTCGGCGGGTGTGATGTTGCCGAGCCCGCTCGGCGCGTAGGAGTGCGCCTGCATCCACGGCACGAGCGGTTTGTGGTAGCGGCGGGCGAGTCCGCTCAGGTAGCCCATGTCGAACGGGATCGTTTGGCTGTTGTAGCGGCCGCCCACGGGATAGGGGTCGAGGTGGATGAAGTCGAGCTCGCGCGCGAGCAGTTCCTGGCCGGAGCCGTCGTGGTCGTTTCCTTCGCTCCAGGCGTCGCCGCGCGTCGTGTTGCGGAACACCTTGAGCGACGGCTCCACGGAATGCACGCCCTCGGCGAACGCGCGCGTGAGCTCCGCGCACGCCTTGTGGTAGGAGTAGAGGGCGATGCCGTAGGCCTCCGCGCCGTAGATTTCGGGATAGCCCCAGGTGCGGGGTTGGATGAGCGGCGATCGGTAGGGCGCGGCGTCCTCGACGCGCCGCCCTTCCCGGGCGAACGCGGCGCGGCCGCTGGGAGAGAAACCCCAAAGGGGGAAGCTGGCCGCTGGGCAGTCGACCCAACCGGTGAGGTTGAAGCACTCGTCGCCGAAACGGATGGCGATGATGTCGTCCTTCGGGAACGTGCCGCCGTTTACGCGAACCCACTGACTGACCCGCCGTGCGCCGTTCTCCCGCGCCGCCCGCCGCGTGTGCTCGGAGAACACGGAGAGCTGTCCGCGCCGACGCTGCTTCCAGCCGTCGCTTTCCGTGTCGCTTGCCCAGTAGACGGCGATGCCCACCTTGTCGAGCATGAGGCCCTTGCAATCGGACAGGTCGAACACGAGACGCACGAGGCGACGGTTCTCGATCTCGGGACCGGACATCTTGTCCGTCACCGTGTCCTTCTCCGGCTTGCGTCCGTCCTCCGCAGGCAGGACCTTGCACGGGATGATGCGCACGTGCGGCTCGCCGTCGAACATTTTCTCCGGCACAATGATCTCCGCCTCGCCGGTGGGGACGAACGCGCCGAAGTAGTGTCCCGACCGTACCGTGCGCATCTTGCCGTCCGGTCCCTTCTTCTTTGACGTGTACCCCTGGCGTGCCGAGTAGACGGGCGGTTCGATCACGATGTCGTACGCCTTCGGCTCGAACGTAAAGAGCGTGCGGTCGATCGCTTTTCCCCGGTAGGCGCCGCCGGTGAAGATCGCACGTTCGACGGTCTTGCCTTCCACTGCGTCCGGGGGAACGTTTTTCGACGGGTCCGTCCCGCTTGACGTGAATCCCTTCACCTTGTACTTGCGCAGGGCGGCCAACGCGTAGGCGCAGTGGTTGGTCGTCCACGACGGCACCTCCACCACGTCCACGCCCTGTTCGGCGCAGAGGCGGATCGTCTCCGCGAACGGGTCGCGCCAGTGAGCGCTCATCCACACCTTCGGCAACGGTTCGGCGGCCACCACCACGACGGCAAAAGCCGCAAGCGCAAAAGAAAGCGTTAATTCTCGACTCCGGACACGGGCTCGTTTTGTCGCTTTCTTCATCATTCCGTTTTCCTTATCGCAATTTGAAACGCCGACATGATACCACATCCCGCCGTTGAACACAAGAATCCGGCCCAGCGGCGGGAGAAACGCGCGTCCGTGATCAGTGAGCGCGGAGGCTCTCGCAATGCGGCTTGACCTGGCGCGTGTAGATCGCATGCGCCTGAAGGATGGCGAGCAGGGCGAAGATGGCGATCATCATCTCGCCGCCCTCCTCGAAGCACGTGCAGAACGAGCCGAAGGCGTTGTTCACCACCTCGTCCTTGCCCAGCCCGTGCGCGTGGCGGTACCAGGCCGGCAGACGATCCATCACCGCCACGATCACGCCCGAGCCGCCGAAGAAGCAGACGCTCCACGCAGCGGGATGGAGACGGAAGAACCCTTTGAAGAGCGGCACGGCGTAATACGCGAGCAGGGCCGCGAACACGCCAAAGAACGCCCCGAAGTAGAACAGCACGCACGCCTTCGCCGCAAACGGCACGGCGCCGTTCGTGAGGAAGCGCATCTTGAACGGCGTGCCGGTCAGCGGCGCGCCGTTGGGTTTGACGAGCCCGTGTACGTTGCCGTCCGGCCCCACGACCGAGGGGAAGAGGTGCTCCATCGCGATGAGATGCCAGTCCAGCTCCTTCACGATGGCCATGAACGCCACGCATGAAACGGCCGCGCAGAGAAAAGCGCGGCGGCGACGCGATCCGGTGAACGGGCATTTCCACCACACGAGCGGGATGATCGCCGCATAGAACGGAATCGTCGCGAGCTCGAATACGGAATGGCCGTCCTGGTCGAACGCCTGCCGCAGCGCGGCCGGCTCCATCACAAGCCATGTCACGAACAGCGCGAGCACACACGCCGCAAAAACGACCGGCGCCGCAAGGAAAGCCCTTTTCGATGAACTGTCAAATATCATTGCGCGAGACTACTCGTTGAGCATGCCCTTGTAGGCCACGCGGCGGACCTTCTGGATGGACGTGCGTTCAAGCGGCTCCTTTGACACGACGATTTTCCGCACGCGTTTGTAGTCGGCGAGGGCGTGGCACTGCGCATGCACGCGCTCCTGCGCGATCTTCTCCGCCTCTTCCCATGTCACTTCCTTGCCGCCGTTGCGTTCCGCGAGCAGATCCATGTTCGGATGCACCACGCATCCCACCTTCTCGCCCGGCACGCCGCCCGTCGTGTAGCCAACCACCACGCAGTCCGCCACCACCGGATCGGCCGCGATGCGGTTCTCCACCTCCTCCGGGTAGATGTTCTTCCCCTCGCGGTTCACGATCAGCGCCTTCTTGCGCCCGCGGATCGTGATGAGGCCGTCTTCGGCCACCGAGGCGAGGTCGCCCGTCTTGAGCCACTCCCCGTCGAACGCCTCCTCCGTGGCGGCGTCGTTGTGCCAGTAGCCCTTCATCGTGATCGGCCCCTTCACCTGCAGCTCGCCCACGCCCTGCTCGTTCCGGTCCGCGAGGCGGATCTCGATGTTCGCGATCTTCGCGCCGATCGTGCCGATGCGCGCGCACTTCGGGCCGGCGATGGACACCACCGGAGAACACTCGGTGAGCCCGTATCCCTCGAGCATCGTGATGCCCAGCTTCTTGAAGCCCTCGAGCACGTGCCGCGGACACGGCGCGCCGCCGACGATCATGAACCGGATCCGTCCGCCCAGGCCCTTCTTCACCGCGCCGTACACGAGTTGCTTCAAGCCGATCTTGAGGAGGAACCGCGCCTTCTTCGACGCCTTGAGCTTCGCGTCGATCTTGTCGTAGATCTTCTCCGCCAGGAGCGGCACGCCCATCACCACCGTCGGACGCAGCAGCTTCACGTCGTCGCCGATCGTGTAGAGCGAGCGCACGAAATACATGCCCGAACCCGTCAGCAGCGGCACGACGAAGTTCGTGCAGAACGAGAAGGCGTGGAAGAGCGGCAGCACCACGAGGAACACGTCCGCCGACGTAATCGGCTCGTTGAACGCCTCGAACGCGCCCTCCGCGTCCGCCGTGAAGTTCCCGTGCGTGAGCATCGCGCCCTTCGGCTTGCCCGTCGTGCCGGACGTGTAGATGATCGAGGCGACGTCGTCCGCCGACGCCACGTGCGCGTCGTACCACGACGCGTCGTGCGCGCCCGCGCAGAGCGCCGCGTACGCGCGCACCGGCACGGCGCCGATCGGCTCGTACTCGCCCTC
>JAFRSR010000433.1 GCA_017427485.1 Kiritimatiellia bacterium
CGACTCCAGCAGGTTCGCGAGGCGCACGAGCGCCACGGGCATCACGGTCTCCTCCATGTTCTCCACGGACATCGTCGTGTACTGGTAGTACGTGGTGCCTTCCTCCGTGCCTCGGTAGCTCCCGCGCAGACAGCGGAACACGAACCCGATCACGCTCTTCACCTGCGGGTAGATGCGGAATATCTTGTGGTCAGGCGCGAAGCGCGCCGCCGGCGCCACGCCCATCAGATCCGCCCCGCAGGTCTTGGCAAGGTTGTAAAGTGCTTCTTTCATAGCGTCTTCCCGGTCAACTTCTCCCAGCAGGCGACGTCGCACTTCTTGCCGCAGAGGCACGCCTGGTAGCCCCACTGCGTGCGCGGCAGGTCGTAGCCGCGCGCCTTGTTGTAGTGCTCCCAGCACTTCCACGTGTCAAGCCCCTTCTCGGGATCGATGCAGCCCGCGTCGCATGCCTTGACGCACGCGTCGCAGCCGGCGCAGAGGTCGTCCGCGAACGGCGGGTTCGTGGCGAGCGGCGCGTCGGTGACGATGAAGGCGTAGCGCATGAACGGACCGTACTCGCGGTTGATCACCTTCCCGTCGCGGCCGGGCATGCCGATGCCGCACGCGCGCGCCGCCTTGCCGAAGTCGATCATGATGTCGGGCGGCGGCTTGCCCGGCTCGACGGGCGAGGCGTACTTCAGCTCGTAGATGCCGATCGTCTCGGGGTTGGCGGAGTGGTCGCCCTGCACGCGCAGGTTCGGCGTCGTCCGCTGCAGGCACGCGTCGTAGCCCTCGTCCTCGATGATGGACGCCATCTTGAAGAGGAAGATCTCGAAGTACTCCTCGTCGATGGCCTTCACGCCCACCGTCGTGTAGGTGTAGAACTGCGTGCCGTCCTTCATCGTCTTGTACAGGCCCTTCGGCACGGGGATGCCGAACCCGACGATGCACTGCGCCTTCGGGCAGATCATCTTCGGGTCGCGCCGCGGGTCCTCGCCCTCGAACAGCGCGAGGTCGCCCACGCCGAACTTGGTCGCGCCCAGCTCCCGCGCCGCCGCCTCAACTGTCTCACGCGTTAACATTCCAATTAGATTCCTTTTACGAGGTTAGATGGAGGACAAAGGACAGAGGACGAAGGACAAAGAATTTGCCCGCCATCCTTTGTCTTCTGTCATCTGTCCTCTGTCCTTCGCCATTCGATATCACCTGTCCATCTTCCAGGCCTTGGTGCGGGTCCGCAGCGGGTTCTTGAAACGGTTGTGCATGCAGCCGCCGGGCTTCTCGAGCATCGAGACGCACGCGCGGATGCAGCCGCCGCACTTCGCCATGTTGTAGCCCACCCACGTGGGGAAGTACTTCTGCAGGGCCGTGTACACCTTCATGATCTCGTGCTCGCTCGCCTCGGCCTTGCCCTCCATCAGGTCGAGCGCGCCGTCCTTGTTCTCGTCCCATACCTCTTTCGGCACGAACGGGTTGAAGTAGCGCCCCGCGTGCGTGTAGAAGGCGTAGCACTTCCACATGTCGATGTCGCCCCACTCCATCACGTAGTCGCCGATGGAGGCGGTGCATTTTCTGCCGCCCTTGATGGGCGGGATGCAGTGCCCGGGGCACTCGCGCACGCACGCGCCGCACTTGCGGCAGAGCGGTTTGCCGTGGTATATCTCGTCGTATTCGTCGAACTCGGCGTCCGTGAAGAGGAACGCCACGCGCTGCAGCGGGCCGTACTGCGGCGTGAGGAGCATCTTCGACCAGCCGATCTCGCCGAGGCCGCACGCCACCGCGCAGATGCGGAACTGGAACTGGAGGTCGGGCGGCACGTTCTCGCCGGGACGCGTCGCGCGCGTGAACTCCACGGAGCGGTGGTGCGCCGTCGAGTTCTTCGCGTTCTCGTTCACCTCGATCTGCTCCTCGGGCGAGAGCGTGGCGCCCACGGAGCCGTCCATGTCGCTCACGCACCCGCGCGCGCCCGTATTGCGGTAGACGAACGCCTCGTAGCCCTCGTCCTCGATCGCCTTGCCCACGTGATACAACACCGCCGGCGCGAGGATCTCGTTGATGCCGCCGTAGGCCATCGACGGGTACTGGTAGAACTGCGTCCCCTCCTCGATGCCGCGCTGGACGCCGCGCGGGATGCGGAACACGAAGCCGACGATCGACTTCACGTTCGGGCACAGCAGGCCGGGATTCATCTCCGGCGGCGCGTTCTTCATGCGCTCGATCGGCGCGACGCCGCACATGTCGGCGCCGGCCTTCTTCGCGATTTCCTTGATGCGTTTTGCGCTGATCATTTCTGTCTGTCCTGTGCCGATAGTATAGCACAGAATCCCCTTTCCCAAAAGCCGCGAATCGCGAAATCACGGACACGCGGGACACAGGGCATCGCCGGGGTTGACGCCGGCCTTCCAGCCGGGATACAGACAGTCGCGCCAGACGATCCGCCCCGGACCGTCCTGCATCGTCATGTGCGGCGCGCAGTTGGGGAAATATCCGCCTTGCACAAGCGCGGACGAGTTCGTCGTGGCCGTCGCGACCACCGTCACGCCGTCAAGTTTCGTCATTCTCCGGTTGTTGTAGTACGAGCAGCCGAACAGGCGCATGTCCCTGCCGCCGACGAGGAAGCCGACCTTGGCGGTGTCGGCGTAGCAGTCGCGCAGGACGTGTCCCCCGCCGTCGATGCGGAACGCCACCGTCCGGTCCAGCGCGTCGGGCGGGACGTCCGCGCGCTTCGACTGCAGGCTGCCGTTCCACACGTGGCACCGCGTGAGCCGGTTGGCGCCCCAATCGACGTGGATGCCCGTCGTGTAGTCGATGGACACGACGTCCGTGAAGTGGTTGTCGCTTGCGTCCACGCGCAGCGCGGTGTTGCCTTCCAGACCGGGCATCCTCGTGCGGAACGTGAGCCCCGTTCCGAACACCTCGTTGCCCTTGCGCACGAGCATGCCGTATTCGCGTCCGTCGTAGAACGCCACGTCTCTCAAGGTGAAATGCCAGCAGTTCGTCAGCAGCAGGCAGGACGCCCGGCCCGCGCCGTCCAGCACGCCGCCGGAGATAAACCTGTTGTCGCGCCGAGACAGGCCCTCAAGCTCCCGCTTCCACTTCCCGTCCCACACGACCAGAAATGGCATGTCGGCCGCGGCGCGCAACACCGTGTGCGGATGCATTGCGAGCGAGACCCAGTTCGTCGCCATCAGAGGCCGGTCAAGCTCGTACACCCCCGGCGGGATATTCGCGACGCCCGTTCCGCCTGGCGAGGCGGCCGCGTCGACCAGGGCTTGGAGCGTCCCAACCCCGCCCGACTTTCCATCCGCCGGACCGTCCGCCCCCGATGTGGGCAACGCCAGTGCCAAGGAAACGCAGCAGAGAGCCGCGCAGTGTACAATGTGCATCATCTTCCGTCTCCTGACAACCTGCCTCTGAAAACGCGAAATCATTTGCTCAGCCTTTCCACAACGCGGAGTGGTCGGGTTCGAGCAGGGACATGACGTTGCCGATGTGCGAGCCGGTGGCGTAGGACTCCAGGATCCGCACCGGATGCGCATTGATGCGCGTCGCGAGCTTCATCGCCGTGCAGAGGCCTTCGTACTTCGGCACGTCCTCGGGCGCGATCCAGTTCGTGCGCTCCATCCACTTCGCGCGGTTCTCGGGACGCGCGAGCCACGTCCAGCACGTGCCGCCGTAGGCGTACCCGTTGTCCTCGCGGGCGATCTCCGCCTCGTGCGCCACGAGGTTGTCGTGGAACATGTGCGACGAGCAGAAGTTGAGGCAGCCCGAGTTGGCGAGGATGTAGAGCTTCTTCCCGTGCGCGTCGCACCAGTCCTTGATCCGACGCACCGCCGCAAGGTCGCGGTTCAGCTCGCGCTTGAGGTAGAAGCCGTCGAAGAGGTCCGCCAGGTAGTCCATTCCCTCCTCGGTACCGATCTCCATGTTCACGGAAGCGCGCGTCTCCAGCTGCGGGAAGTTGTCCTTCACGAACTTCGCGATGAGCGGCGAGGTGGTCGTCACGCCCGTAAGCGCGCCGTCTGCGAACCGCTCGATGGTCTCGCCGATCTCCGCGAAAAACGCCCGCGCCTGCGCCCGCGCGCCGTAGCAGTTGGCGTTGAAGAGCAGATGGAGCGGGATGCCGGCGTCGGCGAGTCGCCCGAGGTCCTCCAACTGGCGCTCCACGGCCGAAACGGCCTTGCGGCCCGACGGCATCGCGCCGAAGGCGAAGTACACGTCGCACAGCACGTCCCGGCGCGCCACGAGCGCGTCGACCCATGCTGCGTCCGCCTGATATCCGGCCGAAAACTTCATGCAAAGTCCCAGTTCATTCCAGTGGCGCGCAGTTGACGCCGGCGGCGATGAGCCGCTTGCGGTGAATGGCCATGCGCCGCGCGAAATCCGCGAAGTCGCGCCCGGCGGGCCCCGTCCACACCGTCTCCGCGAACGCGCACGCGCGCGGCCATAGCTTGAACGCGAGGTCGTACTCGTTCCACACGCACTCGCTCCACATGCAGCACTCCGCGCCCAGCACGTGCTTTTTCGCCGCGTCGGTCATGCCCGCGCACGGGTCGAAGGAATAGGCCTTCGCGAGCGAGCAGCGCATCTTCGGACTCAGGTAGGTGAACGGATCGTCCGGCACGCCCTGCGGAACGGAGAAGTATGTCATCCCGAGTCCCGAGACGACCACGTCGTGTCCCTTCTCGGCGGCCTCGATCCCGTATTTGGGCTTGCGCCAGTTGTGCACGATCGTCTCCGTGCCGGGATTGCCCGCGAGGATCTCGTCCCAGCCAATCGTCCGCCGCCCCTTCTTCGCGAGGTAGTCCGTGAAGTGCCGCGTCACCCACGCCTGCAGCTCGTCCTCGTCCTTGAGTCCGAGCGCCTTGATGCGGGCCTGGCACTTCGGACACTCCTTCCACCGCTTCTTCGGACACTCGTCGCCGCCGATGTGGATGTACGCGCCGGGGAAGAGCGCGCACACCTCGTCGTACACCTGCTCCATGAACCGGATTGCGTCGTCGTTGCCGGCGCAGAGGACCTCGTCCTGAACCCCGTTGAACATGCACGGCACGCGCGGCAGTCCTTCTTTGCACGCGAACTCCGGATGCGCCGCGAGGAGCGCACGGATGTGTCCCGGCACCTCGATCTCCGGCACCACCATGATGAAGCGCTCCTTCGCATAGGCGAGGATTTCGCGGATGTCATCCGTCGTGTAGAAGTACGGTCCATACGGCTGGCCGTTGCCGCGGAAGTCGCCCTTCGTCCCGCGGCAGCCGTGCATGGGCGACTCGGGCCGTACCGACCCGTACTTCACGAGCTCGGGGAAGCGCGGGATGTCGATCCGCCACCCCTGGTCCTCGGTGAGGTGCCAGTGGAAGACATTGAGCTTGTGGTCGGCCATCTGGTCGAGCAGTCCCTTCACGGTCTCCTTGCCGAAGAAGTGCCGCCCCTCGTCCAGCATGAACCCGCGCCACCGAAACGCCGGCGCGTCGTTGATCAGGCAGCACGGAATGGTAGGGCGGTCGCCCCGCGACCGCCGCTCGCCCGCCGCCAACTGCTTCAACGTCTTCCGCGCGTAAAACGCGCCCGCGTCGTCCGCGCTCGCCACCGTGACACCGCCGGTCGTGACCTCGAGCCGATAGCCTTCGGGCGGCAGCGCGGCGTCGCGCACGTAGCGCACGTCCGCCTCCACGTATGCGCACGTCCCTTCGCGCCACACCTGTTCCTTTGGGGCCGGCACAAGCGCAAGGGCCGTCGCCGCGATTCCGAGAATGTTAGTCATTGTACGAGATCCTTTCTGCCAATAAACTTGTTTACCGTAGTATTTTCCAGCCCGCACGAGTCATGCCTAGAAATATTACCGGAGCAAAATCGTCGTGCCCAGGGTGTTGATCTGCTCGATCTCGCCAAGGACGGCGAAGCCAGCATCGTACTGCGTCGCGTAGTCCGCCGCCACCCAGTCCGCGCTTGACGCGGCCCACCGAAGACGTATCTCGTCAATCGTCCCGGCCCAGCCACCATTGCCGGACCCGGGGAATTTCCCCAAACCCAACACGCGCGTCGACGGCTTGAGCGGGCATTTGTTCGGCACCGCATTGGTACAGACGCCGTTCGAATACTGCTCCACGCCACCGTTGCTCATCACCGCCGTCAGGTAGACGGGGGCTGCTAGGCAGCTGTCAGCATAGAACGTGTTCTGGTGATCTCCGGTTCCAATGACGTTGTAACGATTCTCCGCGTTCTGCGTCGTGAGTTCAAAACCGTCCTCATCTCTGTAGTCGTTCTTGGTCGTGATAATCCGACAGCAGCCGACAGCCGATGCCTTCACCCAGCACGACAACGTCAATTCGCTTCCGTACGCGGCCCAACGCGGATCGTTCGGCGTCTGCACGAACGTCCCCTGACCAGAAAAGGCGGTGCCGACCTGTCCCGCCGCCGTGAACGAGGGAGGCGTGCTACTGTTCGAACAGACGAGCGCGTTGGGCGACGAATCGGCGTTCGACCCGGAGAAGTGCCACACGCCCTTGTATCCGGCGAACCTCCACACGTTGCGCGGATTGAACGGGACGTTCTCGCCCCGGCACCGGAAGTACATCCGCAACGCGGTGTCCGTTCCCGCCAGCTGCGGCACGCGCACCCAAATGAGCGACTCCCCGTTCGCGTTCCACGTGTCGATCTCGTGGTCGACCAAGTACCCTTCCGCATCCGCGAACCGGATGTCGCTCCCGTCCGCCGCGCAGTCCGAATAGACGGGCGAACCGACGGGGATGCGCACGAGCGCGGGGAAGTGACGAAGCGTCGAACTGCCCGCATATCCCGGGAACGTCACGGTGCAGACGCGCCGGAACGGCTTGTCGTCCATCCGCACGCCGTCGATCCGCTCGGCGGCGCCCAGGACGGCGAAGACGGCGCTGTGCTGCGTCGCGTAGTCCGCCGCCACCCAGTCCGCGCTCGACGCACCCCACCGAAGCCGAATCTCGTCCAGTTGTCCGTTCCAGCGGTTGCCCACATTTGCGGCCGCGCCGATACTCAGGCGATTGGTCGAACTGTTCAGGACGGAACCGGACCCCCAGTCCCCCACCAGGGTGCCGTTGGCGTACATCTTCGCCGCCGATCCGTCAAAAACGGCCGTCAGATACACGAAGTCATTTGTGCAGTTGTACGAAGTCTCTTTTGTGTGCTGGTTGTTTCCGTGGCCGATCATGTTGTATTTGACGGGAGTCCCCTGGACCGTCAACTCAAATCCGTATCCGTCAGTATAAGCATTCTTGGAGGAAATGATCCGACCAAAATTGCTTCCTTCCCAAGGCGGGGCCTTCACCCATCCCGACAGCGACAGTTTGTTCCCATGATCGGCCCAGCACACGTCGTTCGACGTCACCACGCAGGATTGCCCCGGTGATGAGTACGCGGTGCCGACAGGTCCCGCCGCCGTGTACGAAGGCGACGGCTGATTGCCATCCAACTGGTGGCGATCCTTCATCGCCAGCGCGTTCGTGGACGAATCCGCATACGATCCGGAGAAGTGCCACACGCCCTTGTAGTCGGACGGCCCCCATACGAGGCGTGGATCAACGGTTTGGGTTGGTTCGCCGCTGTAGTAAAGCGTGATGGACGTGGTTGTTCCCGAAAGGCGCGGCACGCACACCCACACGCACGACTCCCCGTTCGCGTTCCACGTGTCGACCTCGTGGTTCAGGAGGTTGCCGTCCGCATCCGCGAAACGGATGTCCACACCGTTCGTCCTGCAGAGGGACGAAACATCCGCCGGCAGGCGCACGAGGGCGGGGAAGTTCTCCAGATCGCTCGCGCCCGCATAGCCGCTGAACGTCACCGTCCGCTTCATCGTGAAGCCGGACGGGTCCAGCATCTCCGCCGATGCCGAGGCCAGCACCGCGATGCAGGCAAGTCCAATCGTCTTCTTCAGCATTGCGACAACTCCTTTCATTTCTGCGGTCCCCGGTAGGGCGGTCGCCCCGCGACCG
>JAFRSR010000434.1 GCA_017427485.1 Kiritimatiellia bacterium
TACAGGGTGCCGCCGGCAACTCCTGGCGGTATGAGTATGGTTTCGATTCACAGCTCCTTTCCGAAGAATACATCACCACGGGAGGGACGCGCTCCTGCGCGTCCGCCTCCACCAATAGCATCTCCCGCTCATACGATTCCTTCGATCGCCCGACCGGTTATGTCCTCACCGTCAATGACAAACCAAAGGGCTGCATCGGCTACGCCTACGATGATGACGGCGACCTCACGCACATCACCGCCACGAACTCCGCTGGCCGTTCCTTCGCCGTCGCCTACACGAACAACACCGGCTACAACTACGGCTATACGCTTACAACGCCTTCCGGCAACACCATCCGTCGCATCGTTGCCCGCGACGATTACCGCCGCAATCTCGTCACGAACTGCGCCACCTTCTTCAATTCATCTCTGGTCGATTCAAACACTTACACCTTTGACGCCCTCTCGCGCCCCACGGCGCGCACTACTGGGACAACGGGCGTCTCGCCCGTTGATTCCACATTCGCCTACAACAATCGCAGCGAAGTTGTCTCCGCCGTCATTGGCACCAACCTCTTTACACACGCCTATGACGACATCGGCAACCACTTGCTCTTCGGCGACAACGCCGTTACTTACACGTTCACTCATAACCAAGTGAACCAGATGGTAGGGCGCGCTGCCCCCAGCGCGCCGCTGATCTCGTTCGCCTACACACCAGATGGTGGCCTCGCCTCCGATGGCACGTGGTCATACGCTTACGACGCCGAAGACCAGCTGCTCTCTGTCACTTCGTCCTCTCTCACTAACGGGGCGATCCGAGCTCTCAACACCTACGACTACCGCCGCCGCAGAACGTCGAAGACCGTGCAACGGCTTAACTCCACCATCCCACCTCCACCTGCGCCGCCGACCGGAACGCAGGAGTGGCAAACCATCGAAACGCGTACCTTCGTTTACGATGACTGGAACTTGATTCACGAAACCATCTACGCCATAGAAGGGAGCATCACTAACATTACTGAGATCCAATACTTCTGGGGCCTCGATCTCTCAGGCACGCTCCAGGGCGCGGGCGGCGTGGGCGGCCTACTTGCCGTGTCACGTAATGGCCAGCTCTACTTCCCCACATTCGACAACAATGGTAACGTCACGAAATACATAGATGAATCCGGCAACATCGTCGCCGCTTACGAGTACGATGACTTCGGCCGCACGATTTCGCAATCCGGCCCCCTTGCCGACTTCTTCCGACACCGGTTCTCAACGAAGTACTACGATCCCGAAACAGGTGCCTACTATTATATTAATCGTTTCTATTCTCCTGACTGGCATGTCTGGCTCAACCGTGACCCTCTTGCGGAAAACGGGGGGGAGCATCTGATGGGGTTCTGTCACAACAATGCTATAGGCTATATTGATTATTTGGGATTGACAAAGGTTAGTATAAAAGTTGGCGTTGATGGCTCTGTGGGATGGCAGAATTTCCTTAAGATTGAAGTAAAGGTCCTTGAACCTCCAGAAAACGGGGGCAAGTTGAATTTCATACAACTTAAGCGGCGTGATGGTGAAGATTGGAACCTTGACATACAAAATACGCCTGGGCCGTATTATCTAACAATGATTGATATCGCTAATTACACAAAAAGAGACAAAGACGGAAAACAAGTAATCTCCTTATATGATGCACCAGGTGGGGCGCTTACAGAAGATGTTTTTTTCTATACGGCAGTTGTGGAAGTCAATAGGAAATGCAAGATTAAAGGTAAGTATTCCTTCCAGTGCTATGACAAAGTTAAGGTAGTTGATTCAGTTTCATGGTCTTTCGTCCCGTCAGAACTCAAGCACTTTCGTTATTCGGGTAAGTCTGATAGCCTTCTCATGCGGAGGCAGATGATCCCGACTCTTCAACAATTGATTAACTTTACAACTTGGAAGACGGAGTTGTGCCCTTCAACCCGAATAGAGGTAGTGCCATGAGTGATCTCGAATCTAGAAAGATCCAAGCTGCCATGTTTTTTTGTGCTACATTGTCCCTTTGGGCAGATGCTGGATGTCCCCATTTGATGGATGATGATTTTGTGTGCTCCAACTTAGATGTTGCGGTATCCTTCGACATGCCGAGTGAAGTGCGTGACTCGTCGCTTGTATTAAAGGAAGTTGCGGGTAACGCCTCGCCTGAATTGCATGCTGGCGTCTCTGACGATGGGCTAATGTTACCCATAGACAAAAATTCAAACTACACCAATGCAGACGTAATCGTCTACATGGTCGATGTCGAGAACGACGCATCTGCCCCACGAGAGAAATTTGCATATCCGTTCCAAAGAGAGTTCTTAAATGATTATGTTCAAAACTATTACAAATTGAGAGCGGATTACATACTTGTTGTTGAAAACCATTCGCCGTACCCGTACGCCTTTAGCCCTCAGTACGCGTTTTCAGGCTATAACTGTTTGGAGCTAGATTTCTTGACATCTGATAAAAGGATATTGACGGCAAGTAAGCGAATGCCCTATATTCTTTCCGATAGGTTAAAAATGAATTTTCTAAGACCACATTGGCAATGGAAATATCTTGTTTCCCTTGACATCCGACTTTGGAAGAAGCCGGATGGCTTTTCGGTTGATTTAATAACGCATTTTCGTCCACGTTTTGCTTACGGGGCTTTTTTCGTCAATGGAAAATACTACCGGACGAGTGCCGAACTTGAAGCACACAAACGTAAAGAACGGCCATTCAAAAGTCGCGAAGGTGAACTGGTTGGGAACTGGATGCTTTTTCAGCCCCAACAGCTCTGTTGGCAGTCATGGAAGTGATATGCGGAGCAATCTAGTGAAGGATGGCTTCAGATGAAACGAGGTAACATTAAGTTCATTTCGACAATCTGGTGGCTTGTGCCGTTGCTTATTGGAATTCTCTTGACCACATTTGTTTTTCTTGCAGATCCTTCGGCAATGTCTTTGTGGCGGTTACGGTCTCTTGCTGCAAACGGCATCGTTGTATGTCTATTGGGGCATTGTGTAGCCGTAATTGAGTTGCTTGTAAGACGGCGCTGGAAAAGCGGGCTAATCGCCTTGGTGATTTTACCATTATTCTTCATAATCGCATTTTTTGTCGCCTCGATGATAGGCCCGAACATCGAAGCCGTTACCGAAAAAGTTTCCGCAACGACGGCCGTACCGCAGTCAGAAATCAAGTGTCTCGGTGGGTGGTTGCGCAGAGAGGCTATTCTCGTCTTCGAAATACCGAAGGACACAACACTGCAATTTGAAAAAGCAGATGCTACGCCAGGGAACGATGTCCTGCCGTACCTAAAGGAGTGCGCTGACCGATTAAACCTGCAGATGCCAGCCCAGGGCAAGATTTTGCGCTATCAGTTGGAGTTTGACACGGTCTTTGTTGTTTATGATGCTGATCACAAACTAGTTTTCTTCTTCGGCATGACTGTCATGTGATGATTGGAAAATCAACTACGCATAGAAATGAGAAGCGCGCCGCCAAGATGTCGGCATCATTTTCGGTCTGCCAGCGGACGAATCGCCCTCGGAGAGGGGGATTTTTGAGACCTAAGGAGGGGGATTATGAGACCCAGAGCGGGGAATTGTGAGACCTAAGCGAGGGAATTGTGAGACCTAACGGAGAAAGCTTGGCGGCATGGGAAGGGGAATATTGAGACCTAGGCGCGGGGCGACGAGGAGCTGGGAAGGCGATAGAGCGTGTAGAAGAAAGTTTTCTTCGCATTGGCCGGCACATGGATGCTCTCTACGAAGCCGGACGACTTGAGCCGTACCATCACTCGGCTGATCGTGGACCGGCTGACATG
This sequence comes from Kiritimatiellia bacterium, assembly GCA_017427485.1. GTDB lineage: Bacteria > Verrucomicrobiota > Kiritimatiellia > RFP12 > UBA1067 > RUG572. The sequence continues at coordinate 3,808 of JAFRSR010000434.1, forward strand.
AAGCTCTCTGGCAAGACCTTTCCAGTTGGGGCGGACGGTGTGCGTGTCGGCATCCATGCGGCGTTCAAGTGCCTTTAGCACTTGATCGTCGATGTCGAACGGCACTGACGGCGGCCGTCCTCTGGGATTCCCTGTCGCGCGATGTTTCTTCATGTCGCGGACTATTATACCACAGCTTTTCGATTACGAGCTTGAAATCGCCGCCTGTCTTTTAAAACGGCATGCGGATATCAATGGGCAAAGCGCGGTTTTAAAAAAATCTCATTTCCTGCTTGCTTTCCCGTCAGAGGCGTGTATAATGCTTTCCTAACAAATCATCCTAACAATTCTGTTGAAAGTTTTGGCCAATGAACTATTCAAAAATAAAGTTTTTCACGCTTTTCGCGTGTTCTTCGCTTGTTTTAGCCTTTTGCGGCTGTGACAATTCTAAAACAGAACCAGCCAGTCAGACGGCTGGGGGCGTGGGTACGCAAGCCGTAGTGGCCGCGGCCAGTCCCATTTCGGGCGTGACAAGTGCGGCCGCTCCCGCATCGGCCGCGACAAGCGCGGCGACCACAAATGCGGCCGCGACAAGCGCAGCCCTCCCGTCTGGGGCGAAGACGGAGGAAGAAAAGCCGAAACCGCCGGAGGATCCTGAAGTGTGCGGGTTCAGTTTGAACGAAGTGGAAAGCATTGAAATCAAGGTATCGGACACGCCCGATCTGACGGCGTTCTTGGAGTACGTTGAGATCTCGCCGAATCCCGGTCCCATGACGACGGACTACTACAGTTGGCGCGAGAGCGTGAAGATTGCGGCGGATTTCCAGCCGCGCACGAAGTATCAATTGGTCGTCAAGGCGGGTTTGCCGATGGCGGACGGCCGCGTGACGAAACGCGAGTTCCGCCGCGCGTTCACAACGGCGGACCGTCCGGCTTCGGTCGAGTTCGCCTCCCGCGGACGCTACCTGCCGCCGGCGGGGCGCCGCGCCATCGCCATCGAGACGGTGAACGTGCAGGAGCTCGAATGCACGATCCGGTCCGTGCCGCGCGCGAACATCGTGCAGCTGCTTGCGCGCGAGGAGGACAAGTACCGCCGCTACTACGGCGGGGGCGGCGATTCGGAGGAGACGAAGGACATCGCCGGCGAAGCCCAGGTCAAGACGTTCAAGCTGCCGAAACGCCTCAACGAGAAGATCACCACGCCCCTCGACATCCGCGACGAGGACGGCGTCTCCGCGAACGGGGTGTACCTCGTCTCGGCGCGCGACAAGGAGTGCGATTCGTCGTGGAAGACGAGGTACCGCCTCGTGTGCCTCACGGACATCGGGCTTTCCGTGCGCGAGACGGAGGGGTGCGTGTACGTGTGGGCGACGTCGCTCACGAAGGGCACGCCGATCCCCGACCTGCTCGTGTCGGTGTACGGCGCCAACAACATCCTCGTGGGCGAGGGCATCACGGAGTCCGACGGCTGGTGCGCCTGCGAGGTGGCGAAGGACGCGGACACGTTCGCGGTCGTCGCCTCTCGGAAGAATGGCGGCGACATGTCCTTCCTCGCGCTCAGCAAGCCCCTCGACGAGACGATCGAGGAGGGCGCGCGCCGGGAGTACGTGGCAAAGAACGCGTTCGAGGCGTTCGTGTGGACCGACCGCGGCATCTACCGCCACAACGAGAAGATCCTCGTGCACGCGCTCCTGCGCGGGACGGACGGAAATGCGCCGAAGAAGGCATTCCCTGTGAAGGTCAAGCTCATCGACCCGGACGGAAGGCTCTTTGACTCGAAGACGGAGATGGTTGACAAAACGGGCGCCGTGGCGGCGGAATCCTTCGCCGTTCCGGACGGCCAGATGAGCGGCAGATGGTGTATCGACGTCGCCGTGCCCGGCGACCCCGACGTCGTCATCGGCTCGCGGAACATCCGGATCGAGGAGTTCGTGCCGCCGCAGATCCGCGTGAAGGTGGAGACGCCGGCCGACCTCTCCGCGTCGAACATCGCGTTCACGGTCGCGGCCGAGCATCTCTTCGGCGGTCCCGCGAAGGGGCTGCCGGTCGAGGGGTCCGTGTCGTTCGCGGACGAGCCGTTCGCGCCGCGCGGCTGGAACAAGTTCCGCTTCGGCGACGAGAACCGCCGTCTCCAGCCGAACTACGAGACGTTGAACAAGCAGACGCTGGACGCCAAGGGGCGCGCCGAGTTCGCGGCCACGCTGCCGCCGCGGAGCCGTCCGCGCGCGGCCGTGAAGATGACGGCACAGGGCCTTGTGTTCGAGACGGGCGGACGTCCCGCCGCGGGCCGCGCCACCTGCACGCTCCACGTCTACCCCTACTACATCGGCGTGATGCTGCCGGACGTGCTGCGCGAGAACAGCCGGCCGCAGGCGTGCCGCGTGGCGCTCGTCAATCCCGACGGCACGCCGCACGCCGGCGCGCGGAAGCTCGAGGCCCGGTTCGAGCGCATCGAGCACGTCTACGGGCTCAAGCGCAACGACAACGGCTTCTTCGAGTGGATGAGCGACAAGGTGCGCTACCCGATGGGCAAGCCCGTGGAGGTGGGCGTGACGGCGGAGGGAATCGCCACGCTCGAGGTGCCCCGCTCGTCTTGCGGCGACTACGCCGTGACGCTGCGCGACCCCGCCACCGACGTCTCGTTCGGCGCGTCCTACTGGGTGGGCGGCGCGGACGACGACGCGTCCGTGCGGACCTCGCTCGCCACGCCGTCGCATGTGACGCTCGTGGCGGACAAGCCGCTCTACCATCCCGGCGACGTGCCGCGCATCGCGGTGAAGGCGCCGTTCAAGGGGTATGCCTGGCTGGAGGTGATGAACCGCGACGTCGCCTACTCCCGCGTCATCGCGCTCACGAACGCGACGGCTGAGATCGAGCTTGAGCCGGTCAAGGCGGATCTGGCGCCGGGCGTGGACGTGGCGCTGAGCGTGGTGCAGTCCGCCACGGCCGGCCAGCGACACGCCGCGAACCGCGCCTGGGGCGTGGTGCCGATCAAGGTCGCCACGCGCGACAGCGCGCTGGACGTGCACGTGGCGGCGGACGTGACGTGCGGCGACACGGGCGGCAGCGAACTCGTGGCGCATGTCACCGCGCAGGGGGCCGACGGCGTGCGCGGCGCGTACGCCGCCGTGACCGTGGTGGACGAGGGCATCCACATCCTCACGGACGAGAAGGTGCCCGATCCCGTCGGCTGGTTCGGCGAGACGCGTTCCGCCGACCATCCCCTCTACGACATCTACAACTACCTCCTCCCGATCGTTGACGACCGTCTCATGCGCTCCGGCGTGAAGATGGGCGGCGGCGCGGACGACGACCTGTTCAGCCGCATCAGCCCCGTGCCGAACCGGCGGTTCAAGCCGCTCAGCACCTGGAAGCTGAACGTGCCGCTGAAGGACGGCCGCGCCGACGTGAAGTTCACGCTGCCCGAGTTCGTCGGCGAGGTGCGCGTGACGGCCGTCGCGTACAACACGCGCGCAACGGGCGCCGGCGCCGTGCAGGCGAAGGTCGCGCCGAACCTCGTGATGCAGGCGGACGCGCCGCGCTTCGCCGCGCCGGGCGACACGTTCAACGCCACGATCACGCTCTCCAACCGCAGCGGGAAGGACGGCACGGCCTCGTTCGGGCTGCGCGTCGACGGTTCGGCCGCCTGCGCGTCCGGCGCGGCGGCCGCGGGATCGGTGAAGCTCGCCAACGAAGCCTCCGAGACGATCACCATACCGGTCGTCGCCTCCTCCGTCGGCGAGGGGCATCTCGTCTTCACCGCGGAGGGCCTGGGCGAAAAGCACACCGTCACGATCGACCTGCCGGTGCGCCCGGCCGCCGCCTGGACGAAGACCGCCGAGACGGCGTGCCTTGCGGCGGGCGAATCGCATACTTTCCGCAACACGGCTGCCGTGCTGCCCGAAGCCGCGCGCCGCACGTTCCGGGTCTCGTCCAGCGGCCTCGGCGAACTCGCCTCCGCGCTCGAGTACCTCGCCGCCTATCCGCACGGCTGTCTGGAGCAGACCGTTTCGCGCGTCTTCCCGCTCATCGCCGCCGGCGGCGTGCTGAACATGCTGCCCGTGGAGGAGACGACGGCCGCCGCCGATTCGCAGAAGGCCGTGGACGCGGGCATCCGCCGCGTCGTGTCGATGATCCACTCGAACGACTTCTCGATGTGGCCCGACAGCTCCTATCCGCCCTGGGATCGCGGCGTGTCACTCTGGGCCGCGCACTTCCTCGTGGAGGCCGACGCGGCCGGATTCAAGGTTCCCGCCCAGCAGCTTACGCACGTGAAGGGGTTCCTGCGCACGTGGGCGATGTCCACGAACGCCACGACGAGCGTCTACGCCTGCCACAACCTGGCGCTTGCCGGCGCGGCGGACGCCGACCGCCAGCTGTACTGGTTCGACCGCCGCGCGCAGCTGTCCACGCTCGACCGCGTCCGCCTCGCCCGCGCCTTCGTGCGTGGCGGCGACCGCGCGCGCGCCGTGGAGCTCACCGCCTCGCTGCCGATGGAAGACGTGAAGACCGCGTCCTTCGCGATCCTCGCGCTCATGGACCTCGATCCGCAGGACGCGCGCCTGCCGGGACTCGTCGTCTACCTCAACGACCGCCGCGGCAAGGAGAACGCGCACTGGGGCACCACGGCCGGGAACGCGCACGCGCTACTCGCGCTCGGCTCCTGGTACCGGACGCGCGCGGTGAAGGGCGACCCCGACGTGACGTGCGTGGCCGACGGCCGCGAGGAGAAGCTTCCCGCGAAGAAGGTGCACGTTCTCCGCGGCGGCGGCGACGTGGTGCTGACGAACGCCGGGAAGGGGCCCGCGTACGTAACGGCCACCTGCCTCGCCCTGCCGGACGCCGCAACCCTGCCGACCGTGGCCGAGGGCATCCAGATCACGCGCCGCTACTTCCTCTCGGACGGCTCGGAGGCCAACCTCGACCAGCTTTCGCGCGGCGACCTCGTGGTCGTGGAGCTTACGGTCGGCGACCGGCAGAACCGCGTCTACTCCGACCTCGTGGTCGAGGACCTCCTGCCGGCCTGCTTCGAGGCCAGCAACACGCGCGTCGACGAGTCGACCTATCCCTGGATCGACGACGCCAAGACCCTTGACTGGGAAATGCGCCGTGAGATGCGCGACGACCGCATGCTCTTCTTCTCGAAGCGCTTCTGCGACTCGGGCGAGAAGGGGCGCATGGCGCGCGCCTATTACGCGGTTCGCGTGGTCAGCTCGGGCGACTTCATCGCGCCGGGCGTGTCGGTGGAGGCGATGTACGACCCCGCCGTGCGCGCTCGCACGGCGCCGCGGCGCATCCGCGTGGAGCGGTAGGGCGCCTTTGTCGGCAAACAGGATGGAGTGTCGGAAATGAGCAGGAAAAACAACGACGTCTTTTCGGAAGTGGTCGTGGGCATCTTCATGGTGGCCGTGATCGCGCTGCTGGGGTACTTCACGATCATCATCTCCGGCGTGGACATGGTGTTCGGCCGGACGCGCGCGCAGGCGATGATCTCTTTCAAGGACGTGGGCGGACTGAAGGAGCGCGACAACGTGGTCTACCGCGGCATGAAGGTGGGATCCGTCGAGAAGATCACGCTCGGACCGTCGAACATCCTCGTGCAGGTGTCCGTGGACGATGACGTCGTGCTGCGCAAGTCCTACCGCGTGTCCGTGTCGGCGCTCTCCCTGCTCGGCGGCAACTACCTGCTGCTGGAGGAGGGAACGGGCGAGCCGCTCCCGCTTGCGACGACCGTCTTCCACGGCGATCCGCCCGTCGACTGGATGCGCGACCTCGGCGCCATCGCGCGCAACCTGAACGACCTCACCTCGGGCGGCAACATCCGGAGCATCGTGACGAACTTCGAGGCCACCGCGGCCAACCTCAACGCCATCGTGGCGCGCGTGGAACGCGGCGAGGGGACTGTCGGCAAACTTCTTTCCTCGGACGAGACTGTCTACAGCGACTTGAGCAACACGGTCGCCTCCGCGAAGTCGGCCGCAGCGAACATCGACACGATCTCCGCGCGCGTGGAGCGCGGCGAAGGCACGGTCGGTAAGCTCCTTTCCACGAACGACGTCATCCACGCCGACATCCGCGACGCGCTTGCCTCGGCGAAGGACGCGCTCGACACCGTGAAGTCGGCCGCCGCGAACATTGACAAGATCTCCGCGCGCGTGGAACGCGGAGAGGGGACGATCGGGCAGTTGCTGTCCACGAACGACACCGCGTACGCGGACCTCAAGACGGCGCTTGCGAACATCCGCAAGGTGACGGATGACCTCAAGGCGGGCGAGGGGCTCGCGGGACGCCTCGTCTACGACAAGAAACTCGGCGCGGACGCCTCCGAGCTTCTCGAGAACCTCAACGGCGTGTCCGCGCGCCTTGCGAAGGGCTCGGGCACGCTCGGCAAGCTCATGACGGACCAGGAGCTGTACAACGAGGTCAGCGCGCTCATCAAGGACGTGCGCCAGATCGTGGACAACTACCGCGACACGACGCCCGTCTCGACCTTCGGCTCGCTCATCATGGGCGGCCTCTGACGCGTCGGTAGGGCGCGCGCCCCGCGCGCGCCGTCTCAGAACTTCAGGGTGATTTCCCAGCGGATGAAGTACGCCGGGCGCGACGAATCGTAGTAGTCGCCCGGGTTGAACATTTCCGCCATGATGTGTCCGAAGATTTCAAAGCGGTCGGTGCCGTGCGCGTTCTTCGGGGCGAGGATGAGCGGGAAGTCGTAGCGCAGTACGGAGAGGACGCCCTTGAACATGCTGTCGCCGGATCCGTCGGCATGGCCCAGATGGTCCTGCACGGCGGCGTAGATCGGTCCCGAGTACGCTGCCACGCGATGGTGCGGCCCGATGTCGACGCCGAGCTCCGCCTTCGTGTAGAGCATGTTGCTCCAGTAGCCGAGGCCGTAGAGCGTGCCGTACTGGAACATCTCGGAATCCTGCGGCCAGCGTCCCCAGAGCGGATCCCAGGCCGTGTCGTTGTCATCCTCGCCCGTGCGGTGCTTGTCGCCGGAGAGGTAGTAGGCGCTGAGGCGCGAGTAGGGCTTGTAGCCGGCGGACGCGCGGTCCTTGTGGAAATCGATGGCCGTGTAGCCCATCGTGCCGCCCGCCTGCTTCCGGCCGCTGTCGGCCGTGCCGAACTGATGCGCGCCCTCGAATTCGAAGGAGACGTTCTCCGTGAGCTGGGGCTGGAGGAGCGCGCCGAAGGTGGTAATCTGCTTGTCGCGCACGTGGCGGCCGTTGAAGGCGGTGTAGTCCTCGTTGTGCTTGTGGACCGTGTAGAGCTTGTAGGGGATGCGCTTTTCAAGGATGGAATCGTGCCAGACGAGCCCGCCGCCCCACTCGTCCATCTCCGGCGAGTCGCCGGGGTGGATGGCGTTCATCGGGCGGCCGCGGGAGTTGCGGTTACCGTAGCGGTAGATGTTGCGGCCGTTGTCGTAGAGGGTGAAGGCGTCGAGCTTCGACGTGTCGGTGGTGTGGAAGGTGAGCTTGATCATGTCGGCGTAGGCGGAACGCGAGCCGACGTACGGTGCGCCGTCGAAGAGCGTGCGGTCGAGGCCGAACACGGAGTGCCCGCGCTCGAAGAGGTCTTGCCGTCCGATGCGGAAGTCGAAGAATCCGTCGAAGAGGCCCATGCCCTGGAACCAGAGGCTGTCGAGCACCACCTCGTCCGGGAAGTTGTAGGCGCGGTACTTCCGCTTCACGCCGTTCTCGATGAAGTGCTCGCGGAACTCGTCCGTGAGGCGTCCGTAGAGCGTGAACTCCTCGTAGTCGAGTTGACCCCACACGCGCGGTCGGACGCGCAGGTGGTTGAGGTTCTTGCGGTAGGCGCGCGGCACCATGGCGCCCGGCGCGCCGGGCAGCCCGGGCACGTTGTGCATGATCTCTTCGCGGATGCGCACGTCGGCTCCGGCATTGGCCTGAAGAGCCGAATCGACGGGCTCCTCGAGGACGGGTACGTCATTGGTTCCTGCCAGTGCGGAGCATGCTAGCGCGCAGGCAGCTGTTGCGAGAATGAGTTTCATGCGCAATAGTATATCACACCTCGGCGCCTTTGGGTAGTGGGTCCCAGCTGAGGTCGAGACGGCGGGATGAACCGACGGGTGGCGTGAAACGGCGCGGTGCGGCGCGCGTGGTGATCCAGAGTCCGTCGAGCGGGAATACCGTGAACGTGTCGCCCTGTAGGCCCGTGAGGTGCGAGGCGTCGTTGGAGGCGGGGGGCGTGAGGGAGATGAAAAGGGGCGTGGACTGCTGTTCAAGGCATTCGACAGGAAGGGAACTTTGCGCGAGGAAGGCGAGGTTCTCATCATCGTTTTCCGGCGAGGCAACGGCGCGCGTGACGCCCAGGTCGGCAAGTTCGGCAAGCGCCGCACGGTTGAAGGCGTAGAGTGTCCAGTCGGACGAGACGTCCGACACTCCGACCTGGCGCAGGAGATGCAGCGTGGCGAGGTCGCTCGCCTCCCAACGCGTGTAGCCGGCGCGCAGAAGATGTTTCACGGTCGTACGCAGCGCCTGGAAATCGCGCTCATGTGTAAAGACGGGAAGGGCGAGGCGCACGGGGAATCTGGCGAACGGCGCGAGCGCGGACTCGACCGCGCGTCCGGAGAGGTGGCCGAGCGCCAGCACGATTTCGTCATAGCGCTCCGCGTTTGCAGGAAGGGGCTGGTCGAGGCGTTGTTTGAGGGTGGTGAGGGCGGGCGGTCGCCTCGGGGCGATATCGCCGTCTAGCGGTCGCCTCGGCGAGGCGACCCTACCAGCTGTGTCCAGCGCGGCGGCGATCTTGCGCGCACGAGCGGCGTCACGTGCGGAATCAAGGCGTTCCACGAGCTGGCGGCGCACATCGTTCAAGAGCGAGGCGGGGGCGAAGAGGTGGTCGGGATCAAGGAGGGTGAGGTTGCGGAGCGACCAGTCCGTGCCGCCCATGCGCGCGAAAGCTTTTTCAACTGCGGCGGCCGTGCGCTCGGGATGCTGGGCGGGGGAGAGGGGCGCGCTGGTTGTGACTTCAACGGGCGAGACGCCCGTTGTCCCAGTGAAGCGGCGAGACGCCGCTTCCCCCAGCGGGGCCGCGCTTATCCCAGTGAAGCGGCGAGACGCCGCTTCTCCCAGCAGGGGGGCCACGATTGGCGCGGCCGAAACGGAGATGCCATCGGGCGCGAGCGTGACCGTGAGGTCCACGGGCGTACCAGATGAAACATCGGAGGGTCGGAAGGAGGGGATCGGAAAGCGGCGCTTCACTTCGTTGGAGGCGGAGCAGTACACGGTGGCGCCGGCGAGCGGCGGCAGTTCGGCGAGCCGTTCGTCGGGTACGCGCACTTCGATGTCAGAACCCGGCCGGACATCAAAGACGGGCTTGCGGGAAATGGCGAGGCGCATCTCCGCGATGCCGAAGCCGAAGGGCTTCTCGCCCGTCACGGCGAACTGGAGGCCGTCATGGCGCTCAAGGGCGCGGTTCGTGTGGAAGCGGAGCCAAGAGCGTCCTTCGCGGTCCTTCGTGAGGCGCTTGACCGTGCCGACGGGCGTGCCGAGGTGTCCGAGCGACGTGGGGTCGATGGGATCGTCGGGCGTGCCGTGGATGTAGAGCGACGTCGTGCGGCGCGAGAACACAGTCTCGAGGTCGGCGCGCGTGGTGGTGACGGGCTCGCCGTCGAGCAGCTGGCGGTAGTGGCTCGTGACGGACGCTACGTAGAGCGGAGACTTCATGCGTCCCTCGATCTTGAGGGAGGCGACGCCGGCGTCCTTGAGGGCGTCGAGGCAGTCGTCGAGGCGCAGGTCGCGCATGGAGAAGGGGAGCGTCTTCGCGCCGACGTCGTCGGTGTAGGAGAGTCGGCAGCAGTAGGCGCATTTCCCGCGGTTGCCGCTGCGGTTCTTCTCCATCGCCGAGAAGAGGCAGAGTCCCGAGAGCGAGTAGCAGAGCGCGCCGTGCACGAACACCTCGATCTCCGTTCCGCACCGGCGTGTGATTGCGCGGATTTCCTCCAGCGACAGTTCGCGCGCGAGCACGACGCGCGAGAAGCCGAGTTCCTTCAACGCGAGCACGCCTTCGAGGTTGTGCGCGACGAGCTGCGTGGAGGCGTGGAGTTGAAGGGCGGGAAAGTGCGTGCGCACGAGGCGTGCGACGCCGAGGTCCTGCACGATGAGTCCGTCGGGGCGAAGCTCGTCGAGAAGGGCGAGGCGTTCGACGGCGGCGGGGAGGTCGGCGTCGTCGATGACGGTGTTGAACGTCACGTAGACCTTGCGGTTGCGCGGACGCGCCCACGCGAGGAGGTCGCGCAGCTGGACGGGCGTGAGGTTCACCGCCTCGGCGCGTGCGGAGAAGGCGTCAAGGCCGAGATAGACGGCGTCCGCGCCGGCCTGGAAGGCAGCAAGGGCCGTCTCAAACGAGCCGGCGGGGGCAAGAAGCTCAATGTCGTGCATGTCGGCAATTATTTTACCATAATTTTTTCGCCGTTTCTGCTTGTTTCCTCCGCGGAAATTCGCTATCATACACGCGTTCCAAGGAGAAAAACGGACAAATAAATGGAAATTACAGATGAAATGCGGCGTCATTCCGCCGCGCACCTGACCGCGCGTGCGGTCTGCAATCTCTTTCCCGGCACACAGACGGACATCGGCCCCGCGACGGACGACGGATTCTACTACGACTTCGACCTTGAGCACCGCCTCGCCCCCGAGGACTTTCCCGCACTTGAAAAGGAGATCGCGCGTCTCATCGCGCTCGACGAGCCTTTCGTGCGCGCCGAGATGTCGCGCGCCGACGTGGCGGCGCGCCTCGCGGGTCAGAAGTACAAGCTCGAGCGCCTTGCGGACATCCCCGAGGGCGAGACGATCAGCACCTACGAGGTGGGCGACTACTTCGAGATGTGCCGCGGCCCGCACGTGGAACATTCCGCGCAGATCGGCGCCGTCAAGCTCATGAAGGTGGCGGGCAGCTACTACCGCGGCGACGAGAACAACAAGATGCTCCAGCGCGTCTACGGCATCGTCGGCAAGGACCAGGCGGAGCTCGACGCGTACGTCGCCCGCCTCGAGGAGGCGAAGAAGCGCGACCACCGCCGTCTCGGCGTGGAGCTCGACCTCTTCCACCTCGATCCCGAGGATCCCGGCCAGATCTTCTGGCACCCGAAGGGCTGGACGATCTACGTGGCGTTGCAGGACTACATGCGCGCGAAGCTGATCAAGGACGGCTACCAGGAGGTCAACACCCCTGCCATCATGCCGCGCAGCCTGTGGGAGCGGAGCGGGCACTGGGACCACTACAAGGCGAACATGTTTATCACGGAGAGCGAGAAGCGCGTCTTCGCGGTGAAGCCCATGAACTGCCCCGGCGCGCTCGAGATCTTCAAGAGCCGCATGCGCTCCTACAAGGACCTGCCGCTGCGCCTCGCCGAGTTCGGACACTGCGCGCGCAACGAGCCGAGCGGCACGTTGCACGGCATCATGCGCGTGCGCGGGTTCGTCCAGGACGACGCGCACATCATCTGCACCGAGGAGCAGATCGAGGAGGAGGTCGCGAAGTTCTGCCGCCTGCTGAAGGACGTCTACAAGGACTTCGGCTTTGATAAGAACCTGCTCGTCAAGCTCTCCACGATGCCCGAGGACCATGTGGGCGACGAGGCCACCTGGCAACACGCCGAGGCGGCCCTCGCCGCCGCGTGCAAGGCGTCGGGCATGGAGTACGTGATCCAGCCCGGCGAGGGCGCGTTCTACGGCCCGAAGCTCGAGTTCACGCTTATCGACGCGCTCGGGCGTCCGTGGCAGTGCGGCACGATCCAGCTCGACTACCAGCTGCCGAGCGCCGAGCGCCTGAACGCCGAGTACATCGGCCCCGACAGCCAGAAGCACCATCCCGTGATGCTCCACCGCGCGGTGCTCGGCTCGCTCGAGCGCTTCATCGGCATCCTGATCGAACACTACGCGGGCGCGTTCCCGCTCTGGCTCGCACCCGAACAGGTGCGCGTGCTGCCGATTACCGACAAACAGGTCCCCTACGCGCAGGGCATCCGCGACGCGCTGACGGCGCGTGGCTTCCGCGTGGAGATCGACGCGTCCGCCGACAAGCTCGGCGCGAAGATCCGCTCGGGCACGGTCGAGAAGGTTCCCTACCTCCTCGTGGCGGGCGGACGCGACGAGGCCGCCGGCGTCGTCTCGGTGCGCAAGCGCGGCGCGGGCGACCTGGGCCCCATGAAGCTTGAGGACTTCATCGCGAAGCTCGACGAAGACCTGAAGAACAAACAGTAACGAAAACAACAAAAAGGTGAGGTGACTTATCGCTTCCTATACGCGAGTCAACTACAAAATCCGCGTGCCGTCGGTGCGCGTGATCGACTCAAACGGCCAGATGATCGGCATCATGGCCACCAGCCAGGCGCAACGCATGGCAGAACGTCAGGGCCTTGATCTCGTCGAGATCACGCCCACCGCGGAACCGCCGGTCTGCAAGATCATGGACTACGGCAAGTTCCGCTATGACGAGTCCATCAAGGCCAAGCAGCAACGCAAGGCCCAGAAGGCGACTCAAGTCAAGGAAATCAAGTTCCATCCGGGCACGGACACGGGCGACCTGGAGCACAAGCTCCGGCAGATCCGCCAGTTCCTCGCGGAAGGGAACAAAGTCAAACTCACCCTCCAATACCGCGGCCGCGAGAACCAGCACCGCGAGCTCGGCGAAGACATGATCGCCCGCGTGCTCGACATGCTGAAGGACGAATGCTTCGTGGAGCAGGCGCCGAAGACGCTCGGCCGCATCCACGGCTGCCTCATCGGGCCGCCCCGCACGAAGAAGGGCGGCGGCAAGCCCCAGATCTCCGTCGGCACATCGGCCCCTGCGGCACCCGATGCCCCGGCGGCGGCTCCCGCCGAGCCCGAGAACGGCGGCGGCATCCACATCTCGATCGGTTGACGGCCATGCGCGTCGGGTTCGGATACGATTCGCACGTGTTCGACGAGGGACGCCCGCTCCGTCTGGGCGGCGTCCTCATTCCCGGCGCGCCCGGCCTCCGCGGCCATTCCGACGCGGACGCGCTCGTCCACGCGCTCGTCGACGCGCTCTACGGCGCGGCGGCGCTGGGCGACATCGGCTCGCATTTTCCCGACACCGACCCGCGCTGGGCGGGCGCCGACTCCCTGCTGTTCCTGCGCGCCGCCGTGGCGGAGGTGCGTGCGGCGGGCTACACGGTGGGAAACGTGGACGCCACGGTCCTCTGCGAACGTCCGAAACTGCGCCCCCACATCGACGCCATCCGCGCCTGCCTCGCCAAGGAGCTGGGTGTGCCGGTGACGTCGGTCTCCGTGAAAGCCAAGACGAACGAGGGCATGGACGCCGTCGGCGCGGGAAGGGGAATCGCAGTACACTGCGTGGTATTGCTTGCTTTCGCTGCTGGGAGTTAAGGAGATCAGCCCACCGCCCGCGTTTCGCACGGGCATGTAAATGAGGATAACTTCTGAGGCTTTTTAGACAGGATTACAGGATTATCAGGATTAACAAGATTATGAAATCAAATAATCCTGTAAATCCTGCAAATCCTGTAATCCTGTCTCAAGTTATAGGCAAGGAGATTGGGAGAAAGTTTTAAGAAGTCTCAATAACTCCAGAACTCCAAATCTCCAAGTAGCGAAAGCAACGAGCGTTTGTAATGAATGTTGAGATTCTCTTCGAGGATGGCGACATCATCGTCGTCGACAAGCCGGCCGGGATGATCGTGCATCCCGCGCCGGGCCATCCCGACGGCACACTCGTGGACGCGTTGCTCGCGCACTGTCCGCAGATGCGCGGTGTGGGCAGCGTAGAGCGTTCGGGCGTGGTGCACCGTCTCGACCAGGAGACGAGCGGCGTGATGGTGTTCGCGAAGACCGACCGCGCGATGCGCGCGCTCCGCCGCGACTTCGAGGACCACGTCTCCGTGCGCAAGACCTACCTCGCCGTGCTGCACGGCGCGCCCGAGCCGCGCGCCGGCACGCTCGAGACGCTCATCGGGCGCAAACCGTGGGACCCGAAGCGCATGGCGGTGGTCGACCGTGACGGCGCGCGCGCCGTCACGCACTGGACCACGCTCCAGCGCCACGGCGCGATCGCGCTCGTCGAGTTCACGATCGAGACGGGGCGCACGCACCAGATCCGCGTGCATGCCGCGCACCTCGGACATCCCGTCGTGGGCGACGCGCTCTACGGCGACCCCGCGAAGGACCGCCGCCTTGCGCCGCCGCCCACACGCCAGCTGCTCCACGCGGTCCAGCTTTCGTTCAAACATCCCGTCACCCACGAGCTGCTCACGTTCGCGGCCGTACCACCGGAGGACATCGTCTATGCCCGTTCGCGTTAAATTGCTTCTCTCTGTGATTCTGATTTGTGTCGGCCTCGCCGTCCTCGCCGAGACGGCCGTGACGTTCTACGGCGGCGCGGGGCAGGTGGGCGGCAGTTGCGCCCTCGTTGAAAGCGGCGGATTCCGCATGCTCGTCGACTGCGGCTCGGCCTACGGCGTCGACCACTCGACCACGAACGCGCAGGAGAAATCGGCCTTCGGATTTGATCCCGCATCCGTCAACTGCCTTCTCCTTACGCATGCGCACCAGGACCATGCGGGGCGCGTGCCGGAACTCGTCCAGGCTGGTTTCAAGGGAACGATCTGCGCGACGGAGCCCACGCGCGACCTCCTCGCCCTCGCGTGGCCGTCACAGGTCATCTACGACGAGTCGGTACGGCGCAACTGGCACTGGTCCGCGAAGTCGAAGGGCGGGCGCAGCCGCAAGGTGCACTGGCGCGCGGACTGCGAGTGGGGGGCGAAGATCGCCGCGCACAATCGGCGCTCTTTCACCGGCACGCGCGCGGAGCTGGACGAGCACATGGTAAAAATCTCCCCCGAAGCGTCCGCGCTCTCCGCCTGCCGCGTGTGCCTGGAGCAGGAAGTCGCGGCGATTCTCGCAGAGTTCAAGTGCGCACCTTATGGCGTACCGACGAAAATCGGTCCGTTCACGGTCACGTTCCGTCCCGTGAAGCACATCCCCGGCTCCGCCGCGATCTACATCGCCGAGGGCACGAACACGTTCGTCTTCTCCGGCGACCTCGGCACGCCCCGTTCGCATTTCGTGCGGGAGATCGAACCCGCGCGCAAGGCTGATGCCGTGTTCGTCGAGTCGACTTACGGCGACGCGTCGGCCGGCGGCGACGCCGCGTCGGAGGCCGAGTACGCGCGTTTCCGCACGGAAGTCGGCGCGACGGTGCGCCGCGGCGGCATTGCGTGGGTGCCCGCGTTCGCGCTCGACCGCTCGCAGCGCGTGCTCTACGAAATCTCGCAGGGAATGGCGCGCGGCGAGATTCCCGCCGATGCGCCGGTGTACATGCTCTCCTCCACGGCGCGGAACATCACGCGCGCGTACATCGAGCATCCCGAGTGGTTTGACGTGGACATTGCGGCCGTTTCCAACCTCTTCGCGCGCACGAAATCGCGCTTTTCGCCGACGAAGCACGTGAAGGGCGGCGGCATCCTGCTCACCACGTCCGGAATGATGGACGCCGGGTCGTCCCTCACGCTCCTGCCGTCGCTCGCCACGAACCCGGCGGTGCGCGTGTGTCTCGTGGGTTACCAGTCGCCCGACACGCACGGACACAGCCTCCGCTCGGGCGCGAAGGAAATCACGGTGGGGGGACGGCAGATTCCCGTGCACTGCGCCGTCTCGTCCTATTCGTGCTTCGGCGGACACGGCGACGCCACGGAGAACGACGCCTGGCTGACCAACAACAGGCATTCTCGCATTTTTCTCATCCACGGTGACCAGAAGGCGCTCGCCGACCGGCAGAATGTGCTCGTGAAGCGTTTCGGAGCTGTCGTGGAAATCGTCAAACCCTTCAAGCGCTACATCTTCTTCCAAAACCCCGATTAGGCTACAATGCCCCTTGCCTAACAGGCCGAAAATAGGTATACTATGTAACATGTCTGAGGGTGCGATAGAGATTGATGTGACGCCGGAATGCGGATTGGTGTTGCAACAGGCCGGTCAGTCCGTTCTGCGTGGTGTACGCGTGAAAAATGCGGGCGAGGAATCCCTCGTTGGCATGAAGTTGGTTATTTCATCCGACATCGGGCTTTTCCGCCCGCTTGACATCTCGTTGGCCGCCGTGCAGCCGGGGGAAACCGTCTCGGTGCCGATCCCGGAGGGCGAGCCAAGGCTGGACTATGCGTTCCTTTCGACGCTGGCGGATGTGAAGGAAGGCGAGGTTCGCGCCGTCCTCGCCGACGGCGGCGGAAACGAATCGGCATTCGCGTCCGCGCGGCAGACGGTCTACCCGCCCGACCAGACCCTCGGATGCGGAAGGCCGATCTACTATGCCAGTTTTGTCATCCCCCAATGCGACGCAACCCGGCGCATCCAGGCCGATGTGGCGAAGGTGCTGGAGGCGATGACCGGCGATGCGGGAATCGTCGGATACCTCCACGGCAAGGCCCAGGTTTACGACATCTGCAAGGCCGTCTACCGCGCCGTGCAGGGGCTTGGCATCTCCTACGCCGTGCCGCCGGCCACGTTCGGCCAGCCCGGGCAGAAGGTGCGCCTGCCGGACGACGTCCTCAAGTACAAAACGGGATGCTGCCTCGACACGACCCTGCTCTTCGCCTCTCTCTTCGAGCTGTGTGGGCTGCGCCCGGTGGTGGTGCTGCTCAGGGACCATGCGTTCGTCGGGTGCCACCTCGTTGACAAAAGCTTTTCCGATCCGGTCGTCTCCGACGTGGAGACCCTGCGCAAGGCGCTGGCCGACGATACGTTCGTCGTGATGGAGACGACGATGGTCGGCGGCAACTCGTCGTTCGCCGAGGCGGAGAAGTCGGCGAGGCTGAAATTGGTGGACCGGCCCTCGTTTGAAAGCGCGGTGGACGTGGCGCTCGCGCGTGGCATGGGGGTGCATCCACTGCCCGTTGTGCCCGGCGGGGGCTTCGGCGAGGTCGACGGGCGCGCCGTGGACGCGCGCGACGAGGCAACCCGCGAGCTGAAGGAGGACGTCAACCTCGACGCGCTCGTCGGAACCAGCGGCACGGATTCGGCCCAGGCGCGCATCGACGGATGGGCGCAGCGGCTCCTTGACCTCTCCAAGGCCAATCGGCTCCTCAACGTCCGCGACAACGCGAAGGTGGTGCCGCTTCTGTGCACGGCCCCTGCGGCGCTGGAGGACGCGATTGCGGCCGACGGCGGATTCCGGATCAAGTCCTACGAGAACTTCCTCGACGAGGAGGCCGGGCGCGCTTTCCGGAAGCTTGCGCCGGCAGTGGCGCTCGAGCAGTACCGCGAGACGCTGGAGAAATCGCTGCGCGAATGCGAGCTGTGGAGCGTCCTGCCGAAGAAGGACACGGAGAGGCGTCTCAAGGAGCTCTACCGAGCCGCTCGCGTCGACCTTGAGGAGAGTGGCGTCAATACGCTGTTCCTCGCGCTCGGGACGCTGGAATGGCGGGAGGCGGATGCCGCGAAGTCGGCCCCCCGGTGCCGGGCGCCGATCCTGCTCGTGCCGGTGAAGATCGAGCGTCGGAGCGTGGCGGATGGCTACCGTATCAGGCGGATCGACGAGGAGACTGTCGTCAACACGACGCTTCTTGAAATGCTGCGTGCCGAATACCAGCTCGCGGTGCCGGGGCTGGATCCGCTTCCGACCGACGATTCCGGCATTGACGTGCCGAAGGTGTTCGGCATTTTCCGCGCGGCCGTGCAGAACCTGCCCGGGCTCTCCGTCTCCGAGGACTGCATGGTGGGGCAGTTCTCCTTCGGCAAGTTCGTGATGTGGAAGGACCTGACGTCCCGCTGCGAGGCGATCCGGGCGCATCCTCTCGTCGCCCACCTGATTGCGCGGAGAGGCGCCTACGATGACGGCGTCGAGACGTTCCCGGCTGCGGAAGTGGACGGACGCCTCGACTACGCGCGGCTGTGCTGCCCGCTGAGCGCAGACTCCTCGCAGCTCGCGGCGGTTCTCTATTCCGCGCTCGGCAAGACGTTCGTCCTGCACGGTCCGCCCGGAACGGGCAAGTCCCAGACAATCACAAACATCATCGCGCACAATCTCTCCCTCGGGCGGCGCGTGCTCTTCGTCTCCGAGAAGAAGGCGGCGCTTGACGTCGTCTACGGGCGCCTTTCCAGGCTGGGGCTCGCGCCGTTCTGCCTGCAGCTGCACTCCAACAAGAGCGGCAAGGCGGACGTCTACGCGCAGTTCGCCGAGGCGCTCAAGGCGGGCGCGGTGTCGCCGCCGGGCGACAGGGACGCCACTGTAGGGGAGCTCGAGAAGCTTCGCCGTCAGTTGGACGTCTATGTGAGGGCGCTCCACCGGCAGACCGTGAGCGGGTTCACGCCCTACGACCTTTTCTCGCGCCTCGTGCGGGGCGAGATCGACGGGGACGGCTCGCTTGTCAGGGGCTGCGCGCGGGAGACAACGGCGGAGGGCTATGACAGGGCAAAACGGGCGATTGACGCCGCCGCCGAAATGCGGGAGGGAATCCCCGTCTCCGCCGTGAAGGCGCTTGCGCGCGTCAAGCCATTCGCCTGGAGTCCGGGCGCGGAGGCGCGTCTGGCGGAGGATGCCGCGCGCCTTGCCGGCGAGCTGCGTGAGGCGATGGCCGGGCTTGAGGCCGTCGGAGGGGCGTCGGACGAAGCGGCCCGTTTCCTGAAGCGGTATTTGGGTTTCCTGAAGGAGGCGCGGAAGTTCGAGGAGAACGTTTCCGCCGCATACGACCCGGACGCGCTCAGGAAAATGCCGGTACGCGAGCTGCGTCGGCGCCTGGCCGATGCTGACCGCGCGTTCGTCCTCGTGCGCCTCTTCAAGGAACGTTCGCTCGTGCGCGACTGCGCCGCGGTGGCGAAGGACGGCGCGCTGGACCGAGGCCGTCTCCGCGAGGCGCTGAAGCTGGCCGCCAGCATCCAGGCCGCCGACGAGGAACTTGCGCAGATGGAACCGCGCGCGCGGGAACTGCTCGGCGCCGGTTTTGACCCAAGGGCCGCGGATCCCGACGAGCGGCTTGAGGCCCGCGCGCGCGCCGAGCTTCGCCTGGAGAAGGCGTGCCGTGACGTCGCGGGCATCTGCGACGTCGATCCGTCGGAGCTCGTCCCTGGCAAGGCCGGCGAGTTGGCGGAACTGGCGGAGGGAATCGCCGCGCACGCAAAGGGAAACCTGCGGCAGTCGTTCATGTACTTCGCGGCGCGGCGGGAGATTCCCGCCGTCGCAGGCGCGGTGGCGGACGCGCTCGACGGCGACGGCTCGCCCAATGCGGCGGACTGGTCCGCGCGCTTTGAAAGGTCTTTCCTGTCGAAGCTACTTGACGAGACCATGGAAAGCGAACCCGCCTTCGGCACGTTCCGCGGAGCAGGGCGCGAGGCCCAGATCGCGCGTTTCCGCGAGCTGGACGAACGGTATGCGGAGCTTGCGAGGACCCGCCTTGTCGCCAAGCTTTCCGCCGCGGTCCCGCGCAACGCAGGCCCCGCACGCCGGGGCGACACGAGCGAGCTCGGCATCCTGATGCACGAATGCGGGAAGAAGATGCGCCAGAAGCCCGTGCGGCAGATCCTGGCGGAGACGCCCACGCTCATGCCGGCCATCAAGCCGTGTTTCCTGATGAGTCCGCTCTCCGTCGCGCAGTACCTGCCGGTTGACGCCGCGTTCGACCTCGTGGTGTTCGACGAGGCGTCGCAGATCCCCGTCTGGGACGCGATCGGCGTAATCGCGCGCGGAAAACAGCTGATCGTGGTGGGGGACCCGAAGCAGATGCCGCCGACAAGCTTCTTCCAGAAGGGACCGGACGAGGAGGCCGAGGTGGAAGACCTCGAGAGCATCCTCGACGAATGCCTGCACGCGGGAGTGGCGTCGTGTTTCCTCGGATGGCACTACCGCAGCCGGCACGAGTCGCTCATCTCGTTCTCCAACCACCGCTACTACGAGGGCGGGCTGCACGTGTTTCCGGCCGCCGGGCTGACGGACCGTCTCGGGGTCAGCTTCGTCCACGTGCCGGACGGCGTCTACGAGGCGAGCGGCAGCCGCACGAACAGGCGGGAGGCGGAACGGGTCGCCGACATCGTGATGCGGTGGATGGCGGATCCGGCGTGCGCGGGAAAGTCCATCGGCGTGGTCACGTTCAGCGAGGCGCAGCGCGACCTGGTGGAAGACCTCGTGGACGAGCGCCGCGAGGCGGCGCCGGAGCTGGAGGCGCGCTTTGCGGAGCAGGGCGACGAGCCGTTCTTCGTCAAGAACCTCGAGAACGTCCAGGGCGACGAGCGCGACGCGATCGTGTTCTCCGTCGGCTACGCGCCGGACGCGAACGGAAAGTTCAACATGGTGTTCGGCCCGCTCAGCAACCAGGGCGGCGAGCGCCGCCTCAACGTGGCCATCACGCGTGCCAGAGAGAAGATCGTGGTCGTCTCCAGCATCCACGCTCGGCAGATCGACACAGACCGCGTCTCGCGTCAGGGGCCGGCCGACCTCAGGGCGTTTCTCGACTATGCGGAGAAGGGCTACCGCATCGTCCTGCCACAGGCGGAGACGGGGGGCGACCGCTTCGCGGAGGAGGTGGCGGCGACGCTGGAGAAGGCCGGTGCGAAGGTTTCGCGGGACGTCGGATGCGGCGGGAACCGCGTGGACGTGGCGGTGCGCGATCCGGACGACGACGCCCGGTACGTGATGGGCGTGATATGCGACGGCCGCGGCTACGCGGGCGAGCGCACCGCGCGCGACCGCGACAGCCTGCGCGACGCCGTGCTCGCGTCGCTCGGCTGGAACCTCCACCATGTATGGGTGGTGGACTGGGCCTACGACCGAGCCCGTGCGGAGAAGAGGATTTTGGACGAGTTCAAAAAGGCAACAACGAGAAAGGAACAAAAATGACGCTAGGCGACATCATAGAAAAGATTCGTCGAATGTTCGGGGGCAAACCTCGGATAATGCAAGAGATCGCAGACCTCGAAGCGCAGATTCGAAACTTTGAGGACCGTCTCGACCTCCAGATGCGCACGAACACGAGGAAAGGCGAAGAGATCAACGAACTAAAGCGTCAGCTCGCCGTTGAGAGCAACCCGCAAAACCAGGATCTGCTCATGGACAAGATCGAAGCCCGTGAAAGCTCTTTGGAAGGCGATGCGAAACTTGTTCAAGAAATCAAGGAGAGCATCAATCGACTGCAGAAGATCCTAGACGAAAAGCGTAGGGGCGTTATCGTCGATTCAGGTCCAGACATCGCCACTGTCATCCAGGCCGCGAATGAAGCCGAGGAGACGGCGGAAAAGAAAAAGGCCTTGGCAGAGGCTCAAAAAGAGCTTGAAAAGGCTGCCGGAATCAAGCCCCGTACTGAACGTTCCAAGAGGAAGGAAGCCGCCGATCGTGCCGCCAGACGTGCCGCTTTGCTCGGCACGGCCGGCCCCGCTCCTGCCGAGCCTGCGAACCCCGCCCCGTCCCCGTCCGCGCCCGCCGCTCCGGCCCCGGAACCTGCGCCTGAGACTCCCGCGCCGACGGTTGCCGCAGGCTGACGTGTCAGATTCGGCCTTTGAGAAATTCTAACAAAGCAGAAAGAGAGAAAGTCATGTCAATAGGAAGCATTTTAACGAACATCGGCAACATCTTCAAGACCACCGAGGAGATCGAGGCCGAGAAGCGCAAGCAGAAGCGCATGCTCGAACGCGGCATCGAGAAGTCGATCGAAGCGCTCTCCGAAGGGCAGCGCCAGGCTGCAAAGGAGCAGGAGAAGTTCTACCAGCAGGGCAAGCAGAAGCTCTCGGTCGGACGCGACGCCGAGGCGCGCCAGTTCTTCCAGTTCTCGCGCATGCAGGCGCGGAACGCCGAGAACTACACGCGCCAGAGGCTCATGTGGACCAATGCCCTCACGCAGATCCGCGTCGCCACGTCAATGCAGATGGCGGCCTCCTGCTTCAAGGAGCTGGCCGTGCAGTGCGGGCTGAACCCGGACGTGTTCGAGAGCGGGCTTGATTCGATGGAGGACATCGAGAGCACGATCGGCGAAATGAACAAGGCGATGGCGAAGAAGTGGGAGAGGGACAGCCTAAAGGCCGGAGAGGCCTCTGACGAGGCCGGCGACACCTCCATCGACGAGATGATGGAGCAGGCGCGCGGCGAGGTCGCCGCAGAGACTGGCGCCGCTGCGACCGGCTCCGAGTCCTCCACACCCGGCCCGTCCGCCGTCTGAGGTGACGTCCATGGGCGATTTCTACATCGACCGCGTCAATTCCCTGGACGCGCAGATAAGGAAGGCGCAGGCGTCCGGCAACAGCGCCCAGGCCGCGGCGTTCTGCCGCGAGGCGGCGAGGGCCGTGGAGGCGATTGCCGTGCGCACGACGGGGGCGATACGCGATGCGTGGAAGAAGAGGTCTTCCGAGTACATGGCCGCGGCCGAACGCTACGAGAGCGCCGGTCTCGTCCCGGCTACGCCCGGAGGGGGGCCGCAGAAGCCGAAGACCGGACCTGTTGCCGCACCCGAGCAGCCACAGAAGAGCCTATCCGAGCTGATGAAAGAGCTGAACGACCTCGTGGGCCTTCAACCCGTGAAGGCCGAAATCGCGAAGCTCGCGGACTTCCTCAAGATCCAGGCCGCGCGGTCGCGGGAGGGGCTCAAGTCCAACGGGCTTTCCCTCCACTGCGTGTTCACCGGCAACCCCGGTACGGGAAAGACCACCGTGGCGCGGCTCGTCGCGGGCATCTACCGAGAGCTTGGCGTCCTGAAGAAGGGGCACCTCGTCGAGACCGACCGCGCAAGCCTCGTCGGGCAGTACGTGGGCCACACGGCGCCAAAGGTGGACGCGAAGGTGGACGAGGCGCTGGACGGCGTCCTCTTCATCGACGAGGCGTACACGCTCTCTCGCGGCGGCGGCAACGACTTCGGGCAGGAGGCCATAAACCAGCTCCTGAAGCGCATGGAGGACGATCGCGACCGCCTCGCCGTGATCGTGGCGGGCTACACGGGCGAGATGAAGGAGTTCCTCGCGTCGAACCCCGGGTTGAACTCCCGGTTCAACCGTTTCATCGAGTTCCCCGACTACTCGGCGGACGAGCTCGCCGCGATCTTCAACGGCCTGATGCGCAAGAACGAATACGTGTGCTCGCCTGAGACTCGCGACGAGGTCGCCCGCCGCATGGCGGCGGCCCGCGCAGCCGCCGACGAGCATTTCGGAAACGGACGTTTCGTCCGAAACTCCTTCGAGCGGACGCTCGAGCGCCAGGCCGTGCGGCTTGCTTCGGCAGGCCAGACAGACCGCGCGTCGCTTCTGGAAATTCGCATGGAAGACCTTGCGATGTGAAAACATGAAAGGATAGGAAAATGAAATTCGGTGGATTGTTTAACGGTTTCTCCTTTGGCGCCGGCTTCGCGCTGATGCGCCATGTGATCGTCCCCGCCATTCTTGTGGCGGCAGCCCTCAGCGTCTGGTGGTGGCTGGGGCCGGAAAAGCCTTCCTGCGATTCGGCTCGCCAACAGGCGGCGCATGCGGCCGTTGAGCAGGCGGCGAGGCAGATACGCGCCGTCCAGGGCGACGTGAAGCGCGCGGCGCTCCTCCATCTCAAGAACGACCCAACGGACTTCGTGACGCGAACGTTGCGCAAGCGCTTGATGGAAGGGGGGTGGATTGACCTTGACGGCACACCTCCGTCCGAGAAGATCCGCGACCTGCTCAACTTCCGGAATCCCGGGTTCTTCGACGTCGAGAAGGCCCTTGAATACGGGAAGAACGAAGGATTGGACGCCGTGATCATCGGCAACCTCGACCAGTTCGAGACGACGCAGGACGCGGCGATTCTCAAAGGACAGCTGAAGTTCGTGCGAATCGCCAAGGGCGACGTAGTCGACATTCCGCTCTTCGTCGGTGAAACGGGCGGAGAGAAGGGACAGGCCGATCCGCTTCCGCCGCCGGAGGTCGGGCTTTCGCTGACGACGCGCATCTGCCTGCTCGTGCTGTGCATCGTGATCCTGCCCGTGTTGACGTTCCCGTTCCTCAAGATGGCGATGCGGAGGGACTCCAACGCCGCCGCCGCGACGGCGCTGGTCGTCCTTCTCGCGATCGACGGCGTCGCCATCCGCGCATTCCTCGGGGCGAGCAACTCCTTCTTCGGACTTGCCGTGTTCCTGATCGCGTTGGCGGCCTCGTTCGGCTACGACATGTTCATGCTCTCCTACGCACAGCTGTGCCGTCCCCCGTCGCCTGCGGGCTAAATTGAGTGGAGTCTGGCTATGACACAGGAAGAATTCTTTGGCGCGATCGAACACAATTTGCAGCTGCTGGCTACGAAACGCGCCGAATTGCCCTCGTACAACATTCCGCGGATTGGCACCTTGCTTGGCAAAATTGGGAAGTTGAAGTGGCTGTCTCGAATCAAGGAGTTTAGGTGCATTGCCAAGGGAGGTGATCCGCAGTGCCCCGATAACGTACGCTGTTACGACCTTCTTTCGTCAAAGGCTCTCTTCATCGGTCGGATTCGGTTTCGAGTGTTTGCCTGTTTTGCGGATGCGTCCACGGCGGAGGGATATCGTCAAGCCAAGCGCGCAATCCGCAGGTGGTATCAGGCAAGCGGTTGGGCCCATAACGAAAGCGAGAAGCCGTATGCAGCCGCCATTGTCGTGGGGGCTGCTTCGCCGTGGGAGGCTGGACTTACTCCCAACGCGGTCGATCCGCCGAGCGAGAACGTCAAGGTTGCATTCCGCATGCTTGCGGCTTCAAGCCCGCAGCCGGGGAATGGGCTGGTGATAGAAAAGGAGGGGGATGTCAATTCGTGCATAATCGTTTATCAAGCACTTGTCCCGGAGACATTTGACAGGGTGGAGCGACGCGTGCGCGATTGCGTGGAGGACCTTATCCTGCCGAACGGCAGGGATGTACGTGGCGGAGGGTATCTGACCGTTCGCAAGGTCATGGACAGGTTGCCGAAGATTCCTTACATGGTGGTTGTCAACATTTTCGTAAAGATGCAGGGAGAGGGGAATTACAGAAAAGGGCTGCTGCCCAAGGATGTGGGACGAGAATTGGATGAACAGCGCGTCTATCTCGAGAAAGGCGCGCCGTCCTTTCTGAAGAAATGGCTGTCGAGGCTAGAGCCCGAATGGTATACGCAGAACCGTGTCTCCCGATTGGTGGGTCTGGGCTCGATCGGGGCGTTGCTGACGGTGCCCTTGCAGCTGTTTGAGCATTTCGTCCCCGACCTGATCATGCCGTACAGATTTATGATCTTTCTCGTCGTCAGCTGTTTGCTGGGCGTATTTTTGATTCTCTGGCTCTGGTTTTTGCTGCGCCGGCGGATCTAACGTTAATGACTTCAATTCTGGAGGTGCAAAATGGGATTCTTGCGAAGACTATTTGGCGGCGGTGCGTCGGCGGAAAAGCCGGCATCCGGCGACATGTCGGCGACGTTGATCAGGCGGTTGTCCGCAAGCAAACACGAACTTGACGGACTGCCTCGCGACAGACACGGGCATGCGAGAGACGTGTTCCTATGCGACTATCTCGACTTGACGGGCCGAAGAGACAAGCTGTCTTTCAGTCCATGCCTTGATCCAAAGGCTTCCGTCGAAAGGGGCAAGTCAGTGTATTATCTCTCGCCGAACGAGTTCGCGCTGGAATTCGGCTGTCGAGACGATGTGCGCGTAAAGATCACGGCGACGCTGGACAGGACGACGACAAGCGCGCTTCCCGAATGGCTGTACGCCTACGTGACAAAGGCGGGAGAGGATATCACGGCGGAAGCCCTGGGGAGTCTACTGGACGGCAAGTATTCTTCCGAACGACTTCCAGAATGGCTCTCTGTGCAGGGGCAGGAGACATTCGCCGGAACAAAAAAGACAGGTGAACCGCCGTTTGCCGAACTCAAGCCTGGAGACGTCGTTTTCGGTTCCTACCGGATTGAACGCGAACTTGGCGGCGGAGGGCAGGGGCGCGTGCTTCTTGCGACAGACACAAACGCCCCCACGGAGTCCCTTGCGCATGTCGTGTTGAAGGGGCTGCACGGCGGTGATGCGGTGGACGGCTCCGCGCTTGATGCCATTATTGACGAGGCTAACATCCTACGGAGCATGCGGCACGATGGAATCGCGGCGTACTACTGGTGCAAGATGCTTGGGGATGTGCCTGTCCTTGCGATCGAATACATCGATGGCGTTTCTCTCGCAGATTATCTCGCCCACAAGTCTCGTGGCAAGATCAGTGAGGACGAGACGCGGGAACTGCTGCGTCCGATCGCCGACGCGCTCGACTACGCGCATCGCAGGAACGTGTTCCACCGTGACGTAAAGCCGAAGAACATCATCGTCCGGAACTCGCCCATAAACGGGTACAAGACGTGTCTCATCGACTTCGGCATCGCCGGAACCAATCAGTCCGGCACGTCTGTCCAGCCCATAGGGACGCCAAGGTACATGTCGCCCGGCCAGAAGCTCGGTAAGCCGCCGTCGGCTGACATGGACGTGTATTCTCTTGCAGTTACGGCGTATGAATGCCTGACCGGTACGTTGCCGTATCCCGACGGATGGCTTCCCGGCGTGAAAGTGCCGCCGCTCTCATCGGATACGCCTTTCGCGCGCTCGGTCATGCGCGGGCTTGAGATGTTGCCGGAAAACCGGCCGACAACATGTTGCGCGCTCATCAATCCGTCAGCAACAAGAGGTGATGGCCCTGGGAGACGCGCAACAGGAGCGCCGGGAACCGACAACATGAGCGCGTTGGAAGAGACATTCAAGAAATACCGCAAAATGCTTGCTGAAAGCGCGCAGCAATACGATGGGATTGACCATGGGTTGTCCGAATGGTTCCGTGTTTGCCAGGCGCGGCTTCGTGATCTGACTACGGGTATTGGAGGCTTTGACGAAGTTTCTTTGGAACGGTTCTTTGCGGAGGTACGGAACCGCCGGGGCCGCGTAGATGCAATAGAATTCTTCTATCCCGATGGACAGTATGCCACTCTTCTCGGATTGGGGCATGGATTGCCGAAGACGGGAGGCAGGGTATGGTTGGCGATAAAGGAAAGCATCGGAAACGGAGAATGGGATGAGGTTTAATCTGGCAGTCTATACGGCCCAAGAAGGGTACTCCTGGCAGCCCGGCACCGCATTTACGGCGGAGGAGCTTGTTGCGTTCAAGAAGTGCATCGGGAAATTCCCTTCTCCCGATTCGGCGGAATTCCCGTTCGGCGGAATTTTCCTTTTAGAAGATCGTGTCGTTTTCTACCGCTACCATGTGGCGAAGAAGATCGACTTCCGGGGGCGCGACGCGCTCTACTGCGTTCTCGGCGCGGTCTCGCGCGAAGAGGCCGCGAAGACCGATCCGGCGGCGCTGTTCGCCTGTCCGGAGTTCGCCGGGCCGATGAAGCCTTTTCCCGTTTCAGTGGACGTCCCGGAGGCGGATCCTGCCGCCGTGCCGGAATGGCTGAAGAACCTGGACGAGATGACGCTTGACGTGCGGATAACGGGAACGTCCGATAATCCGTCATACGCGGTCGTACAGAATCCGGTCAAAGTTCCCGAGCCTTCCCCTCTCGTCGATCCAGAAGCCGTGACACCGGCGGGCAATTCCGGCAATGAAGCAATTGCGGAGAATTCTGGCACGATCGCGAATCCTGAGCAGTCGCAGGCAACCGGGACGGAAGAACCACCTGAGCCGGACGAGTCCGTGTCGCCCGACAAGCCGGAGTCCGTGTCCGGTGGAGGCGAACATGTGCCGCCTCGCGTGCCCTTGCGGTTGTTTTTGCCGCTTGCAAGCGCCGCCCTGCTCGCCGTTGCAACGGTCTTGTTTTGGGTTATGCCGAAACGATCCCAGCCCTCCGGGTCTCAGAACATGAACGGTCCCGTCGTTGTAGCAGTTAGAGGCGACGAGGTATCGAACGCGGTGTCCGTAGTAACGAGCGCGCCGACTGTGACAACAAACGCGCCGACTGTGGAGACAAACGTGACGACTGCGGCGACGAACAATCCTCCAGCCGCCAAGGACGCCCCTGTGCCGAGTAAGGAAACGAAGTCCGTCTCCGCGCCGAGTGCGAATGATAAGAAGGACGCAGTGCCGCCGCCGGCGAATGCCAGGCAAAATCCGAAAGACGATGTGCCCCTGCCGACTGCTGCAAAGCCAAAAACCAGTGGGAAAGTGAAGGCGCAGAATGCGAATCCGGTTCCGCTTAAAGTCAAGACGGAGGGGAAGAAAACGCCATCCCAGAAAACACAGAAGCCTACGGGAAGAAAGCCCTCATGAAGAAGGTAGCGATAGTCGGCGTTGAAGGCTCGGGAAAGACGGTGATGCTCGCCGGGCTGGGGGACCTGTACACGTATCCTGACGAGGAAGGGTACTTCCTCGCGCCGAAGAACTTCGGCACGGCGGCGTACGTCGCCGAGAAGATCGAGCGCATGCGCAAGGGCGAGTGGCCAGTCGCTACGGCCGGTGATGAGGTGCGGGGCCTGGACTGGACGTTGAAGCGGCATAAGGAAGGCGTAGAGGGCCGTCCGGAAACAATCTGCGAAGTGTCGTTCCTTGATTTCGCGGGCGAGGTCTACCGCGCAGCCTACGGCATCTCCGGCGGTGGCGATGCCTCGCTGAGGGAGCAGGCGGAGGAATTGAAGCGATACGTGTGCGGGGCGGACGAGCTGATCGTGCTCATCAACCTGCGCGACGTAATTTTGCACGGGTTTCGCGACACGCGCGAACAGGAGGCGATGTGGATCACGAAGTCGATCCTCGACACGGCGCTCGGCGACGGTTCTGGCGATAAATCACCGCGCGCGGCGATCGTGTTCTCGCAGGCCGACAACTACGCGGCGACGATCAATGCGTGCGGCAGTCCTCGCGGCATGTTGAAAAAGTATCTGCCGCATGTGGCCAACGATTACGGATGGCTGGATGTTTTCGCGGCGAATGCGGTGGACAAAATAGCGCTTGACGATGACGGCAACGTGGTACCCGCCGCAGATTTCACCACGCAGGGGCTGTTGCCGATCATGCAGTGGATACGAGGGGAAAAGGTTGGCAGGTGCGATATGCCAGACGGCGGTTGCGCGTCGAACGGTAGGCGCTTATCGCGTCCGGAAGCACCTACGGTTCTGTCGCCGGTTCCGCTGGCACCAGAACCAGTTCGGCCACCGATTTCGCCAGAGCCAAAGGATGATGACCTGACTCCAATTCCCCCACCTCCGCCTCCGCCTATCGATGATCTGCAACCAATCCCCCCGCCTGCGCCGCCAGAAGAAACCAAGCCGATGGAATCGGTTCCGACTGCAGATGGCGCACATGCTCCTTCCAATGAACAGGGCCAGGAAACCTCGGTCGCCGGGTCGGGCGAGACGGATTCTGTCGCAGAAAACAGTCCTTCGCCCGGCGTCTCGGTCGACGGCAAATGCGCGGACGTGGTATTCGTGATAGACGCCAGCGGCTCAATGCGGGAATGCTTTGATCAGCTGCGCACAAACATACGCAAGTTCGTGGAGCCGTTCCGCGAGGAGGGATTTGATTCATTGCGACTGGGCCTTCTTGCGTATAGCGCGAATATCGACCGCATGGCCAAGAAGTGCATCTATCGGAACATCGTCATTGGCGGCGAAGGCGCAACGGCGATGAAATCGCTGTATGGCCAGGTGCCGCCGCGCGAGGAGCTGTTCTTTACTTGTTCGAAGAACGGTGCGGCGGACACGGATTCGTTCATGCGCCGGTTGGATGGAGTTCGTTGCAAGGGAGACGAGGACACGGTGTTCGCCCTTGACTGCGCGGCGGATTTCCCCTACGGGCCCCTTGAATCGACTCGTCGCGTGGTGGTGCTTTTCACGGACGAGAAGATCGAGGATGGCGTGCTGAAGCAGGAGTCCGTCGGTGAGAAATTCTCGCAGGTTGAGAAGGTAATGAAGAAGATCGTCGACCGGCACATCAGCCTTTATGTGTTTGCGCCCACGAGTCCGGTCACCGATATGATGTCGGAATTCTCCAGGGTGTTCCTGACGAACGTGCCGGAGTTTCGTCCTGAAGCCACGGACACCTGGGCGAACATCGACTTCGCCCGTGTGCTTGAAATGATGGGGAAGAGCGTCTCCTCGTCGTTGTCAGGTGGTTGCGAGCGGGATTTCAGCCGGGCGATTTTCGGTCAGAACGCTTGGGAAGACGACCGTTGGGCATGAAGTATGAATGCGGGATGATTGCCATGCTCAAGCACGGCATCGGATTCAACGGCAAGCTCGTGGAGCTGGCAAAATGAAAAAAGTGGCGATCGTGGGTGTTGAAGGTTCCGGCAAGACGGTGATGCTTGCCGGGTTGGGGGAGTTGTACGCGCGTCCGGACGAAAACGGCTTTTTCCTTGCGCCGAAGGACGAGTCGACGGCGTCTTTTGTGTCATCAAAGATCGCCAGAATGCGAAATGGTGAGTGGCCTTTGGCCACGTCCGAAGATGCCATGCAGGGATTGGACTGGGAGTTGCGCAGACAGACCGATCCTGAATGTCGCCCGCTGGTTTTCAGCGAGGTTTCGTTTCTTGATTTTCCCGGCGAGGTCTATCGAAAGGCATTTGGCTCAAAAGACCGGGCTTCGAGAACAGATGCTTCAGCAAGTGTCGCCCAGTTGAACCATTATATTCAGACGGCAGACGACTTGATTGTCCTTGTCAATCTCCGCGACGTGATTACAAACGGTCTCGGGGACAAGCGCGTATGGGAGTCGATGTGGATTACGAAGTCGATTCTGGACAGCGTTTTTGACAAATCGGCAAGGAAGCGCGCACCGCGCACAGCGATCGTGCTTTCGCAGGCGGACAGCTACAATGACACGATTCTTTCATGCGGAGGCCCCAAGGGTGTTCTGGAAAAGTATCTGCCGAATGTTGCCTCCAGCTACGGTTTTCTTGATGTCATGGCGGTTAGTGCCGTGGGCAGAACAAACCTCGATGATCAAGGGAATGTGATTCCCTCTCGGAATTTCCAATTAAATGGATTAGAGCCGGTGATGACATGGATTATGCCGGCTCATCCCAATCTTGGAAGAACGGTGGGCCGATTCCTTGCGGTGGGATGTCTATGCGTCGGTGCTTTGATGTTGGGGTTCAGCTTTGCCCGTCACTATGATGCCATTCGTTTCGGCGTGTCATTTGCCGATTTTTTATGGGGTATCTTGTTGCTCCTGGGCGTTGCTGGACTGTTGTGGAGCTATGTGAACATTTTTTCTTTGCGCAAAATACTCGGGAGGTTGGCCTGTTGCGCGTTGATAGGGAGCGCATTATATGCAGTCGCAGCGATTTGGTCTGTGAGAGAATTGGGGGGGGCCAAGCGGGATCCTGAGAGGAGTTTTGCTCTTGGAAGTCAGTGCGAAATGGATAAAGACTACGAAGGGGCCGTAAAGTGGTATCGCAGGTCTGCGGACGCGGGGAATGTAGAGGCTCCGCATAAATTGGGCTGGATGTATGAAAATGGCATAGGTGTTGAAAAGGACAGCGCAGAGGCCGTAAAGTGGTATCGCAGGTCTGCGGATACGGGGAATACTGAAGCACAGTATAAATTGGGCTGGATGTATGAAAACGGCATGGGTGTTGAGAAGGACATCGCAGAGGCCGTAAAGTGGTATCGTAGGTCTGCGGACGCGGGGAATGCTGAAGCACAGTATAAATTGGGCTGGATGTATGAAAATGGCATCGGTGTCGCAAAGGACACCGCAGAGGCTGTAAAGTGGTATCGCAAGGCGAGTCCAAACAATCAACGCGCAGAGCAAGCGTGGATTTGTCGTGCGGTCTCTGATTTCCTTTGTCAAGAGGCGAAGGATAATTCCTGGGATGACTTCTATCTTCCTTCGACAGATGATTTTCATGATGAATTGCAAAGCCTGAAAGAAGTTGCACAGGACAAATTGAATGCCGAGATTCGCGATGATGAGGTCATTGCCATACTTGACTGTAATGGATGGGGAGCGGGAGTGGTGTTATGCCGGGATGGAATATATGTCCTCAAGGAAATGATGATGGCGGACGAGAATGGGAAGAGGCAAAGTGATCAGTCTCGCCTTATCCCGTGGGCTTATTTCGCCAAACATGGAAGAATTGAAAAGCTCGACGCCTCCATTGTCCAAATCTGTGAATCGCCATTTATTGGCATCGATTCCGATGGATGTGACTTGCTGAAGTCGGATAAGGCAGTCCCATTGTTCGAAGGATTGCTCAAAATAGTAAGGGGTGAACAATGAAAAAGGTAGCGATAGTTGGCGTTGAAGGCTCAGGCAAGACGGTAATGCTGGCCGTGCTGGGGGCGTTGTATTCTCAGCCAGACGAGAACGGGCTTTATCTTGAACCGCAGGATTCCGGAACTCTCTCATACGTGCGAAGGGTGTGCGGACGATTGCAAGGTGGCCAATGGCCAAGCGCGACGGAGACGGATTGCGCGTTCGGTCTGAAATGGCTCTTGCGGAGGCAGTCTCCGAAATCGCGCAGGTCAAAGGTCGTGTGCGAGGTGTCGTGCCTTGATTTTGCGGGTGAGGTTTACCGGGCGGCTTTCTCTGACGGCTCTAAGATGGGCGTGGCGTCGCAGGTGGAAGAGCTCAAGGATTACTTGCGCAAAGCGGACACCATCATCTTGCTTCTGAACTTGCGAGATTCTGTTACTCGTGGGACAGGGGATCAGCGAGCGGTTGATGCGGAGTACTCGGCGCTGAAGATGCTGAAGTTCGTGCTGGAACCGGAGGATGGTGCCCAGCGGCTGCCACGCGTTCTCCTTGCGCTCAGCCAGGCGGACGCCTATTCTTCCACGATAGAGGCGTGCGGAGGCCCTGGTGAGACTTTGAGGAAGTATCTTTCTCTCGTCGCCAGCAGCTTCGGATATCTTGACGTGATGGCCGTGAATTCGTGTGGCACGACGATTGATGACAATGGGAAAAACGTCCCGGACCGTAACCTTTCGCTTGCCGGGCTGAAGCCGATGGTTGACTGGATGCTGCACGCTCCGACGGATTGGCGGAACGGCTGGAGATCTTGCGTCGGTTGCGGAAAGGGTGCGTTGCAGGCCATATCCTCAGTGAATTGGCGAGGTCTCTGCACCTCTCCCGTGACTTTTACGGTGCTGGTAGCACTTGTCGCAGGTGCAATTATTGTGGGACTTACAGTCTTGACATTCAAGCTTGAAGGGACTCTCCAGCATTGCGTGGCTTATGGGGCTCTTATTGCGATGTATTGCGGGGGGATGAACCATCTTAACAATGAAGAGCCAAAAGAGAAAAAGTCGGCAAAATGGATCATGTGGATGGCCGCCGTAATTGTCTTGATAGCGCCGCTCTGGGTTACTCTCCTATCACATTTTATTGCTTGGGTCTTCCTGTGAGGTGTCTCAGTTATGAAGAAAGTCGCGATAGTTGGCGTTGAAGGTTCCGGCAAGACGGTGATGCTTGCCGGGCTGGGCGATTTGTACACGTATCCTGACGAGAAAGGGTATTTCCTCGCGCCGAAGAACTTCGGGACGGCGGCGTACGTGGCCGAGAAGATCGAGCGCATGCGCAAGGGCGAGTGGCCGGTAGCCACGGCGGGCGATGAGATGCAGGGGCTCGACTGGACGCTGAAGCGGCGCAAGACGGGCGTGAAGGGGCGCCCTGAGAGCGTCTGCGAAGTGTCGTTCCTCGATTTCGCGGGCGAGGTCTACCGCGCGGCATACGGCATCTCCGGCGCTGACGATGCCTCGCTGAAGGAGCAGGCGGAGGAATTGAAGCAGTACGTGTGTGGGGCAGATGAACTGATCGTGCTCATCAACCTGCGCGACGTGATCACGAACGGACTCCGCGACAAGCGCGTGCAGGAGGCGATGTGGATCACGAAGTCGATCCTCGATACGGCAATCGGGGACAACGCCGGCAAGGACGCACCTCGTGCGGCGATCGTGCTCTCGCAGGCGGACAGTTACGCGGAGACGATCAAGTCATGCGGTGGCGCGCAAGGCGTGTTGGAGAAGTATCTGCCGCATGTGGCCAACGATTACGGATGGCTGGATGTCTTTGCGGCGAATGCGGTGGACAAGACGGAACTAGACGGTGACGGCAACGTAGTTCCGGCGGCGGATTTCACGACGCAAGGGCTCTTGCCGATCCTGGCGTGGATTCATGGTGAAGAGGTGTCAGACGGCGGTCGCGGGGCGACCGCCCTACCGGACGATGGTAGGGCGCAGAGTCCAGCCGCGCTGCAACGTGACAACGGCACAGGCGCACCCGGAGTGTGCGCCCTACCAGGTGGTGTGGAATTGTCGCGGGCAAGTGAAGCCGCCAACGCTCACGGCAAGGTTCATCTCTGGGAAGACGGCCCGTACTGGGCCGAGACGAACATCGGCGCGGAAGAACCGTGGGAGTCAGGCTATTACTTCTGGTGGGGCGACACTGTCGGCTATCGTCGCGCGAAGGTAAACGTATCTGGGTGGCTCAATCGTTTGTTTTCTCCTGGCGAAGTCTGGGCGGCAAGTGACGGGTCAGCGTCGAAATGCTCGTTTAAAATCGATAATACACCAACTAGCGACAAGGACTTCACGACTCTAGAGCGCGAGGGTTGGACTAATAGAGGTTCTGTCCTAGTGCCGAACCATGATGCTGCGCATGTGAAGTGGGGAGGGGGGTGGCGTATGCCTACGGAACAGGAACTGAGTGATCTTTGCGAAAGGTGTGACTGGACTTGGACGACAATGCACGGCGTGAAAGGTTGTGTTGTACGCGGCAGAGGCGATTACTCCTCCGCAAGCATCTTTCTTCCTGCCGCTGGTCATGGCGAAGGGACTTCGCTCTACGGTGACGGCTCGGACGGCTGGTACAGTTCGTCCATCGGTGCGGTGACGACTAATCTCCCCCTCTTGGCCTGGCCCTACAAACATGGCGTCGTGGTTGGTCTTTGCGTCGATTCTTCGGGAGGCAAGAATTTTATATTTCCCCGCCACTACGGGATATCCGTTCGTCCCGTCCAAGGGTTCACCAAATAGCGAGCGGAGCGAGCGCATCCAATTCTTCAATCCTTTAATTCTTTGATGAAAACGCTTCTCTACATCTACGGCATCATGAGCCTTGTCACGTTGATCGCGTACGCGATCGACAAGGACGCGGCCGTGCGCGGGAAGTGGCGAATACAGGAGATGGCGCTGCACGCGCTGGAGCTTGGCTGTGGATGGCCGGGAGCGTGGCTCGCCCAGCGGCTTTTCCGCCACAAGTCGTCGAAGAAGTCATATCAGGTGGTGTACTGGTTCATGGTGGCGCTGAACCTCGGCGCAGTCTGGTACTTGCGCGACAAATGGATGTGAGGCGAGCATGAGCGAACTTGAAAGATTACTGAGACAGCCGTCGTCCGTGCCTGTAGGGGACGAGACTCTCCGCAAGTTGCAGTTCTATCGCATGGCGGTAGAGCTTGAACAGCTGAAGGAACCTGCTGCGAGGGTTTGGTTTGATATGCCTTGGCGGGAATCGGAAGCAGGGATGCTTCTGGTGCGATATGCTGACAACGAAGATTTCGTCAACGCATGCATACAAGACCGCCAGAATAAGTTCCCGCAGGACGTGTCGGTGGGGCTGTTCGTGAGAAACGGCGACGAGGAACATCCTCTGTTGCTTTGCGTACATGCTTATGCCGACATCCAGGACGACGACCCTGCGGATCCAGAATGCGAACTTTCATGTCCATTGTCGGATTTCATCGTCAATCCATCGGCGGCCAGCGACATGGAGCTGGAGGAAGAACAGGTTGATGCGCTGAATGCATATCTTCATGAAGGGGTGCCGGCATCTGGCGGTCTAGGCCAAAAGTTGATTGAATTGCTGGGGGAGGGCGTTTCGATCGTGAAGACGCTCAAGGTGGCACTCTCGTCCAGGAATCCATCGCTTTCCCAGCTTGTGTCCGAACTGAGGGCACTTGGAAAAGAAGCGCGTCTCGCGGGGAATATTGCCGACTTCCTCGAGAACCGCTCATTCGAGAACGGTCTCGAGGTGTTCGATCCTGACGAGCTTGTGCCCCTGACAGAAATGGACGACGCCCAGAGAACTGCCGTAGCCATGGCGCTCGGAAATAAGGTTTCCGTCGTTACAGGGCCGCCAGGATGCGGCAAGACGCAGGTGATCCTCAACCTGCTGGCGAACGCGATTCTCAAGGGGAAGTCCGTGCTCGTGGCCAGCAAGAACAACAAGGCCGTCGACAACGTTCTGGATCGGCTGAACGGCCTGCCTGGACTGGAGTATTTCGGTGTGCGATTCGGTTCGCGCACAGTGAAAAACGCACAGACCCTGCCGCGACTGCAGTCGCTTCTGGAACTTGCGCAAATGGACAACGCGCGGCGGCAGCGCGCACTGGCAGACCAGGGGAGCGCCAGAAACCGCCATGCGCAGGCCTGCTCCAAGCTGAAGGCAGCACGGCGGTTGATTGCGAGGCGGGAAGAGCTCAACGGCGTTCTGCCAATTCGGGAGCGGACGCTCGCCGTGTCGCAGCAAGCCCTCACGGACACGCGCGGGCGAGGCGATGCCGAGATGGCGGCGTTTCTGGCGGAAAATGCGCCGCTGCGCGTGTTCGACCGTTATGGTGGCGATCAGCTCGACATGCTGGCGAACGCCTTCCGTGCAAGGCGGAACGGCTTCGCCGGGAGATACTCGGGGCTGGGGAGGATATGGATTGACTGGTTCACCAAACGTCGGCATGCCGCCGAGGCGATCGGTCACGTGCTTGCCTTCCCGGCGGACGTCCGCCGCCTTGTGGAGGACCGCGTGGGAAGGTACGCGGCGGAAGAGATGAAGTCCGGCAAAGACATTTCGGACTACTACCGCGGGGTGGACCAGGTTCTGGCGGACGGCGAGGCGTATTTGCGCGAACGCGCCGACCTTGAGTCGCGGATTGAGGACGACATCGCACATGCCAAGGAACGTGTAGACTCCGCCGAGAAAGCGCTTGAAGACTGCCGCAATGAGTTGAAGGAGATCGCCGAGCGAAAGCCGGACGCCATGTTGGCCGACGCGCAAAAGGACATTCGCGGCAATGCCGTTGGATATGTTGCGGCTGACCTGGCCGTGCGTCTTTCCCAACCAGGCACGGCGTTGGCAGTTTCCTCGTTCAAGAACTACGTGACTAACGGTATGCTGTGGCAACGGGAAGCCATTGATGTGACGCGCAATTTCCTGAAGGCGTGTCCTCTCATCGCAATTACAAGCCTTTCCGCGAAGGGCGCACTTCCGCTGACATCCGGACTGGTGGACATGTTGGTCATCGACGAAGCGTCCCAGTGCGACGTGGCGTCTGCCTTGCCTCTCATGTTCCGCGCGCGGCAGGTTGTCGTCATCGGCGATCCCAAGCAGCTGAGGCACATCTCCGCGTTGAAGGACGAGGAAGAGATAGCCATCAAGAAGCATCTGAGGATTCAGTCCCCATGGACGCAGTACGCGGCAACGTCGCTCTGGGATCGGTGCCACGACTGGCTGACGCATGCGAGAGGACGGAACAAACCGATGATGTTGAACGGACACTATCGCTGCCACCCGCAGATTATTGGATACTCGAACAATTTCTTCTACCGCGAACTGGGAGGTCTGGACGTTCGTACCGGGACGTTCGCCCATCCGATCAAGGAACAGGGCTGCTTCTGGGTCGACGTGAATGGGCGACAGGTCTCGAACCGCATCAACGCAAACGCCGAAGAGGTGCGTGCGGCTATCGCAAAGGCCGTTGAACTTGCGAAGGCCGACAAGGACATATCCATCGGGATCGTGACGCCATTCAAGGCGCAGGCAGAACGTCTGCACCATGCCATACCGAAGGAATTCGCCTCGCGCATTACGGCGTCGACCGTCCACAAGTTCCAAGGAGACGAGCGCGACGTCATGATCTACAGCCTTGTAGTCACGGGCAACTCTCCGGCTTCTAAGATCAGGTGGGTGGACGAAGGCGCACCCAACCTCGTGAACGTAGCTGTCACGCGCGCACGTCAGGCGCTATACGTGTTCGGCAATCGCACATACGTGCGTTCCCATTCGTCACCGGCGAAGCCACTTGGCGCATTGCTGGCATATATTGAAAGTGTAAGGTGATATTTTCGATTTGTGAACAATGAGGATTTGTGAACAATGAATATTCAACAGCAGATCGACGAGAAGCGCTACGCGGCCGATCTTGAGGCGGCGGGCGTCGCAGTGCTGAAGTACGGCATCGGCTTCAGTGGCAAGCGCGTGGAGCTGGCGAAATGAAAAAAGTAGCAATAGTTGGCGTTGAAGGATCCGGCAAGACGGTGATGCTCGCCGGGCTGGGGGAACTTTACGCGCGGCCGGACGAGAACGGGTACTTCCTCGCTCCCAAGAACTTCCAGACCGCATCCTACGTGGCGGGGAAGATCGCACGCATGCGCCGCGGCGAGTGGCCGATGGCGACGGCAGAGGACGTGTTGCTGGGACTGGACTGGACGCTGCGTCGGCGTCAGGGCGATGGGGAGCGCCCGAGGGACGTATGCGAGGTTTCGTGCCTCGACTTCGCGGGGGAAGTGTACCGCTACGCGTTCGTGAGGGAAAACGCCACGCCTTCCGGCCTTATTGACGAGGTGGCGTCTCTCAAGGAGTACGTCCGTAACGCAGACGACCTGATCGTCCTCATCAACCTGCGCGACATCATTGTGCGGGGCGAGCACGATTCGCGCGTGCAGGAGGCGATGTGGATCACGAACGCGATACTCTCTTACGCACTTGACGATCCGTACGACCACAGGCCGCCGCGCGCGGCAATCGTGCTCTCGCAGTCGGACAGCTACGCGGACACGATCCGCGCGTGCGGCGGGCCGAAGGGCGTGCTCGCCAAGTACCTTCCGTACGTGGCGAGTAACTACGACTGGCTGGACATCCTGGCGGTGAGCGCCGTGGACAGGACGGTCGTCGACGACAACGGCAACATGGTGCCTGCGCCGGATTTCCGCCCCACGCCTCTACGCATGATCATGGACTGGATCCGGTATGGACTTCACGAGTCCGAGCCCCCGCATGCGCCGCAACGGCGTCCCGCGCCGCCGGACAATCCGTCCCGGCGAATCCCCGCTGCGCCCTCCGCCGGCTTAGGGCAGTACTTCACGCTGCGCGGGCGGAAAAACCGCGCGCAATACTGGCGCTTCATCGGGTTCGTTTTTCTTGGCGCCATTGCGTCACTGGCGCTTGGAAACGAGGCAGGACTGGGGCTGTTCGTCATGGCCATGGCCTGGCCGTGCATCTCGAACGTTGTGCGCCGGCTCCACGATTTCAACCGAAGTGGATGGTGGTGGTGGCTCAGCTGCATTCAGCCCATAGGCTGGGTCGTTCCGATTTTTATCGGATTGATACGCGGTACGCGCGGCGACAACGACTATGGCCCAGAACCATGACAAGGAGACCTTGCTGATGCATGCTCTTGAGAAACATTCAAGGCAGCCGACCGTCCGGTTGTTGGACGATCCATACCTCGCCCCCTACACGGACGCGGTGCGGGGACGCGCGGCGCATGCCCGCGCCAAGGCGCGCGAGCTGACCGGCGGGAAGGGGCGCCTCGCCGACTGGGCGAGCGCGCACGAGTACTTCGGCCTCCACCGCACGGCGACGGGGTGGGTGTTCCGCGAATGGGCGCCGTACGCGACGGCGATCTGGCTCGTGGGCGATTTCTCCCAGTGGCAGGCCAAGACCCGCTTCAAGCTCGCGCGCATTCCCGGCACGGACGTGTGGGTGCGCACGTTCCCGCAACGCGCGATCCGCCACGGGCAGTTCTACCACCTGGAGGTGGAGTGGCCGGGCGGACGCGGCGAACGCATTCCCGCCTACGCTCGGCGCGTCGTGCAGGACCCTCAGACCAACCTCTTCAGCGCCCAGGTATGGGAACCGAAGGTCCCCTACGTGTGGAAACATCCACTCGCCTCTCGTCTCTCGTCTCAGGTCTCTCGTCAGACGCCGCTCATCTACGAAGCGCATGTGGGCATGGCGCAGGAGGAGGGGAAGGTCGGCACGTACGCGGAGTTCCGCGACAAGGTGCTTCCGCGCATCAAGGCGGCCGGCTACAACGTGGTGCAGCTGATGGCCGTGATGGAGCATCCGTACTACGCGAGCTTCGGATACCATGTTTCCAGTTTCTTCGCACCGAGCTCGCGTTTCGGCACGCCCGAGGACCTCAAGAGCCTCGTGGACGCGGCGCACGGGATGGGCCTACGCGTGATCATGGACCTCGTCCACTCCCATGCCGTCCGGAACGAGCGCGACGGGCTCTCGCTCTTCGACGGCACGCCCTACCAGTACTTCCACGACGGCCCGCGCGGCTGGCACACGGCGTGGAACTCGCGCTGCTTCGACTACGGCAAGACCGAGGTGCTGCACTTCCTCCTCTCGAACTGCCGCTACTGGCTCGACGCCTTCCACTTCGACGGCTACCGCTTCGACGGCGTCACCTCCATGCTCTACCGCGACCACGGCCTCGGCACGAACTTCACGGGCTACGCCCAGTACTTCGACGGCAACGTGGACGACGACGCCTGGTGCTACCTCGCCCTCGCGAACCGCGTGATCCACGAGGCGCATCCGCGCGCGATCACCGTGGCGGAGGACGTGAGCGGCATGCCCGGCTGCGCCGCGCCGCTCGCGGACTGCGGCATGGGCTTCGACTACCGCATGGCGATGGGCGAGCCGGACTACTGGTTCCACCTCGCGGAGAAGGTGCGCGACGAGGACTGGAACATGCACGGCCTGTTCCACGCGCTCACAGACAAGCGCGCCGACGAGCGCGTGGTGAGCTACGTGGAGTCGCACGACCAGGCGCTCGTGGGCGGCAAGACGTTCTTCTTCCAGCTCGTCGACAAGGCGATCTACTGGGGCATGGGCGTGGACCAGCACGGACTGGAGACGGACCGCGGCGTTGCGCTCCACAAGATGGCGCGCCTCGCCACGCTCGGCTGCTCCGGCGGCGCGTACCTCAACTTCATGGGCAACGAGTTCGGCCACCCCGAGTGGATCGACTTCCCGCGCGCCGAGAACGGCTGGAGCTACGACCACGCGCGGCGCCAGTGGTCGCTGCGCGACGATTCCGCGCTGCGCTTCAAGGGGCTCGGCGACTTCGACGCGGAGATGATCCGCGTCGTCACGGCGCACCGCGCGCTGCGCGGCACGTCGCCCGTGCTCCTCGCGGCGAACGACGCCGACCAGACGCTCGCGTTCTGGCGCGGCGGACTCGTGTTTGTGTTCAACTTCAGCGCGGCGCAGTCGTATTCCGACTACTCCGTGCTCGTGCCGCCCGGCAGCTACAGGCGCGTGCTCGACACGGACGAGGTCCGCTTCGGCGGGCAGGGCCGCATCGCGGCGCGGCAGACGTTCTTCAGCGAACCGTCCGTCGTCGGCAACGAGCGGATTGACCATGTGAAGCTGTACCTGCCGGCGCGTACGGCAATTGTCCTCCAGACAGAAAGGAAATAAATGAACAGGAGAACTTTTATCAAATCGGCTGCGGCTTTTCCGCTGTTCGGCATCGGCGGCGTCGCGTTCGGGCAGTCCCGCGCGCGGCAGATCGCGAAGGGCGCGCAGATGCGCGTGGCGGTTATCGGCTGCGGCGCGCGCACCCATTCGATTCTTGAGCCGATCCTGCGCGAGCGCGTGGTCGCGCTCGTCGACCCCGACCCCGCGCAGATCGCGCGCGTCCGCGCCCTCGGCAAGAAACTGCCGAACGGCGCGAACATGGAAGGTGTGCGCGTGTTCGCCGACTACCGCGAGCTGTTCGACAAGATGGGCGATTCGCTTGACGCCGTCTTCATCGCCACGCCGAATCACCACCATGCGCTCGCCACCGTGCTCGCGGCGCGGCGCGGCATCCATGTGTTCGTCGAGAAGCCGATGGCGCACACGCTGGAGGAGGCACGCGCGATGGGCGCGGCCGCCAAGGCGTCCAGCATCGTCACGCAGGTGGGCAACTTCGGGCACTCCACGAAGGCGATGCGGGTGTGCGTGGAGTCGATCAAGCGCGGCCTCATCGGCGAGATCCGCGAGGTGTGGTGCTATGACGACCGCGTGAACGCGATGAAGTACCGTCCGCCGGCCGCGAAGCCGCCGGCGGGCATGGATTGGGACCTCTGGTGCGGCGGCAGTCCCGTATGCGACTACTACGGCCCCACGGAGGACCACCAGGGGCTCC
Source organism: Kiritimatiellia bacterium (assembly GCA_017427485.1). GTDB lineage: Bacteria > Verrucomicrobiota > Kiritimatiellia > RFP12 > UBA1067 > RUG572. The sequence goes on from JAFRSR010000434.1 coordinate 45,826, forward strand.
ACCCGCACGACTGGCACAGCTGGATCGACTACGGCAACGGATCGATCGGCAACATGGCCACGCACATCATGGACGCTGCGTTCTGGTCGCTCGACCTCGGAAGCGTGCATCCGCTTTCCGTCGAGACGCACGACGTCCAGTTCGCCTGCGACGGCGCGTGGGCCTGGCGCGACACGCTCGAATACCGCTTCCCCGCGCGCGGCGACCTGCCGCCCGTCACCCTGCACTGGTACGACGGACTCCGCGACGGCATTCCGTTCGACAAGGCGCACATCGGCAAGAACGGCCACCCCGCGAAGCGCGAGTACCTCAATCTGCCGCCGGTCATCGCGAAGTACGAGCGCGAGTTCCACCTGGAGAAGGCGCCGTTCGCGCCGATGGGCACGATCTTCGAGGGCACGAAGGGCGTGATCTGGTTCAGCCACCACTCGATGATCCGCTTCTTCCCGAAGCACCTCGGCAAGGAGATGAAGAAGTTTCCGGGCTACAAGTCCACGGAGCACGTGCACGAGTTCTACAACGCCATCGTGGAGCGCCGCGAGGCGAACACGGGCTTCGGCTTCTCCGTGCCGCTCGCCGAGACGCTGCTCCTCGGCAACGTCGCGGCCCGTTCGGGTCTGGGCAAGCTGCTCTGGGACGGCACGCGCATCACGAACAAACCCGAAGCCAACGCCTTCCTCTCCGCGCCCGTCCGCCCCGGCTGGTCACTCCCCGCATGATCGGGATGAGAAAGTTCTTCTTATCGGCATTGGCCGTGGTTCTCATGGCAGGTGCGCCGTCCCGCGCCGACAATGGACGGCTGGTGGGGTTGTTCTACTTCCTGTGGCTCGGCGAGCACGGACGCGGCGCGCCGCGCGACGTGACGAAGATACTCGCGGCCGATCCGGACGCGGGGCGCAAGCCGGACAGTCCCGTCTGGGGCCCCGTCGGCTGCTACCACCACTGGGGCGAGCCGCTCTACGGCTACTACTTCTCGGACGACGAGTGGGTCGTGCGCCGCCACATGAAGCTGATCATGCAGGCGGGAATCGACTTTCTCTTCTTCGACACGACGAACGGCCCCATCTACGAACGCAACGCGAAGCTCGTCATGCGCGTCCTCCAGGAATACCATGACGCGGGATGGAAGGTCCCGAAGGTCATGTTCTACACGAATAGCGCGTCGGGGAAGACGGTGCGGCGTATCTACGACGCGGTCTACAAGCCGGGTTTCGCGAAGGACGTGTGGTTCCGCCTGGACGGCAGGCCCGTCATCGTGGCGAAGAAGGACAACTGTGACGACGAGACGAAGGCGTTCTTCACGATCGTCAAGTCGCAGTGGCCGAACGAGCGTTTGAAGAAGGGCGGCTGGCCGTGGATGGACTTCACGCGTCCGCAGCGCGTCTTTGCGGGCGAGGAAGTCGCGAAGAGCGTCATGAACGTGTCGGTCGCGCAGCATCCGCAGCTCCGTTTCGGCGACAGCGCGATGTACGGCGAGAAGGGAAACCGCGGACGCGCCTTCCACGACGGCGCGAACGACCCCGCGCCTGATGCGTGGACGAAGGGGTTCAACTTCCGGGAGCAGTGGGCGCGCGCGCTGGAGGCGAAGCCGGACATCGTGCTCGTCACGGGCTGGAACGAGTGGATCGCGGGACGCTGGAAAGGGCGCGCGGACCGTCCGATCATGTTCGTCGACTGCGCGAACGCAGAGTACTCGCGAGACATCGAGATGATGCGCGGCGGCTACGGTGACGCCTATTTCCTCCTCCTGCTCGAGAACGTGCGGAAATTCAAGGGGATTTCCGACGACGACGCCCCCAATCCGCCTTTGACGGGCAAACGTTACAGATGCTTCGCCGACTCCGCGATGCCGCGCGACGCGAAGGGCTACGGGACGAACTACGTGAACCGCACGCAGCGCAACGCGCCCGAATGGATCGACGTGAGTCACGACGCGCACGCGGTCACGTTCAAGGTGAAGACGCAGAAACCGGTCGTCGGCAAAGAAGGGAAGGGGGATTTCATGAAGATCCTCGTGAACGGAAAATGCGTCAACGCGCTCGGCGAGCTGAAGATCGATGTAGACATGATGACGCTCAGGGTGCCGCGCCGGGCGTTGGGCCTCGCGCACGGCAAGTTCCGCTTCGGGTTCAAGTTCGTCGATTCGACCGAACCGTGCCGTGATCCGCTCGACTTCTACGACCACGGCGTCGTCGAACCTCTCGGACGGCTGGAGTTCATTTACAAAGGGGAGGGGATATGATACAATTCGGGCTTGCGGCGGAGTGTTGCTTATCAATGAATGACAACAAGGAGACAACATGGACAAGAGCAGAAGAGAGTTCCTGAAGGGTACGGCCTGGATGGGCGTGGCCGCGATGGCTGCCGGACATCTGGCCGCCCAAGCAGCGGAGAACAGGCCGGGCAGCGCCTCGGGCGCGCCAATGCACGGGTTCCGCGTGGCGCCGATGAAGCGCATCCGCGTGGGCGTTATCGGCGTGGGCGCGCGCGGCACGCCGGCCGTGCACCGCATCGCCCAGATCCCCGGCTGCGAGGTGACGGCGATCTCGGACATCAACCCCGTGCGGCTCGACGCCGTGCAGAAGTGGATGAAGGAACACGGGCTTCCCGCGCCGAAGGAATGGAGCCGCAACGGCGACAAGGACGCATGGAAGGGGTTGTGCGACTCCGACGTCTGCGACGTCGTGTACTCCGCCACGCCGCGTCCGCTCCACTGTCCGATCAACGTCTACGCGATGGCGCACGGCAAGCACGTGTTCCAGGAGGTGCCGGGCGCGTTCAGCCTCGACGAGTGTTGGGAGACCGTGGAGGCCGCGGAGAAGTACCGCCGCCACTGCATGATGCTGGAGAACTGCACGTACGGCGAGGAGGAGATGCTCGCGTTCAACCTCATCAAGAAGGGGTTGCTCGGCGAGATCGTGCAAGCCGAGGTCGGGTACCAACACGACCAACGCTCGCTGCAGTACAACCCGCGCGACGGCGTCTTCTGGCGCATCGACCGCCACATGAAGCACCATGGCAACTACTATCCCACGCACGGGCTCGTCCCCGCGGGGCGCTGCCTCGACATCAACCGCGGCGACCGCTTCGAGTACCTCGTGTCGATGGAGACGAAGAGCGCGTCGTTCGAGGCGTTCGGGCAGGCGAACTTCCCGCCGGACGACTGGCGGCACACCGCGAGGATGGTGAAGGGCGACATCAACACGTGCCTCATGCACACCGCGCAGGGCAAGACGCTCTCGCTCATCCACAACGTCTGCACGCCGCGTCCGTACGACCGCGGCAACCTCTTCATGGGCACGAAGGGCATCTACCGCAGCTACCCCTCGCTCCTCATGGCCTGGGAGGAGAAGGTCGGCGACGGCGGCGCGCACAAGTACTTCGACGAGACGAAGGCGCAGAAGATCAAGGAGGAGTACCGGCACCCGTTCTGGAAGGTCGCCGGCGAGATCGCGAAGAAGGTCGGCGGGCACGGCGGCATGGACTTCGTGATGGACCTCCGCTGGGCGTACTGCCTGCAGAACGGCCTGCCGCTCGACACGGACGTGTACGACCTCGCCACCTACTCGTCGATCGTGGAGCTCTCCGAGCGCAGCGTCAACGCGCGCTCCTCGGCAATCGACTTCCCGGACTACACGCGCGGCGGGTGGAAGACAGCCCAGCCGTTCACCGTGGACGAGATCGACATGGACAAGTTCGACTTCACGCGCGGCGTGGCGAAGGACAAGGACGCCCAGAAAACATGAAAACCAGCCTGCTGAAAGCCGCTCTTGGGAGTTGAATCGCAGGGGCGGTTTTGGTATACTGTCCGCACAGGAAAACAGGAGATTCTATGGGCGGATTTTGCGGCGTCATATCAAAAGAGGACTGCGTGGCAGACCTCTTTTTCGGTACAGACTACCATTCCCACCTCGGCACGCAGCGCGGCGGGCTGGCGGTGTTGGGCGAAAAGGGCTTCCAACGGGCCATCCACAACATCCAGAACGCGCCGTTCCGGTCGAAGTTCGAGAACGATTTCGCCAAATTCAAGGGATCGGCGGGGCTGGGCGTCATTTCGGACACGGACCCGCAGCCCCTCATCGTCGCGAGCCGTCTCGGCACCTACGCGATCGTCACGGTGGGCATCCTCACGAACATCGAGTCGCTCATGGCGGAGATGTTCGCCGAGCGGCACATGCAGTTCCAGTTCTCCACCACGTCCGGCGTGGTCAGTCCCACCGCCGTGGTGGCCGCGCTGATCGACTCGCAGGATTCGTTCGTGGAGGGCGTCAAGTACGCCCAGGCGCGGATCGAGGGATCCTGCTCGCTGATGATCCTCACGGAGGAGGGCCGTTTCTACGCGGCGCGCGACCGCTATGGACGTACGCCGATCATCTTCGGCAAGAAGGACGGCTCGCTCATCGCCACCCAGGAAAGCTGCATCTTCCCGAACCTCGGCTACGAGCA
>JAFRSR010000435.1 GCA_017427485.1 Kiritimatiellia bacterium
GACCTTGATGTTATCCGCTCCGCCGACTGGATCGTGGATATGGGACCGGGCGGCGGCAAGGACGGTGGACGCATCGTCGCAACGGGCACGCCCGGCGAGATAAAGGCCAACCGCAACAGCATTACTGGAAGATACATCTGAAACGCCACGTAATCATCCCAGTGTTTGTCTTGTGCCTGCGGCACGGACTGTTTCGACAAGGGCGGCGGCGGTTGGGGATAGCGCGGCGTTCTTGCGCCAGGCGAGATAGACGTCGCTGGTGAGAGCGGGCGAGAACGGGCGGAACGCGACGCGGGACGCGAACTCGTGCGGCACAACGCCGTCAATGCAGATTGCCGCGCCAATCCCCGCCTCGACAAACATGGCCGCATTGTAGAAAAGGTTGTAAGTCGCCACGATGTTGAGACGCGAATACGGGAACCCGAGCCACCCCGCGATGAATTCGCGCACCATTCCTTGTCGAGAACTAATGAGGGGAATACCCTTCGTGTCCGACGGGACGATGTGCTTCTTCGCGGTAAGCGGTGAGTCGGACGAGACGAGAAGCCCCCAACGATGCATGTACGGGAGCGTCAAGTAGTCGAAACCCTCGTAGCGTCCAGGTCCCACGAGCAGGGCGAGATCATGGACGCCCTCGCGCAGATGCATGAGGACATCCTCGCCGTTGCCGGACGAGATGGAGAACCGGAGGCGCGGATTGTCGCGGGCGAGCTGCGCGGCGGCTCGTGCGACGAAGCGGAACGCCGGCGTCTCGCCGGCACCTATCGACACCGTCCCCTCGAGTTCGTCGCCGCCGTTCGCCTTCATTTCCGACTCGATGCGCTCGGCAAAATCGACAAGATCGTCCGCGCGCCGTTTCAGGACAAGTCCTTTCTCGGTCAGTTCGATGCCGCGCGCCCCCCGCTCGAAGAGCCTCTGGCCAAGTTCATCCTCAAGGGCGGCGAGCTGCGTGGAGAGCGCGGGCTGCGAAACGTGAAGCCGCGCGGCGGCCTTCGTGATGTTGCCTTCCTCGGCAACGGCGATGAAGTATCTGAGTATTCGGATGTCCATGTGCGGCATTATACCACAATCTGGCATAATCATCAATTATGGCTTTACATAGAAAATATGTATTTGTTATTTCTCGCGCGATGCGCTACAATGTCCGCGTTTTCTTTTTCAACTCAACAGGACAACTCAAAAGGAGAAACGAAATGATGAAAGAACTGGCAATGGCGACTCTGGTCGCGGGTGGCGTCTGTACGGCGGGCGCAGGGGACGCGGCACTACCGCTCACGCATGAATGGGACAAGATATTCCCGAAGTCCGGCAAGGTCGAACACTGCAAGGCGACGTTCCGCAACCGCTTCGGCATCACGCTCGCGGCGGATGTGTACAAGCCGAAGGCGGCGAATGGCAAGCTTCCGGCCATCGCGGTGTCCGGCCCGTTTGGCGCGGTCAAGGAGCAGTCGAGCGGCATCTATGCTCAGACGCTCGCGGAGCGAGGCTTCCTGACAATCGCCTTCGACCCTTCGTTCACAGGCGAATCGGGCGGAGAGCCGCGCTATGTCGCTTCGCCGGACATCAACACGGAGGACTTTCAGGCGGCGGTGGATTATCTCATCTCCCGCGATGACGTGGACGCGGAGAGGATTGGAATCCTCGGAATCTGCGGTTGGGGCGGACTCGCCATCAACGCAGCGGCGGTCGATACCCGCGTTAAGGCGACAGTGGCCTCGACCATGTACGACATGACTCGCGTGACCGCGAACGGCTACTTCGACAAGGAGGATTCGCCTGCAGCGCGCAAGGCGAAGAAGGTGGCGATGAATGCGCAGCGCATAAAGGACTTCAAATCTGGAACGTATGAGCTTGGCGGCGGCGTGGTCGATCCGCTCCCCGCCGACGCGCCGCAGTTCGTCAAGGACTACTACGACCACTACAAGACGCCTCGCGGCTACCACAGGCGGTCGCTCAACTCGAACGGTGGATGGAACAAGACGTCGTTTCTCTCGTTCATAAACGCGAAACTGCTTGCATACGCGGGCGAAATAGAGAGCGCGGTGATGGTCGTCCACGGCGAAAAGGCGCACAGCCGCTACTTCGGCGAAGACGCTTTCAAGCTTCTCAAAGGCGACAACAAGGAGCTTGTCATTGTCCCCGGAGCGTCGCATTGCGACCTCTACGACAAGATGGACGTGATTCCGTTCGACCGGATCGCGGCGTTCTACAGGAAGCATCTCAAATGAAGGTCGATGAATTCAGAAAGGCGATGGCGGAAGCCAAGTACATTCCAGCGGGGAGTGAACTTCACCTTGCCTTCCATGCCTTTTCGCAGGAGGCGCTAAAGATCACAGCCGAACTGAACGGCTCGTACCATACGCCGGAAGAGGTGCGCGCGTTGATGTCAAAGTTGACGGCGAGCGAGATTGACGAGTCGTTCGTCCTGTTTCCGCCGTTCCATACGGACTGCGGCAAGAACACGAAGATCGGCAAGCGAGTGTTCATCAACGCTGGATGCCAGTTCCAGGATCAGGGCGGCATCAGCATCGGCGACGACGTGCTTATCGGCCCGCAGACGATCATTGCGACGCTCAACCATGATCCCGATCCCGACAGGCGCGGCGGCATGTTCGCAAAGCCAGTCGTCATCGGCAACAAGGTATGGCTGGGCGCAAGGGTGACAATCTGCCCCGGCGTGACCATTGGCGAAAGCGCAATCGTTGGCGCTGGTGCCGTTGTGACGAAGGACGTGCCGCCTCGCACGGTCGTCGCCGGAGTGCCGGCAAAAGTCATCAAACAAATCTGAAAAGAGCGGATGGTCAGCCGCTCTCGCCGCTTCAGAGACAGCCCCACAAAACGGCTGAGTTGTGATATACTTACAACCGTGGAAAAGACATTTACGTCCAGAAGGAGCACAATATGAAGCAGATGACGTGCGTTGCGGCAATCATGGCCGCGGCGTTGAGTTCAATGGTTGCCGATGCGAGCGTTCCGGCGGAACGCTCCCTCCGGAATGCGCCGAGAACTGTCCGGCGGGTCGTCCTCATCGGCGTTGACGGCCTTGGCGCGCGGTGGATTCCCTGGCGTGACATGCCTGCGCTTTCACGGCTGCGCGACGAGGGATTGTATGCCGTGGGGCGGTGTTCATTCCCCACGTCGTCTGGAATCAACTGGCCGAGCATCTTCACCGGGACCATCGCCGAACTGCACGGCTTCCGCGACAACTCCGGCAAACCGGAGGTCGAGCCGTGGGAGAAGACGGAAAACGGCATTCCGCCCTGCGTGTTCTCAGAAGTGCGCCGCCAGCGGCCGGGCGCGTGGACGGCCTCGATCTACGACTGGGCGACGATCAGCACGCTCCACAACACGAACGCGGTCAACCACGTTTCGGCCTACCGCCAGAAAAACTGGAAGGACCACGCGGAGCACCTGGCGCTTGACGAGACGATGGCGGACGATTTCATCTCGACGCTCGACAGGGATCCGACGCTGGTGTTCCTCTACCAGCACGCGGTCGACCATGCGGGCCACACCTACGGCTGGGGATCGCCCGAGCAGACGAACGCCTGCCGCCACGCCGACGCGCAGATCGCGCGCGTGGTCGCGGCGCTTGAACAGCGCGGCATGGCCGCCGACACGGCCATCGTCCTCACGGCCGATCATGGCGGGCACGGCAAGAAACACGGCATGGCGCTCATCGAGGCGTTTGAGGTGCCGTTCATCGTCTGGTCGCCGGCGCTGGCGAAAGGAACGGTGCGCCTCCGGGAGCCGGTGATCAACGCCGACGCGGCCCCGACGGTTCTCGCCCTCCTTGGACTCGAGATCCCCGAGTCGATGCGCGGCCGCAACGCCGTCGCCCCCAGATCAAACTGACCAGCATTTGTCAATGGAGGTGAAGATCTGGAGGTGAAGTTGAAGGATTATCTTGATGGCGCGACTGTGCTGTTTGACGCAGCTGGGAATGTTGTTGATGGGCGTCTGGCTGGCAAAGGGCGCGGTTTGCATCTCGCTCTAGGGGCGAGAACTTGGTTGATGATGTGGAACGGATTACCTCCGCATTTTGCAAAGTGCAGTGGTGGGGCGTCCAAGGGGGCAGACTCTATGGATGTCCCCTACAGTCGATATGGTTGCCGTTGCATGAATGTCGCCATAAGTCATTATTTGTTTTAGTTGTGGCGAGATTGAACGTCCGAAATTGCCACAACCAGATTTTTGTGGTATAATGTGGGGGAGTCGGAGGCATAGTCATGATTGGACGCAAAAAAGAACTAGAAGTCATAAAAAGCTGCATAGAAGCGGATCGCTCCCGCCTGATCGTGGTGTATGGCCGCCGTCGTGTCGGGAAGACGTTTCTTGTTCGCGAGGCGTTTGACTACCGGTTCTCGTTCACTCATACGGGACTGGAAGACGGTAATTTCAATGACCAGCTTTCGGCGTTTTGGCGTTCGATCAAAAGCCAGGGAGGGGGCGGATGCCAACGGCCGTCGAATTGGGTGGAGGCGTTCGGACTTTTGAAGGAACTCATATTGTCGAGTCGCGATGAACGCAAGACGGTGTTCATCGACGAGCTTCCGTGGATGGACACGAGGAATTCCGGTTTTGTCGGGGCGCTTGCGGAATTCTGGAACGGATGGGCAAGCGCTCGCAAGGACGTGGTAATGGTCGTTTGCGGCAGTGCCGCCGCATGGATGGTCAAAAAGGTACTGCACAATCGAGGGGGGCTCTTCAATCGCGCCAACAGGACGATCTACCTGAGTCCATTCACGCTTGGCGAATGCGAACGTTACCTGGAGTCGGAGGGCTCGGTCATGGATCGCAAGGATATCGTGTCGGCATACATGGTGTTTGGGGGATCGCCGTATTATTGGAGCCTTCTGGATAAAGGCGAGAGCCTGTCACAGAATGTCGACCGCCTTTTCTTTGCGGAGAACGCGGAGCTGAAAGACGAATTCTCGAAGCTCTACAGGTCGGTGTTCGAGAACCCAGAGCCGTATGTGGGGATTGTGACCGCGCTGGGCACGAGAAACGCCGGTCTCACAAGAGCAGAGCTGATCGAGGCGATCCCCGGCGCAGAGAGTTCGGGAACGTTGACGCAATGCCTCGACAATCTTGAGCGGAGCGGATTCGTGCGCAAGTATTCGGAATATGGAAAGATGTGCCGGGGAAGCGTCTATCAGCTTATCGACAACTTGACGCTTTTCTATTTTCGCTTCGTCCGAGACTACAACGGACGCGATCCGATGCGATGGTCGCATCTTGTTACGGATCAGCGGCGGGTGTCATGGGAGGGGGTGGCGTTCGAGCGGGTCTGCCTCCTGCACAGCCAGCAGATCAAAAAAGCACTCGGAATATCTGGCGTGGCATCGGAAGAGTCGGCATGGCGATGCCTGCCGTCATCGGAATTCGCGGGTGGGGCGCAGATAGACCTTGTAATCGAACGCGCAGACCGCGTGACGAACCTTTGCGAGATGAAGTTTGCGTCGGAACCGTATTCCATCGGAAAGGACGAGGCGGACAGCATACGCAGAAAGACGGCTGCGTTCAAGGCGGCCACAGGAACACGAAACGCATGCCATGTCACTTATGTGACCACATACGGCGTGCAGAAGGGCAGGCACAGCGCGGTGATGCAGTCCCAGGTTGTCATGGATGACTTGTTTGCGGAATGAGAGCCGAGAGTGGCTGCCCCCATAGAATGTGAAGTGTTAAACATGGTATTAGATGGAGGAACTAAGGAAGTGCGAAAAATGAAGAAGATTGGGGTCGTGTGCGCCGCAGCCTTGTTTGCGGGGAACTAACAGGGTCAGACCCCGTTGACACAGTAGCACTGATACAGTAGTAATGGCGTGTCCATGGGGCCTGACGCCATGGATGACCTGACCACATGGATCAAACAGCATTGGGTCAATGGAGGTGAAGTTGAAGGATTGTCTTGATGGCGCGACTGTGCTGTTTGACGCAGCTGGGAATGTTGTTGATGGGCGTCTGCAAGGTGATTCCTGTCCTTGGGTTATATCTCCTACCGAAGACGGCAAGAAGTGCACGCGCAAAACCGAACCCGGCCAGAAGTACTGCTGGCAACACGCCAAGTCCAAACCAGAGGCGAAGAAGCCCGGCGCGAAATAACCGGTTGTGCAGTAACGCGCCGCTCTCCCCTGTGACGTTTTCGCTTGCGCGTGGGGGTAAATTATGGTACTATCGCGTCATTCACGGCGCGAAAGATTCTTTTCGGGTCTCTTGTCGCCTGTGATGTCACCGGAATGTCACCAAAGGAGGAGCGCAGAATGAAGAGTTATGTGAGGTGTCTGGCGGCGATGGGAATCGCCGGCGGGATGGCTTTGTCGGCGATGGCCGCACGGACCGTCTCGGAGAACCTAACCCTTACGCGGGATACGGACTGGAGCGCCGACGTCGTGACCGTCGCCAACGGCGTGACGATCGACCTGAACGGGCACGTGCTGAAGGTCGCGGGGCTCGACGGCGCCACGGCGGCGTCCGGCGTCGTCACCTCCTCCAACGGCGGCGAGCTGCGGTTCGTGATCCCCGCCGGGACCACGAACACGCTCAGCAAGACGCGCCTCGCGGGCAACCTGCGCGTGTTCAAGGAAGGTCCGGGCGGACTCGTCTTCTCGCTCAACGGCCAGACGTACAGCGGCGGCACGGAGATCGTGGAGGGCACGCTCGCCCCGTCGACGGCGGGCAGCAGCAACGCGCAATTCGGCCCGACCATGAGCGAGATCCGCATCGATGCGGGCGGCGTCTTCGATTTCAAGGGCTTTACCAACTTCGTCAACTACAAGTTCAACCTGCACGGCGGCCGGCTCCACAATTCCGGTTCCGCCATTGCCAATTCCAAGGCCATGCTGCGCGAGGTGAACCTCTACGCGGACTCCGCGGTCTCCGGCAACCAGTTCGGCATCCTTTCGTCTTCGTACGAGCTGACTTATCTCAACCTCAACAACTTCACGCTTACGGTCGACATGGCGACGCAGAGCACGATCTTCCACATCTGCCACGGGATGATCGGGGAGGGCACGATCCATCTCGTGCGCGGCAGACTCAATTTCTACGGCGGCAACAGCAAGTACCAGAACTACGCGGAAAAAACGGACATCGTCGGCGAGGTGGGCACGGACATTTACGTCAACAACAACGGTTACCTCCACGCGCGTTCCATCACGACGAAGGGCCGCATGTCCGGCGGCAACTGGTTCTACGTCGAGCGCTACGTCCACGACGTGCCGGAGGGCCTTCTGTGTACGAACAGCGCCCCGCTCGGCGTGAGCTCGCCGAAACAGCTGATCGTGTCCTTCACGAAGAAGGGTAAGGGCACGCTCTTCCTCGGCAACTCCAACAACAACTACTCCAACGGCTTCTTCGCGGTGGAGGGGTGCGTCAAGATGATCCAAGGGAAGGGACTCGGCGCGAACAAGGTGAACCCCGTGACGATCTCCGCCGGGGCGACGATCGACATCAACGGCATCACCTCCGGGAACGTGGCTGGTTCGGTTCTCTTTGCGGGCGACGGCCATGACGGCAACGGCGCGATCCAGAACACGGGCGCAGGATTGGACTACTACTACACCTCCCCGCTGGCGGCGGTCGGCGTGACGCTGACGGGCCACGCCTCCATCGGCGGCACGGGCGACTTCGCGCTCGTCAACCCCAGCTACGGCACCAACACGCTGAACCTCGGCAGCTACACGCTCACAAAGAAGGGGAACAACCATTTCTACCTCGCCGCCACGACGGTCACCGGCTCCGGGACGTTCGTCGTCGCCCAAGGCGGGCTCGGCGCGATGCAAACCTGCGCCGTGAATGTGCCCCTCGTCGTGAAGAGCGGTGCGGCGCTCGACCTCACGATACCGTATCCGAGAGGCTACGTGGGGTATCTCACGCTCAAGAACTGCACGATGGAGTCCGGCTCGACGATCATCGGCTCGGGGGCGGGCGCGACGCTGAACCTCGCCGGCACGTTCACGGGCGCGGCATCCTTCCCCTGCTCGAACCTGGTGCTGAAAGCGGGCGCGACGCTCGTGTTGCCCGCGGACGCGTCGCAGTTCACCTGTGCCGGACGCTTCTCGGTGACAGACACCTCGGCCGTCCTCGACGTCTCGTCGCTCTTCGCGGGCGGCGAGCCGGCGGGGAACGAGGTGACGATCCTCACGGCGGGCGGCGTCGGGAGCATCCCGACGATTCGCGGGGCGGCGGACGGCTGGACGCCCGTCAAGACGGGGACCTCGCTGAAGCTCGTCAAGAATGCCGCCGACCCCACGACGCTCCCGTCGTTCTCGGCGGAGGTCGTGTGCGTGGACGCCACGACGGTGTTCGACATCCCCGCGTCCGTCGGCGCGACGCTCGAGCCGGGCGTCTACACGCTCGCCAGCTGGAACGTGTGCGCCGCGGGCTACGGCGCGCCGACGCTGAAGATCGAGGGCTGCCCCTACGAGACGGAGCTGATCTGCGGGAACTACGACGTGAAGTTGCACGTCAAGTCCGCCGCCGAGAGCGCCGCCAAGCCCGTCCGGATCTGGACCGTGGGCGACGAGCGCGTGGAGGGGAACGGCGGCTCCTGGCGCATCCCGCTCGCGCAGAAGCTCTCGCTTGAAGGCTGGAACGTGCAGATGACCGGCACGCGCACGGCCTATCCGCAGGAGCCGTCGGGCGCGACCACGCGCGACGCCTGGAAGCGCCACACGGGCATCCCCAGCCTGTCCATCAAGACGACGCCCTCGCAGTCGGGCCTCCTCGAGGGACTCGAGACGCACTGCGCCGCCGCGCAGGAGCCGGACTTCACGATCCTCCAGCTCGGCACGTACGAGTACTGGACCACCAACCACTACTACAATGCCACCGAGGCCGCAGCCCACTGGCGCGAGGCGTGCGACCGCATCCTCGCCGCGTTGCCCGACACCGTGCTGGTCGTCACCACGGTGATGGTGGACACCTACACGGGCCTGGGCTGGAACGACGCGAACTATTCCGTCCAGAAGGCCACGCGCACGGCCCTGAACGCGGCGATCCGCGAGCAGGTGGCGCTGGACGAGGCGAACGGCGGCTTCCCGGCGGGGCGCGTGGTCCTCGTGGACCTCGACCAGCTGATCTCGCCCACGGCGGTCGACTGGAGCAGCAACTGGCGGCAGACGCACGCGGGCAACGTGCGCGTGGCCGACGCCCTGCGCGACAAGCTCCTCACGCTCGGCACGGCCGCCGGCAAGAACGGCGCGCCGAAGGTGTACAAGGTGCGCAACTCCCTCGCGCTCGACGGCAAGTTCCTCGCCGTCACCTTCAACAAGCCGGTCGCGGCGCCGCCCGCCTCGGCGACGCTCGCCGCCGCGGGCGGCGCGCCGGTCGCGCTCTCGGGCGGGAC
>JAFRSR010000436.1 GCA_017427485.1 Kiritimatiellia bacterium
CACGACCTGCGCACGCCGCTCGCGCGCATGCACGCGCAGGCCGAGCTCGCCGCGATGGGCGAGGTGTCCGCGCAGGAGCTCGCCGCCGGCGTGGCGGAGGAGACCACGTCGATGCTCGAGCTCATCAACACGATGCTCGACCTCTCGCAGACCGGCGCGCGCATCGAGCGCTCGCCGCGCACGGACGTGGACCTTGCGGCCATCGTGCGTCAGATGACGGATTTCTACGCCTCCGTGGCCGAGGACAAGCGCGTCGCGTTCATCCTCGACATCCCCGACGGGGAGATCGTGCGTTCCGCCCACAAGGCGAAGCTGCAGCAGCTCGTGGGGAACCTGCTCGACAACGCGGTGAAGTTCACCCCGGCGGGCGGTACGGTGAGCGTGACGCTCTCGAAGGAGCCGGAGACGGGCCTTGCGCGCCTCGCGGTGTCCGACACCGGCATCGGCATCTCCGAGGCCGACCAGGCGAATCTCTTCAAGCGCTTCTGGCGTTCCGACGCGAGCCGTTCGCTGCCCGGCAACGGGCTGGGACTCGCGGTGGTGAAGGCGATCGTCACGTCCTACGGCGGCACCGTCACCTGCACCTCGCGTCCGGGTGTCGGCACCACGTTCGTCGTAAAGCTCTAAATATGGTATACTACCGGCATGGCCACTGGCGCTAGAGACTGGTTCGTCCTCCACGTCAAGCCGCGGACCGAGAAGAAGGTGATGCAGTACCTCTCGCGCTCCCGCGGCTTCCGCCATTTGCCGGTCTACGTGAAGGTCACGAAGGTCCAGCGCCGGAAGGTGCGGCGCGAGCTGCCGCTTTTCCCCGGCTACGTGTTCGCGCACCTCTCGCCGGACGAACGGCGCGCCATCCTGCAGTCGAACCTGGTCGTGCATCCGATTCCCGTGCCGAACCCGCGCGAGATGATCCACCAGCTCCGCCAGATCGCGCACGCGGGACGCGGCAAGGCGGAGATGCGTCCCGCGAACCCGTTCAAGGCCGGCGACTACGTGCGCGTGAAGTACGGACCGATGCGCGGCACGGAGGGGTACGTCAAGCGCGAGGGCGCCCACGCCACGATCTGCCTCAACATGGGGATCCTCGGCACGGCCGTTGAGGTCTCGATCTCGCCCGAGGACGTCGAGCTGGTTGAACGAAGGGAGCCGTCCGCATGAACGAACGCGATCAGTTGGCGTCCTTGCTGCGGTGGCCGTTTGATTGCAAGGCGCTCGCCCGCAAGCGTCCCGCGCTCCGGCGCGCACTGCTGGAGCGCCCCGGCTTCATGGAGAAGCGCATCGCCGTCCTCGGCGGCTCGACCACGCACGACGTCGTCGCGTACATGGAGCTCTTCCTCCTCGACAACGGCATCCGCCCGACGTTCTACGAGAGCGAGTACAACCAGTGGTGGGAGGACGGCGTGTTCGGCAACCCCGCGCTGGACGCGTTCCGCCCCGACATCGTCTACGTCCACACGAGCGTGCGCAACGTCCGCGACTGGCCCGCGCTCGGCGCGGAGCCGTCCGCGGCGGGCGTGGAGGAGACGGTCGCGAAATGGCGCGCGGTCTGGGAGAAGGTCGCGGAGAAGTTCGCCTGCCCGATCATCCAGAACAACTTCGACTACCTGCCATACCGCCTCTTCGGCAACCTCGACGGCACAGACCTCCGCGGGCGCGTGAGCTTCGTGCGCCGCCTCAACGCCGCATTTGCTGATTACGCGCGCACGCACGCCGGCCTCTACTTCAACGACATCTGCTGGCAGGCGGCCGACTTCGGCCTCGCGCGCTGGCACGACGAGGCGTACTGGTGCCTCTACAAGTACGCGATGAGCCGCGAGGCGCTGCCGACCGTCGCGTTCAACGTCGCGAACATCGTGAAGGCCCTCTTCGGCAAGAACAAGAAGGCCCTCGCGCTCGACCTCGACAACACGCTGTGGGGCGGCGTGGTGGGCGACGACGGCCCCGAGAACCTCGAACTCGGCATGGAGACCGCGGTCGGGCAGAGCTACACGGAGTTCCAGCAGTACCTGAAGGACCTCAGCAAGACGGGCGTCCTCCTCAATGTCATCTCCAAGAACGAGCCCGAGAACGCGAAGGCCGGCCTCGCCCATCCGCAGATGGTGCTGAAGGAGGACGACTTCATCAGCGTCAAGGCCAACTGGGAGCCGAAGAGCGAGAACCTCAGGCAGATGGCGGAGGAGCTGTCGCTCCTGCCGGAGTCGTTCGTGTTCGTGGACGACAACCCCGCCGAGCGCGAGATCGTCCGCCAGCAGGTGCCAGGCGCGGCCGTGCCCGAGATCGGGCAGGTCGAGAACTACGTCTCCGCCGTCGACCACGGCGGCTGGTTCGAGGCCGTCAAACTCTCGGGCGACGACCTCAAGCGGAACGCGATGTACCGCGAGAACGCGCAGCGCGCGCAGCTGCAGAGCCGGTTCACGGACTACGGGGCGTATCTCGACTCGTTGGAGATGAGGGGGACGATCCGTCCGTTCGAACCCGTCTACATGAGCCGCATCGCGCAGCTCACGAACAAGTCCAACCAGTTCAACCTCACGACGCGCCGCTACACGCAGGAGGAAATCGAACGGACGGCTGCCGACGACGCCTTCATCACGCGCTACGGCAGGCTCGAAGACCGCTTCGGCGACAACGGCGTGGTGGCGATCTCCATCGGCGAGATGAAGGGCGACGCGCTGGAGCTCGTGCTCTGGCTCATGTCCTGCCGCGTCCTCAAACGCGACATGGAGTTCGCGATGATGGACGAAATGGTCGCGGCGGCGCGGGCGCGGGGCGCGAAGACGATCCGCGGGTTCTACTACCCGACCGCGAAGAACGGCATGGTGCGCGAGTTCTACCAGACGCAGGGCTTCACCAAGGTCTCCGAAGACGCGCAGGGCAACGCCGTGTGGGAGCTGGACGTCTCGGGCGGCTACGAGCCGAGGAACCGCCACATCAAGATTGAACGATAAGGAGAAGGACATGGAACGCGCAGAAGTCTATTCACGCCTCGCCGACGTCTTTCGGGACGTCTTCGACCGAGAGGTCGCGCTTGCGGACGAAACGACCGCGGCGGACGTCCCGGGCTGGGATTCGCTCAACCACATCACGCTCATCGGGACCGTCGAGGACGAGTTCGACGTCAAGTTCCCGATGAAGGACGTCGTCGGCATGAAGAACGTGGGCGAGCTCGTCGACAAGATCATCGAGCTTTCGGCATGACGATCCACCACATCGGCTACCTCGTGAAGAAACTCGAACGCGCGCGGACGGCGTTCGAGGCCCTGGGGTACGGCGTCGAGCGGGAGACGGTACGGGACGAGTTCCGCAAGGTCGACATCGTCTTCCTCGTGAAGGACGGCTATCGGGTCGAACTCGTCTCGCCGTACGATCCCTCCTCCGTCGTGGTCGGCCTGCTCGCGCGCACGGGCAATGCGCCGTACCACGTCTGCTACGAGGTGGACGACCTAGACGTGGAGGTCGAGCGCCTGCGCGATGCCCGGTACGTGATGCAGGACGCTCCCGCGCCCGCACCCGCCTGCGGCGGCGCACGCGTGGCGTTTCTCATTCACCCGTACCTGGGCATTGTAGAACTCCTGCAGAAGACCGGTTGATGGTATTCACGACGCTAGAGTTCATCGTCTTCTTCGCGGCCGTGTTCGTCGCCTACTGGGCGTTGCCGTCGCGCGCCCGCTGGGGCCTGCTGCTGGGCGCGAGCTGGCTCTTCTACGCCTGGGCGTCGCCGTATTATCTGATTTTTCTGGGCGTGACGACGGTCGTCACCTACCTCGCGGCCGTCGGCATGGACGCAAAACGCATTTCCCGCAAGTGGGGAGGCGTGGGAGCTGCCGTCGCGACGATCGGGATGCTCGTCGTGTTCAAGTATCTTGAGTTCGTCTTCGCCAACGTCAACTGGCTGATGGGCGCGGTCGGGGTGCATGCTGCACTGCCGGCGGTCAAGCTGCTGCTGCCGATCGGTCTATCCTTCTACGTGTTCCAGAGTCTCGGCTACTGCATCGACGTGCAGCGCGAGATTGTGCCCGCCGAGCGGAACTTCTTCAAGCACGCGCTCTTCGTCTCGTACTTCCCGCAGATCCTGCAGGGGCCGATCGGTGACTACGGGCGCCTCGCGCCGCAGCTCTTCGGGAAGAAGACCTTCGATTACGAGCAGGCTGTCTACGGCATCCAGCGCGTGGCGTGGGGCTTCTTCAAGAAGGTGATGGTCGCGAACATCATCGCGGACCGCATCAATCCCGTGTGGGGCGCGGTCGGGGACTACCCCGGCCTCATCTGCTGGTCGGCGATCCTCGTGCTCTACGCCATCCAGCTCTACGCCGACTTCTCGGGCTACATGGACATCGCGTGCGGATGCTCGCAGATGCTCGGCGTCAGGCTTGACGAGAACTTCCAGTGTCCCTACTTCGCGAAGAGCATCGCCGACTTCTGGCGGCGGTGGCACATCACGCTCGGCGCGTGGTTCAAGAACTACGTGTTCTATCCGCTCCTGCGGGG
This sequence comes from Kiritimatiellia bacterium, assembly GCA_017427485.1. Taxonomy (GTDB): domain Bacteria; phylum Verrucomicrobiota; class Kiritimatiellia; order RFP12; family UBA1067; genus RUG572. Next base: position 4,492 of record JAFRSR010000436.1, read on the forward strand.
CGGGCTTCTGGCGAAGCTCCGCAAGCGGTTGAAGGGGAGGCGCAAGCTGGCGAACACCGTGCCGACGGTCCTTGCGCTCTTCGTGGTCTGGTTCCTGATCGGCCTCTGGCACGGCGCAGACTGGTCGTATGTCGCGTACGGACTCTTCCACGGGGCGTTCATCATCCTCGAGGTCGTGCTCGCGCCGGTCACGGACAGGTTCCACGCCCGCTGTCCGGCGCTCGTCAACGGCAAGGGCTACGCCTTCTTTCAGATGGCGCGGACCTTTGCGATCGTCACGATCGGCTATGCGATCTTCAAGCCCGCCAACCTCGCGACGACGGGCGAGATCCTGCGGCAGATGTTCAGCGCGGTCGACGGCGGGGGCGTCTACCAGATCCAGTACACGCTGCACCACAGCTTCATCAAGGTGTTCGCGTGGATCGCGTTCATGTTCGCGGTCGACGCGGTCCACTACGCGCGGCCGAACGGGACGATCCGCGCGTGGCTGCGCCGTTGGCCCGTGGCGGCGCGCTGGGCGGTCTACGTGGCCGGGCTGTGGCTCATGGTCTTCTACGGAGAATACGGCTCGGGCTTCGAGCAGTTTGAATACTTCAAGTTCTGATGGTCCGGTTCTTGTCCAGACTCGCCCTGCTGGCGGCAATCCTGCTGATGGTCATCATCGGCATGCACGCCGTCGCGATCTGGAACATGCAGGACGACGTGGAGGCGATCTACACGATCGACCCGTCGACGGAGGTGTTGTTCCTCGGTTCGTCGCAGGTCGGCTGTTCGATCGACGAAGACGAGGACAAGGTCTACAATCTCCGCAAGATTTGGGCGTCGTATACGATCGTGCCGTCTTGTCTGATGCGATTGAGGGAACTGGAGCGCCGGGGGCAGTTGGACCACATCAAGACGGTCGTGGTGCCGTTCAACGTCAATTCGGTCTTGGCGCAGAACAAGAAGGAGTATCTGGGGGCCTGGTACCGGGAGTTGCCGGTCTCGTGGCGCCACATGGATTTGTTGCCCTACAGTCGGCTGGTATTGGCGTGGTACATCTTGTGCAACCTGCGCTATCCGTTCATGATGGTACTTGCGGAGGAGCCGCCGGAACGGGAAGGGCTGGCCAGCCGTCCGGAGGCATATCGGAACAAGATGCTGGCGACGTTCCGCCGGAATGCGCGGAATGTCCGTGCGCGCGAGGATGCGCCGGATGATGCAGATCCGCTCTGCAGTCCCCTCACCCCCAAGCACCTCTTCGGCGCCTACCAGGAGATGAGCGACATCTGCAAGCGGCATGGTATCCGGTTCGTGGTCTACAAGGCGCCGCTGCTGCCCGAGTTCGAGCGCAACCTTCCAGAGGAAACGCAGAAAAAGGTCGCCGCTTACGAACAGGGCCTGCGCGAGATGCACGTCGAGTACGTCAAGCCGCAGATTGAACTTGACGAACGGCACTTCTTCGACGACGTGCATCTCATCAAGTCCGGCGCCAAGCTCTTCACCGCCGACCTCTTCCGCCTCCTCGCCCATCCCTAAAATTCGCGCTTGCTTTCCCGTAACCAATGGGTTAAAATATCGGCGTTGCAAATGACAGGAAAGTCATCAGGCACATACGTAATGAGGTATTCGGCTGCATATCCCACGGGCGCGGAGCGTATCTAAAAACGGGAGGGTCGCGCTCCCGCGCGACCGCAGTAGGTAACATATGAAAATCGTAGACAGAGTCGGATCGGCGTTTCTTCGGCGCATCCTGCGCCGGATGAAGGAACTGGGCATGTCGCAGACGGATCTCGCGCGGCAGATGAACGTGTCGCGTCCGTACATCACGAAGGTCCTCCACCAAGACGTGAACTTCTCCTTCCGCACGGCGGCGAAGCTCGCGAACGCGCTCAAGATGGATTTCTTCCCCGAGCTGCGTCCGCAAGAGTCCGCAGATGAATTGCCTGCCTGAACCAGAAAAAACTAAAGGGAGAAGCATGATGAGAAACAAGTTGGTTTGCCTTTTGGGAATTGCCGCGTGCGCGCTTCCCCTGTCGGCTCGTGCCGGAAGACCGGTCACGGAGACGGCCGACTTTTCCGGTTCGGCCGTTCCGCAGGGCTGGACCGTGTCGGACGGCGGATACCTTTCGCCGGAGTACTCCAACACCGTCAGCCGGATTGCGCTGTCTTACGGGGCGTCGGGCGCGGGGCCGGCCGGCGTGGCGCAGGTGTTCGCGATCGACCATACGAGCAGCGCGGAGACGCAGGTCGCGTCGGTGAACGCCGCCACCACGGGCGCGGCGTTCGATTTTCCCGCCGCGTCGGACTACCGCCGGTTCCGGGTCGCCACGGACGGCCTGGCGCTTGCAAGCTTTTCCGCCACGTGGCTGGACGCGCGCCTCGACGCGCCCTCCAACGTCGTGGCAACGGCTTTGACGACCGATTCTCTTGAGGTTTCGTGGGATGCGGTTTCAGGCGCGGCCAGTTACCGGGTTTCGGTCTGGACGAATGTCGTCGTGGGGGCGTCCGCAGGGAACATCGTTTGGGAGGATCCGCTGCCGGGCGCGACGAACGGGGCGTCGTCGACGCACATGTCAGACACGAAGTTCAACGCTTGCTTCGCGCATGCGGGCTGGACGCGGTCCGATAAGGCCGGCTATCCGACGGGCGAGGACGGTACGATACGGATGGGCATAACCGGGGAGTCCGGGTGGCTCCAGACGCCGCCCATCGAGGTCTCCGATTCGGGAATCGCCGTCGTTTTCCATGCGAAGGCCGGGGCGTCCAACGCGCAGTCGATGAACATGTTGGTGGAACGCGTTTCGGGCGAGGACGCTGTTGCGGTCGGAGAGGTGGCGTTGACCACGGAAATGAAGGAGTTCCGCGTTCTTGTGCCCGAGTGGAACAGCGGCGACTGCATCCGGTTCAACTCGCTGGCGGCGGGAGACCGCAGGACGGTTCTCGGCGCCGTCGCGCTCCTCTCGGGATATTCGGCCGGAGTCGCGTCGCCCGTCGTGATCAAGGAGGTGTCCGTGGCCGATGCGGCGTCTTGCACGGTTGACGGCCTGCCGGAGGCCGTGCCGGTGTTCGTGGGCGTGAGCGCGGTTGATTCAGACGGGGTGCCGTCGGAGAGGTCGGCGGGCGTGGCGGTGGATCTCGCCAACCCGCCGCCGCGCGCCATGCTGAACGCCTGTCCCGTGGGCGGGCTCGCCGGCGACCATGTCTATGTGCAGGGCTTTGATCCGCTGGCGGTGCTGACGGCGACGTCCGGCGACAAAGATTTCTACAACGGTGCCACGCTCTCGTTCTGGCAGGCGTGGCAAGATTTGGAACCGGCCACGAAGCTGTCCTTTTACGCGGGCGGCAACCAGACGGGCGCGAAGTTCGTGGCGCTGGCCGCGGACATCAACGAACCCGCGCGCGCGTTCGGCGCGCGCGGCAAGCAGGAGACGACCATGACGTGGGGGCTTGCGTTCACGAACGACACGGGCTCCGCGGTGGCCTTGACGAACGTCTCCTATTCCGCGCAGCAGTGGGGCTTCGCGAACACGACGAACCAGCTGCTCTCCTTCGAGTGCCTCGTGACAAACCGTCTGGACTGGATCGTGTCCTTCGCCGAGGGTTGGCAGCCGTGCGACGAGACCGAGGCAAGGGTCTTCGCGGGTACGCATGACATGCCGGAGTCTACCGCCGTTGACTACGTGCCCTCCGAGGTGATTCGCATCCAGCCTGGCGAGGTGCTGTATCTCAGGTGGACGTTCCACCCGCCCGCGAAAGGCTCGTCGGCCCTTATGGCCATTGACGACGTGAGGGTAAGGTTCCAAGTGAATCCATCCAAGATGACAATACTATTCAGATAGATATTTGCACAATGGGGTTGGGCACGCCCCAAAGAACGCAAAGTGAGGAGAGCGTACATGGATTTTTCAAAAAACAATGTCGTGCCGCGGGTGGGCCGCATGGAACAGCTTGCCGCGATCAAGCGATATGCGATCGAGGACGGCAAGGGGCGCGGGATGCGCGCGTTCGAGGTCGTGAACGGAAGTGGTTTCGACTTCACGGTCTACCCCGACCGCGGGCTCGACATCGGTCCGGCCCGTTACAACGGGCTGCCGCTCACCTGGACGACGCGCAACGGTCCCGTGGCCCCGGCGTTCTACGACGCGTCCGGCCTCGAATGGCTGCGCACATGGGCCGGCGGATTGCTGACCACGTGCGGCTGGCTGAACGTCGGCGGTCCGTGCGTCACGCCGGAGGGCACGCAGGGGCTTCACGGACGGATGGACCACACGCCGGCCGAAGAGGTCAACACGCGCGCGTTCTGGAACGACGCCGGCGAGTACGTGCTCGAAATCACGGGGCGGATCGTCCATTCGCGGGTGTTCGGCGAGAACCTGGCGACGAGCCGTACGATCGCGACGAAACTGGGCTGGCCGGGCGTAACGCTGACCGACCGCACGGAGAACCTTGGCGCTGTCACGGCGCCGCTGATGCAGCTCTACCACATGAACTTCGGCTGGCCGCTCATCGGCGAGGAGGCGCACCTCGTCGCGCCGCCGCACCAGATGACTCCGCGCGACGACGAGACGGCGAAGGGCGTTTCGGAATGGGACACGTTCCTGCCGCCGACGGCGGGCTTTGCGGAGCAGGTGCTCTACCACGACCTTCCGGCCGATGAAAAGGGCTTCTGCGCGATGCGCATTTCCAATCCCTCGTTCGGACCGGATGTCGTCCTTTCCTTCCGCAAGGCCGAGCTGCCGTATCTCGTGCAATGGCGCATGCCGGGTCACGGCGATTACGTGATGGGGCTTGAGCCGGCGAACTGCCTGGCCGAGGACTACAACAGCATGGCGGAGAAGGGACTGCTCCGCCACATCGAGCCCGGACAGGTCGTGGAGACTGTCGTTAAATGTACAATAGGGTCTGGGCGCGGAGCGGAGTGAAGAATTGAACCACGGAATACACGGAATACACGGAAGGGAATCTGGGTGCGGAGCGGAGTGAAGAATTGAACCACGGAATACACGGAATACACGGAAGGGAATCTGGGTGCGGAGCGGAGTGAAGAATTGAACCACGGAATACACGGAATACACGGAAGGGAATCTGGGATGGAGTTGGTACTTGAGGATGAAACGTACGCGATCAGAGGGGCGATATATGAAGTGTACAAGAATCTTGGAAGTGGATTTCTGGAGGCCGTTTATCAAGAAGCATTAGAAATGGAGTTGGCTTCACGTGGGATTTCTTTTAAAGCTCAGGCAGAAATCGAAATCAAATACAAGGGCAAGTTGCTCAAGCAATCATATCGAGCGGACCTCTTATGTTATGACAAGATTATTCTTGAATTGAAAGCGGTCAAAACATTATTACCGGAGCACGAAGCGCAGCTTCAGAACTATCTCCGTGCAACGGGAATGAAGGTGGGACTACTTGTGAATTTTTGCCATTATCCAGGTGTTGCGATTAACCGTATCGTCATCTAATAAAACCTTTTCCGTGTATTCCGTGGTTAAAAAATCCCCCTCCACCTTTTTCCGTGTATTCCGTGTATTCCGTGGTTAAAAAATCCCCCTCCACCTTTTTCCGTGTATTCCGTGTATTCCGTGGTTAAAAAACACCACCAACAGAAAGAAGCAAAATGATCAAAGTCGGTATAGTCGGCTGCGGGTTTGTCGGCGGGGCGCTGAAGGCCTGGCTCGAGGAAAACAACAAGGATTGCCAGATTTTCGTGAGCGATCCGCCGAAGGGATACAACGACGACCTCTCGCAGATCGACGTCGCGTTCCTGCAGATCCACGTGCCCACGGAGGACGACGGCACGCAGGACCTCACGCTCATGAAGGAGCTCATCACGAACCTCCCGGACGTGCCCGTGTTCGTGCGCACCACGATCCTTCCGGGAACGAGCGACAGGCTCTCGCAGGAGACTGGGCACCAGGTCTGCTACATGCCCGAGTTCCTTACGGAGCGCACGCACATCGAGGACTTCAAGAAGCAGACGATGGTGTTCACGGGCGCGGTCGACCTCCTGATCAAGGTGTTCCCCGGCAAGAAGTTCACGGTGATGAGCCCGCTCGAGGCCGAGCTCACGAAGTACATCCACAACGTGTTCGGCGCCTACAAGGTCACCTACTTCAACGCGGCGAAGGAATACGTCGAGAAGATGGGAGGCAACTGGGCGAAGGTCCACACGGGCGTGCTGCTCTCGGGCTACATCAACGACATGCACACATACGTGCCCGGCCCCGACGGCAAGCTCGGCTACGGCGGCAAGTGTTTCCCGAAGGACGTCAACGCCTTTGCGAAGATGACCCAGGGCACCTCCCTCGGCACCCTCCTTGCCCCGCTCCACGATCTCAACGTCCACTTCCGCGGTTTCGAGGAGCATATCTGAACGTTCCCGGCGTGTCGTTTGAGTTACTGTACGGATATTACTGTACGGATAGGGTCTGACCCTTTAGCCCCATGAAAGTATTGTACGGACTCAGTCTGCTGCTCGTCTTGTCCGGTCTCGCCTTCAGCGTCAGGATGTGCGTTGACGCGCTGAAAAATCCCGGGTGCGACCTGAAGTGGCGCATCAACGAGGTCCGGTGTTCGCATACCGGGGTGAATCCCTTTGACGTCTGGGAACGGAAGGTGTCGTCGGAACGGTTCCGGGGCATCGACCGAGACGACAGGGTGCCTCTCCCGCCCGAGGACATGCACAAGCTTCCGGTCCATGCCTATCCGCCCTGGCACACGACCTTTTGCTGGTTCTACGGCTGGCTGCCGCGTCCGCTCACGACGGCGCTGCTCGGCATCGCCTATGGCGTTTCGCTTGTCTTCCTGATCGGGGTGATCAAACGGAGCATCTCGCCGTTCGGGACCGCGCAGCGTGTTTTTGTGTGGTCGTGGCTCGCCGCCTGGCTGTTTGCCAACCTGCTCCGCTGCTTCGGATGCCTCCAATACAGTCTTCCGCTCGCCGCGCTGGCATTGCTCATGTACGACTCGCTCGACCGGGACCGGGACTGTCTGGCCGCGGTCTGCTGGGCGGTGATGATGGTCAAGCCGCAGATTGGCGCGCTGTTCTTCTTCCCGCTGCTGTTCGGCAGGAAGTACAAGGTCATTCTCCTGGCGGGGGCGATCTGCTTCGTCGCCACGCTCTGGCCGGCGTGGGTCTACCGCACGTCGCCGTTCGAGCTGATTCTGCAGATTCCGAAGATCGCCGCGCCGTACAATCCCGAGCCGATTGCCGGCAAGGTCCTTGCTCCGTTGATCGGTAAGAGCGCCGTCTTCGTCTGGGCGGGCGCGTGCGCGGCCGTTTGCGCCGTGGGGTCGTGGCTGTACAGGAGGTCCGGCAGCTGGTTGCTGCGGACGTTACCGGTCATGTGGATTTTTCCCCTGTGGACGTATTCGCGCACATACGACCATCTGATCGCGTGGAGCCTGGCACTTGTCTGGGGCATGCTGATCGTGGGCGCGGCGAACGTCTCGTCCTCGGAACGAAAGCTCCTCTACGTGTGCAGCGGACTCGAAGTCGCATGGCTGGTCTTCTCGTCGGGATGGCACTTCGGCGTCGCGACCCGGCTCTTCAATCCGGCGGGCATCGGCTGGATCTACGTGTCGATGGGGAGACTGATCGCCTGGACCGCCATCCCGGCCGTCCTCTTCGCCGTCCTTCTTCCGGCCTTGCGGGCGAAAACAGTTTTTCGCACAAATGATGCGTAGAAGTGGGCGTGGGCAAGGTGAAAATGGTATAATATTCAACCTAAACATGAGCGGAGAAATGCACATGCGGAGACGGAGTGAGGTATTCGGCTGCATACCCCACGGGCGCGGAGCTCAGGCTGCCGCAGGGAATAGGTAAAAGTGTATAGTGAATAGGTATGCCTCGCGTATGTGAAATGATGGTGAAAGATGGTTGAAGCTGAACGGTTTGTTGACGGGTTGAAGGCGGCGGGCGCGGGGTTTTTCGCCGACGTGCTGGTGAGATTTCCATGCGGATGCCACAGTGCGGACAAGGGCGTTTGTGCCAATGACTGTATCAATGAACTGTATCAAAAGGGTCTGCCCCTTTAAGCCCCCATAGTAACACTAACAGAGAAGGATGAAACTTAGGATATTCATATCAAGTGTGCAGAAGGAGTTTGCGGAGGAACGCAGATTGCTGGCGGAATATATCCGGCACGATCCGTTGCTCGGGTTGTTTTTCAGCGTGTTCCTCTTTGAGGAGTCGCCGGCCGTAGATATCTCTGCGGCAAGGCTGTATCTGCCGGAGGTAGAGTCCTCTGACATTTACCTTGGCATCATCGGCGGCGAATACGGTAATGTTGACAACGAGGGGATCTCTCCAACAGAGCGAGAATACGATAAATTGGGCTGGATATGTTGAACGTTCTGGAAATGGGACGGAGTCCATTGTGGAACGATGTCAAGCGTATAATCTAAAAACTCCGGAATATCTACCTGGGAATGTCGATTTTAAGGCCATAATATGGCGTGAATCACTTATCCATCGGGGGCCCAAGTCGGGGCCTAAGTCGGTTGAGGAAAGAATATTGTCAAGTTTAGCCAATGGCGAATTGAGTAGTGCGGAACTTGCAGTGGCCATTGGGCAACATTCGCTTTCTGGCAAGCTCAAATTGAGAATTAAAAATATGCTTTCTGATGGTATAATAGAGTACACGATACCCGATAAACCACGTTCGCGATTTCAGAAATACCGTCTTACGGATAAGGGGCGTGGAATATGGTTGAAGTTGTCGGGTAGTGTGTAATTGGATTGTTTCGCCTTGGACATGAGCGGAGAAATGCACATGCAGAAACAGTATGAGGTATTCGGTTGCATATCCCACGGGCGCGGAGCGTTTACATGAAGCGGATTTTCATATCGAGCGTGCAGAAGGAATTCGAGCGCGAACGGGCCGCAATCAAGCGGATGATTGAGTCCGATCCGATACTGAAGCCGCATTTCAATGTTTTTGTCTTTGCGGCCGCAGCCCACAGTCGATACGGTCGGCAATCGACCGGAAAGTTCGCAGAAAACGCCACAGAAAACGCCACAGAAAATCCTTGCGTCAATTCGCGCCAATCCATTTGTTGGAACGCAGGCGATGGCGGACATGATTGGCGTGGAAAGAAGTACTGTGGCGCGTGCGATTGCAAAACTTAAGCGGGATGGAGTGTTGCGCCGCATTGGCCCAGACAAAGGTGGACATTGGGAAGTAATTGAGAAATTGGATGAATGAGGTAAGACCGGTCAGACCCGTTTTGACAAAAGAGGAGGCGCGTCACATATTGCAATATATGACGTGCCGCGCGGATGAAGTGATGGTGGTAGATGGTTGAAAGGTCTGTTGACGGGTTGAAGGCGGCGGGCGCGGGGTTCTTCGCCGGCGCGCCGGTGAAGTTCCCATGCGGATGCCCCTTGAGCATCCCCGATGTAGCAAGGCCGCCTCGGCCTTGCCGCAAGGGCGAGGGCGCCCTTGCCACAGCGTGTCTAGCAACTACCTTCTGTATCAATGAACTGTATCAAAGTCGCTGACCCTTTAGCACCCATGGAAACTTCGGCGATATTGTCCAGCAAAGGAAGCTATTCCTTGTTCGTGGCAGGCGGTGATACGATCCGCTTTGCCACGTCTCCCCGTCTTTTGAGGTATACGCGCGTCAAACGGTGGGAGGATGGATATTTGGAGGTCGGGGCAGACTATGGGCAAGGCGAAGTGGAAGACTACATTGACATTCGCCAGATTCTTGACAATCTCTATTACGACACTGATTCTTTTCTGAAAAACATTAAGAAAGTGGAGGTTCGGTATGGATGAGGATAAAGCAAGGGCTATTGCCGAGAACTCGGACTTGGTGCTAAACGGTTATGCGGTAACGCTAGATGCAGGGAATTTCCGAGTTGTCAACCTCAGAACCGGCAAAGCCGCCTACATCATGACGTCTGGGGAACTCAGCGAGACCAACATGGACGAAGTTGAGTCTGCGATCGCCATGCGCATCGTGTCCGAAAACCGCAAATACATAACGGCCGCCTGCCCAAGGAAATCGGCCTGAGTCTTAATGTGCAAGAACTGCACAATAATTGGTTGGAGCGAAAATTGTTGACCGAAAAGGGTTTTGTGCAAATTTTGCATAGAACCTCCCCTTCTTCTGAATGTGAGTTGTCTACTTGGTTCGTAGGTGCTAGAAATAAAAAACGAGCAGAAACTCGCTTCTGCTCGTTAGTATGGATTAAATCGTGACATTGTCATCTCACTTGCAAGGTTTCCGCTGCGACAGGGTACTGCCGGCCAGCCTTTTAGTGGTAGTGCTTGTACGACCGTCGCGGAGGGCCTTACTTGCGACTGAACCAATCTTCTTGGATGTCACGCGACAAGATTTGCTACATGCCATATTCATTCACCTCCTTTCTCTTCTCCGTTATCGAGTCGGTCTGAAGTTATGGATTCACTGGCATTGGTGTGATGCCCGAGTTTATGCGCAGGTCAACACCATACGCCAAGTTGTGCTCGCGACACATCGGGACGATGAACTGCCGCATACCTGTATAGTCTTTGATGACATGTGCACCAACCTCAGCTATCGCCGTGCATCCTGATACAGAACAGTGAATAGACTTCGATGGAGTAATGCCATTGGCCTCTTTCCAAAGACGTAACCAAGCTATTCCTCTATTGCTATTAGACGTTCCTCTGATGTTTCGTACGTTCATGAGCTTTCTCCTGTTTGATTTGTGTTTATTATAGCATAAGGACCTTGCGCATGCAACAATGTTGTGAAGAAATCGTAAATAATAACATTGATTCCGGTTTTCTTCTTACAAAATGGACGATATTTTGATTTTACCGTAATTATGTTAACCGCGTTCGGTTAGATATGTTATACTATTAGACAATGCACTCATAAGTCTTAAAGAGGTCATAAGATGTTCATTCGTTTCTCATTGGAGAACTTTTTGTCGTTTCGTGAACGCCAAACTCTTGACATGATGGCCGTTCGAACCTGCAAGGAACGGCGTGAGGAGAATACTTTTCCTCTTGACGGAAAGGATGCTGTCTTGCGTACTTTAGCCTTATATGGTGCAAACGCAAGCGGCAAGTCAAATCTCTTCAAGGCGATGTTTTCTTGCGTGGATTTCATACGGACATCCTCCTTTGAACGTGCCGCAACGGATGATATTCCCGTGATTCCTTTTCTCTTTGACATGACGAGCCCGGACATGCCCACGACTTTTGAACTCGAATTCGTCGTGGAAGAGGTGTGGTACAAGTATGGTTTTTCCGCGACCTCCAAGAGAATTGAGTCGGAGTGGCTGTACACCAAGACGAAGGAATCGGCCACGCTCAGGCCGAAATTCGTGCGGAAGCGTGATGGCGTAGAGGATGCGATTGAGGTTCATCCGTCGTTTGCCGGTGCTGATGATCTTATCGTCGATAAAACGCGCGAGAATGCGTTGTTCTTGTCAACGTGTGCCGGGTTGGCCGTAAGAGAGGCTATTACAATACTGAAGGAGATGTCCTCCTGGTCGTTCATCATGGCTTCGCAGAACCGCATGTCCCGTACGGCCAGAATGATTGCCGAAGGGAGGTTTTGTGAGGAGATCGTTCGTTTCATCAATATGACCGATCCTAGCGTAGACGGCCTTGATGTGGAGCGCGAAGAATATGATTCAGGAAGAGTCGGGGCGGATGGCATGCCGATGAAACGAACTCGTTATCGCGTAATGATGAAACACAAGATGGACGGGAAGGAAATCATTAGACTGCCGTTTGATTTTCTTGGATCGCTAGGGACGCAAAAGGCGTTTGATCTGGCAGGACCAATCTTCAATGCGCTTTCCACTGGTTCTTTGATTTTCATCGATGAACTCGATTCTCGACTGCATCCGATCCTGACACGAGAGATCATCAAGCTTTTCAACGATCCTAAGACGAATCCCAAGAATGCCCAGTTGGTATTCAACACTCATGACACCAACTTGCTGAACTGCAAGGTGTATAGTCCGTCACGCAATAAAAAAGAGCAGTTGCTTCGCAGGGATCAAGTCTATTTTGCGGAGCGTACAGGTGAGTTTGCGTCACGCATCTATTCGCTTGTCGATTTTCATTATGAAGACGGGAGACAGGTCAGAAACGATGCCTCTTTTGAGAAGGAGTACCTGGCTGGAGAATACGGAGCAATTCCCTTCATTGGTCAGTTTGATTTGTGTGGAGAAGACCATGAGCAAGGTACGTAAGGGGCTGATTCAGGAAGCCGAGAATGAGGCGGCTTGGAATGACTGGAAGCAACGAACTGCTGGCAGAAGACCGAAGGGCCGCTATTATCTCATTGTCTGCGAGGGTACGAAAACAGAACCCAATTATTTTGAGTCTATTCGGCAGAGATTGCCTGGTGGACAAGGCGACAAGATAGTTGTTATCGGGGGGCAAGACAATACATTGAATCTTGTTGAGAGGGCAAGGGAAGAGATAACCAAGCGAAATCAAAGTGACAATGCTCCCTATTATCATGTCTGGCTAGTCTTTGATAAGGATAGTTTCCCAGATGATGATTTTGATAATGCAATCACACTCGCGGAGCAGGAAAACCGTAAGTTCGGCATGAAGGGGGACGTGTTGTACCCGCATTGGAACGCGGCTTGGAGCAATGAGGCATTTGAACTTTGGTACCTTTTTCATTTCCAGGAGAATGTTGGAGGCGGCATAACCCGTGACCATTATGCGGAGATGTTGTCCAAGTATCTGGGGCAAACTTATAAGAAGAATTCAGCGGAGATGTTTGACGTCCTTTTACCACGTTTGAAGGTGGCAATCCAACGTGCGCAACGCGCATACAATCGCTGGGCTGCTGATGTTCCTTTCCATGATCGGAATCCGGCAACGGCAGTCTATCAATTGGTCGGAAATCTGATGGCGTATGCGTCGGAATAGCCGTTATTGGGTTGAAGGCGGCGGGCGTGGAGTTCGTCGTTGGCGTGCCGGTGATATTCCCATGCGGATGCTATGGAAGGGCGTTTGGCCCAATAACTGTATCTATGAACGGTATTAAAAGGGTCTGCCCCTTTTGCTAGCCATCCTAAAAAGATGTATGACGAAATTAATAGCGTAATAGAAGCATATCGTGCTGCTGACAATCCAGATTATGCCATAATGATTAATGGTGGATGGGGCTGTGGCAAGACGTATTATGTTGAACACGAATTGAAGGATATGTTACGGAAGTGTCGCGGAAAACTCTTGTATGCTTCAATGCTTGGTGTTCACGATTACGAACAAATTGTCACACAATTGCTTCTTTCTTCTCTAGCTTCTACACTTGGTGTTAGTGTGGAGGATATAAGGTCTGAGTACTGGTTGGGAAGACTGTTGAATCATCTGGGAAGCACGGACGGTTTATTGTATAAGTTCCTGCATTCCACGATATCTCATATATGGAAGAAAAGAAGACATAAGGCTTACCAGATAGACAAAGACAATACTCTAATCGTTCTCGATGACCTTGAACGAGCCCTTAATGATGAAATTCGAACACAGGTGTTGGGACACTTATATGAAGACTATATACGGCACGGTTATCATGTTGTGTTGATTGGTGATGAGACAAGAATTGATGAGAAAAGTTCTTACTTTGAGTGTAAAGAGAAGTACGTACGTCGGTCACTTGATATTACAATGCTAAGCGGCGATCTTGTGAATGATTTTGTGATACAGAAATGTTCAAGGATTGATTGGCTCCATGATGCGATAAAGGATGATCTCTCGCTTTTTATTACTCAGAAAGATATTGTAAATCTTCGTGTTGTGTCAATGCTCATAGATGGACTTATTGACGTCATAGCCCATTTGGGAAATGATGTTGCTCAAAAGTACATCGTTGATATATTTTGGTCGCTTGCGCCTCTGGTACACGCAGTCGCAATCGGATTATTTAAACCACAAGATTTAGTAGATAATGCCTGTCTTGATTGCTTGTGGACCGTGTATTTGTCTTATACAACAAAGGAGAAGCGGGTTAATTTGACTACTGGGATGCAAAAGGCCTGTGTATTCTATGACGAATACTGCGAGCCCTTTGATAGGCGATATATATATATCCCTTCTCTTTTCGAATATGCGCTTAAAGGTGTTATTGATGGAGAGCGCTTGATTAAGGAAATCACTGAAATTCTTGATAAGAAGCAAACCCCAGAGGGTGAGACTTTAGCAAGATTGGATGAATATTGGATGTCTGAGGAAGCTGATATATTGAAAAATATTGATAAAGTAATGACATTCCTTGAAGATGCAAGGTACGGTTTTTCTGACATCCTTAAAATATATGCTTGTTTCTATTTTATTAGAAGCAAAACATATGTTTCTGAGTGGCCGTATTCAGATGATATGGTGGAGAGGTTCGTTCACTATATACATCTTCGTGAAAAATATGAACCAATTCCAGATCGTGCATCAATGTTTTCGCTTCAGATGCACAGATATGAAGACTCTCAACTGAAGGGAATACAGGTCCTGTACAATGAAATCGATCGGTTTTATGAAGAAAAGCTAAAGGATTCTGTTAAGGATCGGATAGATAGGCTTTTTGAGGCGTTGAAGAACGGGGATAGAGTCTTGGCAGATGAATTGATAAAGTCAGCAGAAGGGGAATGGGCCCTTTTTGCTGAAATCGATGAGTGCAAAAAGGTGGAGGATGTTGCCAATTTGCCTGTGGCGGGACTTTGTTTTATCGAGCGGGAAGTGCGGAGCAATATTTTGCGTGTTTCTAATAGTGCAGACTTTGAGCGCCATCAAATCCCATCAATTAATAGATTGGCAAATTATCTAGATGGTTATGTTGAACGGGTTGAAATGCCATTAAGCCGTAGAGCTAGACTACGTGATTTAACTAAGGTGCTTCGTAGCGCGGTACGACATATGGAGGAGTATGATGCCAATAAGGAGCAAGCAGCAAGGGTGATCGACAGTTAAAGACAGAGTCTGTAAATAGGCAATTTATGAGAAGAGTTATGCTTTCAGACTCGTCGATGCCCTTTTATAACGATGGGGTTTGCTGGGTGATTGATTGGGATGTCAAGTTTGAGATGTTGCGGGGTGAGCAAAACGGGAATACTTGGGCGAGCAAAATGGGAAAGTTCAAAGCTCGGCCATATTCCGGGTTTCAGTAGTAGTATTTCCCTAGAATTCTAGGAATCTCCAAGACGGTTGGATCGGGTTTCGTCTCAAGGACGTAGAACTGCCGCTCTTCGGGTCTCAGGGCCAGCCACACGTATTGCCTGAATGTCTTCGGAATGCGGTATTCCCGTCCGTCGAACTCG